>NZ_NEVS01000001.1:729186-1093779 GCF_002261215.1 Bordetella genomosp. 11 | reverse complement strand
CCGTTCGTGGAGGTGTATCGCAGCCCGCTATCCTCCGGCGGTCCGCCGTCCGACAGCACCGATTGGTCGCACAGCCACACCATTACCTTCGACAATTACGTCGGCATGCCGGGGGGAGTTACCGGCAGGGTCCAGAACATGCTGGAACGGAATGGAAAGATCTACGGCTTTATCAAGTCCAAGCCTCCACAACTGCACGCATTCTTTTACGCCGACGCGTTGCAGAACTCGACTGCGACGGTGATCCCTTACCCCGGCAACGCCGCCCTGGCTTTCCTGCCCCTGGACGTGGATGAGTCCAGCACCATGACGCAACGGCGGATCGCGTTTCACGGCGACGACAAGCTGTACACGATCGATGAAAGCTACTCCAAGGTGTTATGCGCGGACTTGACCACTAACAAGGTCACTTCTTTTCTGCTCGCGAAGCCCACCACGCGCAGCCTGCTGATGCACGCCGACCCGGACCCCCGGTTCAATAAGGCCTACACCGGCTACGACCCGGACTCCGACGGATACATCATGCCGTATACCGTGGATCCTGGCGGCAACTTCACACGCGGGGAAAACACGATCGTCGGCGGCTCTGAAGTTTGCCCGTCTTTGGACCAGAACCTGGGACTGCTTTATACGATAGAGGTGTTCGCGCAAGCACCGGTCGTCGATATACGAACGGACACGCAGGTCACGCTTACCGGCGACCCGCTGCCCACCTTCCTGGATTACGCGGGCAGGCCGGGAACATGGGTGGACAGCGCCAATAGTGTGCTTTACCTCTCGGGTCTGAACGGCTCGCCCACTTCCGACAAGCTGGCCAATCGTATAGCCGTATTCAAAGCATCCGAAAAATAGGCCGGCTACGCCATTCTTCCCAGGTTTATGACGCAGCGACCGATACGGCCGTCACGGTCAACGGAGACGCCATATCCATGGGTAAAGGCGTCCCCTGCACAATAAGAAATCGCACTCCCAAAAAGGCGATTTCCGCTCGGCTCCCGAGGCGCGCCCCATGTAACTGACAGGAATGTCAGTTTTCGGACAGCCTATCGTCCCGGATCGCTTCGTACAGTACGGGCATCATGATTGCCCTTACCCCGATCGGGCGCCGTGCAGGGCGCCGCCTTTCCTTCGTTCCGGCCGCGCTGTCGGCGTTGGCGCTGCTGTCCGGCTGTGCCGTCGGGCCCGACTACGTCCGCCCGACCATGGAAATCCCCGCCGCCTACAAGGAAGCCGGCCCCTGGAAGACCGCGCAGCCCGGCCAGGTCGATCCCAACCAGAACTGGTGGGAGATCTACGGCGATAAAACCCTGGATCGCCTGATGGCCCAGGCCAACGTTGCCAACCAGACCATCGCCCAGGCCGCCGCGCAGTATCGGCAGGCCCGCGCGCTCGTCGCACAGGCGCGCGCCGCTTTCTGGCCGCAGGTGACGGCCGGCGTATCGGCCGACCGCACGCGCAGCATGACCAACAGCGGCACCAAACTGGGCAATACCTATGCCGCCACGCTCGATGCCAGCTGGGAACCCGACCTCTGGGGCGCCGTGCGCCGCTCCGTCGAAGCCAGCAACGCCACCGCGCAGTCCAGCGCCGCCCAGCTGGCCGCCGCCCGCCTGAGCGTGCAGGCCGCCCTGGCCCAGGATTATCTGCAGCTGCGCGTCACGGACGAACAGAAGGCCCTGTTCGCGCGCACCATCGCCGCCTTCGAGCGCTCGCTGAAACTTACGCAAAGCCAGTACAACGCCGGCGTCGCCCTGCGTTCCGATGTCGCGCTGGCCGAAGCGCAACTGCGCACGGCGCAGGCGTCCGCCATCGACCTGGACACGCAGCGCGATCAACTCGAACACGCCATCGCCATCCTGACCGGCCGCGCGCCCGCCGACTTCACGCTGCCGCCCGCGCCCGAAAGCTGGCAGGCCAATGTGCCGGCCATTCCCGCCGGCGTGCCGTCGCAATTGCTGGAGCGGCGGCCGGACATCGCAAGCGCGGAACGCCTTGCCGCCGCCGCCAACGCGCAGATCGGGGTGGAGCAAGCCGCCTATTATCCCGACCTGATACTGAGCGGCGGCCTTGGCTTCAGCAGCGGCACGGCCGCGCTGTCGCAGTGGTTCAACACGCCCAGCCGTATCTGGTCGCTGGGCGCCGCGCTGGCCCAGACGGTATTCGACGGGGGGCTGCGAGGGGCGCGCGTGGACGAAGCCCGCGCCGGCTTCGATGCCGCGGTCGCGCAATACAAGCAGACCGTCCTGGGCGGTTTCCAGGAAGTCGAGGACAACCTGTCGAACCTGCGCGTACTGGCCAATGAAAGCGTCGCGCAGGACCAGGCTGTGGAAGCGTCGAGGCTTTCCGAGCGCCTGGCGCTGGCGCAGTACCGCGCCGGTACCACCACATATCTGACCGTGGTCACCGCGCAGGCGCTGACCCTGTCCAATGAACGCACCGCCGTCGACCTGCTGGGCCGACGCCTGCTTTCCAGCGTCGCGCTGATCAAGGCCACGGGCGGCGGCTGGAACGCCGCGCGGCTGGATACGCCGATGGCCGACGCCGGCACCGCCGTCCACTGACGCGAAACGAATTCCAGGAAACGAGAGCGAAGATCATGGCAGATGCATTGTCCCGGCGCCGCGCCGGATTCGCGGTCGCCGGCGTGGCGCTGGTCGCCGTCGCCGCCGTCTTTTGGGGCATGACGCGAAAAGCCGAATCGGCCGACGCGCCAGCACCCAAGACGCCGCCCGTTATCGTGACCTCCACGCGGGTCGAGCAACAGGACGTGCCCATCTACCTGACCGGCGTGGGCACCGTGACGGCCAACCAGTCGGTGACCGTTAAAACCCGCGTTGACGGCGAACTCGACAAAGTGGGCTTCGTCGAAGGCCAGGACGTGAAGGCCGGCCAGATGCTGGCGCAACTGGATCCGCGCGCCCTGCAGGCGCAGCTGGCGCAGGCCAAGGCGACGCAGGCCAAGGACCAGGCGCAGCTGGTCAACGCCCGCCTGGACCTGAAGCGCTTCACCCAGCTGACCAAGGAGGACGCCGCCACGCAGCAGCAACTGGACACGCAGCGCGCGCTGGTGTCGCAACTGGAAGCGACGGTGCAGATGGATGAGGCCCAGGTCGCGTTCGCGCAGGTCCAGCTTGGCTACACCACCATTACCGCGCCCATCGGCGGCCGGGTGGGCGCGCGGCTGGTGGACCCGGGCAATATCGTGCACGCGACCGACACCGGCGGCCTGGTCGTCATCAACCAGATCGATCCCATCTCCGTCATCTTCACGGTGCCGGAATCGGCGGTCGGCGACATCAATACCGCGATGGCGGACACGCCGCAGGGACTGCCCGTGACGGCGCTGGGACGCGAATCCAACCAGCCGCTGGGCGAAGGCAAGCTCGTGCTGGTCAACAACCAGATCGACACTACTACCGGCACCGTGCAGCTGAAGGCGCTGTTTCCCAACCCGCGCCACGTGCTGTGGCCCGGCCAGTACGTGAACGCGCGGCTGCAGCTGGGCGTGCGCAAGCAGGCCCTGACGGTGCCCGCCGCCGTCGTGCAGCGCGGCCAGAACGGCACCTATGCCTATGCGCTGGACGACCAGGGCATCGCGCGCATCCAGCCGATCCGCGTGGCGGTGATCCAGGACAACGTCGCCGTGGTGGACGACGGCCTGAAGGCCGGCGAACGCGTGGTCGTGGACGGGCAATACAAGCTGCGCCCCGGCCTGCACACGAGTGAATCCGCAGCGGCGACCGCGATGGCCGATCCGCCGGCCGCCACCGCTACGCGCGCCGGCGCGCCGGATGCCCGCGCGGCCGGCACGGGCGCCAATGCGCCCAAGGGAGAAGGCCGATGAGTATTTCCGCCACCTTCATCAAGCGCCCCATCGGCACCAGCCTGCTGGCGCTGGCGATCCTGCTGGTGGGCATCGCCGCCTGGCCGCTGCTGCCCGTGGCGCCGCTGCCGCAGGTGGACTTCCCCACCATCCAGGTAACGGTGAGCCTGCCGGGCGGCAGTCCGGAGACCATGGCGTCGAACGTCGCCCAGCCCCTGGAGCGGCAGTTCTCGCTGATCGCCGGTTTGTCGCAGATGACCTCGCTCAGCGGCCAGAGCCAGACGCAGATCACGCTGCAATTCGACCTGGACCGCAGCATAGAGTCGGCCGCCGTGGACGTGCAGGCCGCCATCAACGCCGCGTCCGGACAACTGCCGTCCAACCTGCCGAACGCGCCGACCTTCCGCAAGGTCAACCCGGCCGACGCCCCCATCATGATCCTGAGCGTGCAGTCGGACACGCTGCCCATCACCGAAGTCAACGACTACGCCGACAACATCCTGGCGCAGCAGATTTCGCAGATCAAGGGCGTCGGCCTGGTCAATATCGGCGGCCAGCAGAAGCCGTCTGTGCGTGTGCAGGTGGACCCGGCAAAGCTGAAGTCGCTGGGCCTGAGCCTGGAGGATGTGCGCAACGTCATCGCGACGACCACGGTGAACCAGCCCAAGGGCACGATCGACGGGCCCACGCAAAGCTTCACGACCTACACCAACGACCAGTTGCTCAAGGCGGCCCCGTGGAACGACATGGTGATCGCCTATCGCAACGGCGCGCCGATCCGCGTGCGCGATGTCGGCGTGGCCGTGGACGGCCCGGAGAACAACAAACTGGCCGCCTGGGCCTACGCCGGCCCGGCGGCGGCGCCCGGCAATACGATCACCAACGGGCGCGGCATCGTGCTGCAGATCAGCAAGCAGCCGGGCGCCAATGTGATCGATACCGTCGACGCCATCAAGGACGCCATGCCGCGCCTGCGCGCGGCCATTCCGCCGACGGTGCAGATCAACACCATCATCGACCGCACGCAGAACATCCGCGCGTCCGTGCAGGACGTGGAGTTCACGCTGATCATTACCATCGTCCTGGTGGTCATGATCATCTTCGTCTTCCTGCGCGACGTCGCCGCGACGCTGATACCCTGCATCACCGTCCCGCTGGCGCTGATGGGAACGGCGGCCATGATGTACGTGGCCGGCTTCAGCCTGGATAACCTGTCGCTGATGGCGCTGACGATCGCGGTGGGCTTTGTTGTCGACGACGCCATCGTGATGCTCGAGAACATATATCGCCACGTGGAGGACGGCATGGGTCCGCTGGAGGCCGCCTACAAAGGCGCCGGCGAGATCGGCTTCACCATCATGTCCATCTCGGTATCGCTGGTCGCCGTGTTCATCCCGCTGCTGCTGATGGGCGGGATCGTCGGCCGGCTGTTTCGCGAGTTCGCCGTCACCGTCACGCTGACGATCCTGGTTTCGGTCATTGTGTCGCTGACCTTGACGCCGATGCTGTGCTCGCGCTACCTGAAGAACCAGCATGGCCGCGAACACGGGCGGCTGTTCATGCTGTTCGAGCGCGGCTTCGACGTGATGCTGGGCGGCTACAAGCGCGGACTCCAGTGGGTGCTGCGCCACCAGTTCATCACGCTGATGAGCTTCATCGCCACGGTGGCCGTTACGGTGCTGATGTTCCTGACGATCCCCAAGGGCTTCTTTCCGCAGCAGGATACGGGCTACATCTTCGGCTTCGCGCAATCGGCGCAGGACTCTTCGTTCGCCGCCATGAACAGCCGCATGGTGCGGCTGGCGGATATCGTGCGCCAGGACAAGGACGTGGCGGCCTTCGGCATGAACGGCGATCCGACCCAGTTCAACACGGGCCGGTTCTATATCGGCCTGCGCTCCAAGGAAGATGGCCGCAAGGATAGCGCCGACGAGGTGATCCGCCGCCTGCGGCCCAAGGTCGCGCAGGTGGAAGGCGTTACGCTGTACATGCAGGCCGGGCAGGACATCAACGTCGGTGGCCGCCTGTCGCGCACGCAGTACCAGTACACCCTGACCGATTCCAACCTGGACGAACTGAACGAATGGGCGCCCAGGCTGGCCACGCGGTTCGCGCAACTGCCCCAACTGACCGACGTCGCGTCCGACCAGCAAAGCAACGCGCCCACCGCCACCCTGACCATCGACCGCGCGCGGGCGTCCAGCTTCGGGATTTCGCCCGCCCTGATCGATTCCACCATCTACGACGCCATCGGCCAGCGCCAGGTGGCGCAGTACTTCACGCAATTGAACAGCTATCACGTCGTGCTGGAAGTCACGCCGGCGCTGCAGCGGGATCCCTCCCTCTTCAGCAAGCTGTATCTGACATCCCCGCTGACCGGCGAGCAGGTTCCGCTGTCCACGTTCGTCAAGCTGGATACCACCAAGACGGGTTACCTGGCCATCAACCACCAGGGCCAGTTCCCGGCGGTAACCCTGTCCTTCAACCTGGCGCCCGGCACGTCGCTGGGCGAGGCGGTACAGGCGATCGACGCGACCAAGACGGCCATGGGCGTGCCGGCCACGCTGGTCGGATCGTTCCAGGGCGCCGCGCGCGCCTTCGGCGACTCGCTCAAGTCCCAGCCCTACCTGATTGCCGCCGCGCTGATCGCCGTCTATATCGTGCTGGGCTTTCTCTACGAAAGCTACATCCATCCGCTGACGATCCTTTCCACCCTGCCTTCGGCGGGGCTGGGCGCGCTGCTGATCCTGCGCGCGGGCGGCTACGACCTGAGCGTGATCGCGCTGATCGGCATCATTCTGCTGATCGGCATCGTGAAAAAGAACGGCATCATGATGATCGACTTCGCCCTGCACGCCGAACGCGAGCACGGCATGTCGCCCCAGGAAGCCATCTACCAGGCCTGCCTGCTGCGCTTCCGCCCCATCATGATGACGACGATGTGCGCGCTGCTCAGCGGCCTGCCGCTGATGCTGGGCAACGGCCAGGGCGCCGAGCTGCGGCGTCCGCTGGGGTACGCCATGGTGGGCGGGCTGATCGTGTCCCAGGCCCTGACCCTGTTCAGCACGCCCGTCGTCTACCTTTACCTGGACCGCGCGCATTATTGGTACCTGAAGCGCAGGCAGGCCCGCGCCGATCGCAAGGCGGCGCGGCGGGCCGGCGCGGACGGCACCAGGCAGGACGAGCCACTGGTGCAGAAATAGGGTAAAAGAGCGGCATGAAAATCCTGATCGTCGAAGACGAGCTCAAAACGGCCGACTACCTGCACAAGGGGCTGACCGAGCAAGGCTGCACCGTCGATCTGGCGCACAACGGCATCGACGGCCAGCACCTGGCCCTGGAGCATGATTACGACGTCATCGTCCTGGACGCCATGCTGCCGGGGCTGGACGGCTTCCGCGTATTGCGCGAACTGCGGCGCATGCGACAGACGCCCGTCATCATGCTGACGGCGCGCGACGGTGTGGAAGACCGCATACGCGGTTTGCAGGACGGCGCCGACGACTACCTGGTCAAGCCGTTTTCCTTCCTGGAACTGCTGGCCCGCCTGCAGGCCCTGACCCGCCGCGGCCGCGCCCAGGAGCCCATGCACCTGCGTATCGGCGACCTGCAGATCGACCTGGCCAGCCGCAAGGCGCAGCGCGCCGGCGTGCGCATCGACCTGACCGCCAAGGAGTTCGCCCTGCTTGCCGTGCTGGCACGGCGCAAGGGCGAGATCCTCTCCAAGACCGCGATCGCCGAGCTGGTCTGGGACATGAACTTCGACAGCAACGTCAACGTCGTCGAAGTGGCCATCAAGCGGCTGCGCGCCAAGATCGATGCGCCCTTCGGCGTCCGCCTGCTGCATACCATACGCGGCATGGGCTATGTCCTGGAACAGCGCGACGAAGCGCTGCCCGAATGAAGCGTTCCATCACCACCCGCCTGGCGCTGATGTTCGCATCGGTTGCGCTGCTGACCTTTTCGCTGATCGGCATCGCCCTATACGGCGTCCTGCGGGCGGAATTGGCCCGCCAGCAGACCGAGGTGCTGGACACCACCGCCAACGAAATGCTGTATGCCCTCAACCGCATGGGCAGCACCGAACGCTGGAGCCGCGCCGAAACCAAGATGGACACCCTGACGCCGGCCGACGGCAGCCTGCGCTTCTGGATCCTGAGCCCGGATCCAGCCTACGCCTATGGCAGGGACGTTCCCCCCAGCCTGGCCGCCAGCCCGCCGGCCGACGGCTTCTACAGCATCGCCATGCCCGGCCGCGAATACCCCATGCGCGTGCTGGTCCGCACCGTCCCGGCGCTGCAGGAGCGTCCCACGGTCAAGTTCATCGTCGGGATGGAGACGGCCCCCTACTTCCATACGCTGCATACCTTCCTGATCGCCCTGGCCGGCCTGCTGCTGTCGGCCGTGCTGCTGATCATGCTGCTAAGCCACTGGGTGGCCCGCATGGGCCTGCTGCCGCTGCAGCGGCTATCGAGCGAAGCCAGCATGCTAAGCCCCCGGCACCTGTCGCAGCGGCTGAACGTCGCCACGCTGCCCATCGAGCTGGCCGACCTGGCTGGCGCCTTCAACGGCGCGCTCAGCCGGCTCGAAACCGCCTATACCCGCCTGGAAGCCTTCAATGCCGACGTCGCCCATGAATTGCGCACCCCCCTCACCAACCTGATCGGCCAGACCCAGGTCGCGCTCTCGCGCCGCCGCAGCGCCACGGACCTGGAGGAAGTGCTGCAGTCCAACCTGGAAGAGCTCGACAGGCTGCGCGCCATCGTCAACGACATGCTGTTCCTGGCCCGCGCCGACCAGGGCGAAGCCGCCACCGGACTGGTGCGCACGCCCGTGGCGGCGGAAGTCGGCAAGACCATCGAGTTCTTCGAATTCGTCCTGGACGATATGCGCCTGGCCGTGGACATCGAAGGCGACACCGAGGCACAGGCCTCGCTGGACACGGCGCGCTTTCGCCGGGCGGTCACCAACCTGTTGCAGAATGCCATCCAGCATACCGAATGCGGGCGCCGCATCACCGTCCGCATCGAGTCGCAGCCCGGCACGGTGCGCATCGCCGTTTCCAATCCAGGGCCGGCGATCGACCCCGTGCATTTGCCACGGCTGTTCGACCGTTTCTACCGGGTCGACGCCGCCCGCCACGACAATGGCCACACCCATGGCCATGGCCTGGGCCTGGCCATCGTCAAGGCGGTGGCCACCATGCATGGCGGCGACGTGTTCGCCAGCAGCGATGCCGATGCCACGACCATAGGCTTCAGCGTCCTGGCCTGACCAAACTCCGGTAACGCATTGCCGGCTGACGAATGCGCAAGCTTCGGTCACACTCGGCACACCGGCCGCCAACCCGGCGCCGGCCATTCCCGGAAGGAGGTCCGATGAAACATTCCCATTCCCGCAAGGCCCTGCTGGCGGCGACAGCGGTGGCCGCCGCCGCGCTGTTCGCGGCCGCTCCCGCGCGGGCCGACGTCACGGTCCCGATGGCGCTGGCCACCCCCACCGGCAAAGGAGAGGACATAGGCACCGTCACCCTGTCGCAAAACAAGTACGGCCTGCTCCTGACTCCCAACCTGAAGGGCCTGCCGCCCGGCCTGCACGGCTTCCACATCCACGAAAAAGGCGATTGCGGCCCCTCGCAGCAGGACGGCAAGCCCGTGCCCGCCGGGGCCGCGGGCGGCCACTACGACCCGAACGGGACGAAGAAGCACGGCAGCCCATGGGGCGACGGCCACCGCGGCGACCTGCCCGCGTTATACGTCGACGCCGCGGGCAACGCCACCAACCCCGTACTGGCGCCACGCCTGAAGCTCGCCGAGGTCCACAAGCACGCGCTGATGATCCACGTCGGCGGGGACAACCATAGCGACCATCCCCTGCCGCTGGGCGGCGGCGGTGCGCGCGCGGCCTGCGGCGTAATTCCCTGAGCGGAGCGCTGCCGGTTACGCGGGATGTCATCGGCTCGATCCGGCGGCGCCGTCGCTAAGAGTAAGTCCTATAAGTTATGGAGGCGGGGAATTCCTGCATCAAACAGGAACCCCGTCTTCTACGCGCGCGACGAATGGGCCTCTTCATGACCCAACCCTGTTGCACCCAGATCGATCTGGCCGTAGACCCCGCAGCTTGATGACTTCGTTGACCTACTCCCCGCTTCCGCAGTTCCACTCCCTGACCACCCGGATCGTGGCGCGCCCGCGGTTCATGGCGCCTCCCCGCTTTACCTTCTTCGGAGGAACGCGCGGTTCCCTCAACGGGCACCGTTACGCGCGACCTCCCTGCTGACGCTTCGCTGTTAGCGCTCGACGCGCGCCGCACGTCCGATGAACCGGGCGTGCGCGGGCAAGTACTGCCCATCGTCGCGTCGATGCCGCCTCGAACGCATGCGCCCGCTGTTGCGGCGCCACGCGCGGGCGAAGCGCACCGCCCTCCACCGTAGCCCTTTTCCCCGGCGCCGTTGCCGCGATGCGCTGCCGCGCCATGCGCCCGTCGGCCGCTCGCCCCGGCGCATCCCGACAGGCCGGCTTATCCGTCCGCGCGCCTTGCGGCCCGCGGCGAATTCCCATCCACCACAGAGAGTACGCAGCAACCGGTTTTTCCCACCCTTAGCGCTTTAGGAGCAGTATGTCTGACCCGCAACACCCTGCATCCCCGCCATCGTCGTACCCACCCCCGATGTTCCAGCGCATCCGCCCACCAGGCGGACATCCGGCGACCCACCGCGGCCAGGCGCCGTGGATCCTGCGCGCCTTGTACGGCGCGACGTCCTTCGGCCTGCTGGCCGGCGCTGCCGATCCGGCTTACGGCGGCCAGCACGTCAGGCAGTTCGGGCCGGCGGATACGACGGTCCAGGCCACCAACGGCAATCCCGAAGGCCTGGCCCGTGTGCAGGGGCCTATCGTGACGCGGCATGACCGGGAACATGGCATCCAGGCGCTGGAGGCGGGCGCGGCGGTGGTGTCCGGCTCCGTCACGACGCACGGCGACGACGCCTATGCGCTGTACTACGGCGGCGGCGCCCGCGTCGTGATGACGGATGTCCACCTCCTGACCCGGGGAGCGCGCGCGCACGCGGTGGAGGGCATGCGCGGCGTGCCGCCGGAAGCGCCCGGTCAGAAGCCGCCACCGGAGGGCACCCTTGAAGTGCACCGCGGCACGATCGCGATCCAGGGCCCGGGCAGCGTCGCGGTGGATGTGACGACACCGACCGCCCGCCTGGGCCGGCCGCTGGGCGAACTGAGCCCGCCGAAGCTATGGAGCATGGGCTACACCGGGCCGGCCAGCGCCCAGGCACCGGACGTACGGATCGAAGGCTCCGCCGCGAACGCCATCGGTATCGCCATCGACGGACGCCGGAGCCTGGAATTCAATGGCGTCGGTATCGCGCTGACACAGGCCGGCGCGGTTGCGCTTTCCGTCAGCGGGGGCGCCGGCGTGACCGGCAGGAACGCCGGCATCGCGGTGTCCGGCCCGGACAGTTTCGGAATGCGCGTGCGCGGCGATGCCCGGCGCGCCGATGCCGAGCGATGCCCGGTGCCATCGGTGGTCAAGCTAACGGACGGTTTCATCGACATGACGGGACACAATTCGCCCGCCGTGGAGATCGTGCGCGGCAACGTGTTCCTGGAGGACGTCTCCATCGCCACCGCGGCCGGCGCCCGCTTCGCCGTGGGCAACGAGGGCGGCAGCTTGCACATGGAAGGCAGGCGGGAACGCGCCACGATCCGCGCCACGGGTTCGGCCCTGGCGGCATGGACCGCCGACGGCCTGCCCGCGGCTAGCTTCGACTTCCGCAATGTCTCCATCCGCAGCGGCTCGCATAGCCTGATGGAGGCGGGCCACGATCACGCGGATGACGCGACCGCCCAGCCCGCGCATGTGAACCTGTCGCTGGAACGAAGCGACGCGCGCGGCGAGATCTGGGGTGGCACCAGGGCCCCACGCGTGAACGTCACGCTGCGCGACGGATCGACATGGGACGGCCATACGAATATCGGCGGGACGGTGACCGCGGGTCCGGGCAGCACCTGGGCGGTGGACGGAAATGCGGCGGTGCAGGAGGTCGCGCTGGACCGCGGGACGATCGCCTTCCGGCAGCCCGAGTCCGCGGACGCGCAGCCGGCGGACTTTCATCGCCTGCAGGTACGGCAGGACATGCGCGGCAACGGCAAAATCGCCATGCGTGTCGATGCCGCGAACCGGGACAGCGACAAAATCCTGGTCGGCGGCCGCGTGCGGGACGACATCGTCATTGCATTGAAGGATACCGGTACGCCAGCCGATACCGTGACATCCATCGAACTGCTCCACGCGGCGCGAGGCGGGCCCGCGAACTACGCGCTGCCGGACAAGGCCGAACGCGTCCTGCTAGCGGGCCACGCGTTCCAGCTGCACAAGGAAGCGTCGAAGGACGGCCCGGCGGTGACGGTGCTGGCGGTGCCCGAAGGCGCGCCCTTCGTTCGCGGCTACGCGACCCTGGACCTGCCTGCTCCGCGCGGCTACCGGGAAACGGTTGCGGAAACGCCGGCGGCCTTTTACAGCTTCCACGAAACGGCGCGGGTGGATCCGGAACATACGCGTCGCGCCCCGATCGAGGCGCCGCCAAGCCGCCAGGGTGAACCGGATCGCAAGCCCGATAGCCCGCGGCCCGATACCCCGCGGCCCGAAACTATCCCCGGGCCGGTCGGCGGCATCCCCGGCGGAAGCCCGCCCAGGCCCGGAAGCATTCCCCCCACCGTAGTCCCCGGACCCGACGATAGTCCTCCACCCGGGCGCCGACCCGGAAACGACCCTGGAGGCCCCGTGCTCGCACCGGTACCCGTGGATGAGCCAGCGCCGACACCGGAAAGCCATCCCGTGCCGGTGAATGTGCCAACGCCCACACCCGAAAACCATCCCGTGCCCGTGAACGAGCCAACGCCTACGCCCGAAAGCCACCCGGTGCCCGTGAACGAACCGACGCCCACACCGGGAAACCCTCCGGCGCCCGTGAACGAACCGACCCCCACACCGGAAAGCCCTCCGGCGCCCGTGAACGAATCGACCCCCACACCGGGAAACCCTCCGGCCCCCGTAGGCAAACCCACGCCCGCGCCGGAAGGCGAACCGCCCCTCGACGGCGAACCCGCCCCGGATGCCGGGTCCCCGCCGGAGCCGAACGCCCACGACGTCCCTGCCGGAACGGATGCGGAATCCGAGACGCAAGCGCCGCCCGGCGGCGAAGGCGAGGCGACGGAACAAGCGGAACAGTCCCAGCCGGAACCGCCGGCCGCGCCCGAACCGGCGCCTCCCCCGCCCCCATTGCCCACGCCGCTTTCCACCGGCGCCACGCTGGCAATGAACAACGCCGCCCTTGCCGCCGGACAGGGCATCTGGAACGCACAACTGGCCGCCCTGAACCGCCGCTTGCGCGCCGCGCGCCAGGGCAACGCGGCCACGCTGCCCGGCGGCACCCATGCCATCGACGGCTCGGGCATCGGCATCTGGCTCGAAGCCACCGACGCCCGGCAGAAGATCGACAACCCGCTCACGGGCAAATACCGCCAGGACCTGCAAGGCTTCGTCGCGGGCATCGATCGCGCCATCGACGTCGCGGCCGGCCGCTGGCACATCGGCCTGCTGGCCGCGCAGGCCGGCAGCCACCGCGACTTCGACGACGGCAAGGGCCGCACACGCAGCGCGCATGTCGGCGGCTACGCGACCTTCCTGGGCCCCCAGGGCAGCTATGCCACCGCCATCGTCGCGGCAGGCCGTTATCGCCACGATATGCACGGCAAGGCGACGGACGGCAAACGCCTGGCCGGCGCCTTCCGCAACAATGGCATCGGCGCGTCCATCGAAGCGGGTCATCGCGTGGAATTGCCTCGCGCATGGTTCGCCGAACCGCACGCGGGCCTGGACTACCTGTACGTCGGCGGCGCCCGCTACACCCTGAGCGACGGCACGCCGGTACGGGACCATGGCGGCCACTCCCTGCAAGGACGGGTGGGCGCGCGCATCGGCCGCGTGATCGGCACCGGCAATGGCGGCAGCGTCACGCCCTATCTGCGCGCCGGCTATGCCTATGAACGTGGCAACCGCAACCATGTCACCGTAAACGGCATGGCCCTGAAAGCGGACCTGGGCGGCGGCCGGGTCGAACTGGGCGCCGGCTTCGAGGCGCGCCTGGGCAAGGCCTACAGCCTGGTCCTCGATGCCGGCTATGCCAAAGGCAGGCGCTTCGAGGAATCGCGCATGGTGATCGTCGGCCTGCAATACCGCTGGTAAACCGTCGGCCACCGCCGTGGCGCCGGACCGGGATGCGTGGAATCGCCCCCGGGCCGGCGCGCGCCTCCACGGAACAGAAAGGATCCCGCGCGCACATACCCGCTCTGACCTTCTCACGTACAGCCGGCCGCGATCGTCCGTCACGACGATCGCGGCCGATTGTCGTTGTACGCCAGGCACCCCGCCAGGCCTTGGAAGGCGCTTTGCAAATGCTGGAGGATCAAGCCGCCATGGGCCGACCACATGTTGATGGACCGCGCGATGGGCGCGTACGCAAGGACAAGGCACGCGCCGCTGCCCCGGCCGGCCAAAAGCCGCGCCTGGGACTGCCCCGCAAACGCGAGGTGGCCGGTGCTGCCGTGCTCGCGCTGCTGGCCTATCCCATCGGCGATGCCCGCGCGGACGAATACGCGGCCGAATACAACTGGTCCGATCGCACCGTCGAAGCCACGGATGGCAATCCCGGGCGCCGCACGCGCGTGCGCGGCCCCATACGCACGCAAGACGATTGGGCACACGCCGTCACGGCCGTCGATTTCGGGGCAACCGATATTACCGACGCCGAACTCCATACCGCCGGCAACGATGCCTACGGTGTCTACTTCAGCGGCGCCGCCGGGCTGTCCATCACGGGCGCCCGCATCACCACGCGCGGCGACCGGGCGCATGGGCTGGGCGGTTTCGACCAAAGAGGCGACGATCTGCCCGACTGGGCCTATGCCACCGGCGGCGAACTGCGCATGGACAGCGGGACCATCACCCTGTACGGCAACCGCGCGCATGGCCTGCACGTCGTCGGCGCGACCGGCCCCATCCATCTTGGCGCGCCGATGTCGCAGGCGCATGACACGACACCGGCGTCGGCAGCGCGTCCGGACGCGCCGGTGTGGATTTTCGGCAAGGGATCCCACAACACCGCGATCCATGTCACCGCCAACCGGAACGTGACATTCAATGGCGTGCGAACCATCCTGAACGGCCCCTCCAGCACCGGCATTCTGGCCACCCAGAATTCCACGGTGACTGGCAAGAATCTCTGGCTGTACAGCCAGGGCAACGACAGCGCCGGCCTGGATGTCTCCGGCAGGTCCGCATGCGCGGTGAAGAACGGTGAAACCCGGTGCGACCCCGCCAGTACGACCGTGCGGATCACGCGCGGGTTCATCCATATGCAAGGCGCGAATTCCCCGGCCGTGGCGCTTCAGCGGGCCCGCGCGCACCTGAGCGACGTCTCGCTGATGACCGGCCCGCAAACGCCCTATGCGGTAGGCAACGAGGCGGGACGATTCCGTTTCGAGGGCAAGGACACGCGCGCAACGCTGAAAAGCTACGGGACATCGTTGCGCGCATGGGCGGATTCGCCCGACGAAAGCGCTGTCTTCAGTTTCAAGCGGGCAGAGGTGCACAGCGCGTCCAATACGCTGCTTGAAGTCGTCCGCCTCCAGGGGGCGGCGCCCCAGCGGCCCGGCCAGACGTACTACACCATGCTCACGCTCGACGACACGCTGGCGGAGGGCGACATCCACGGCATGCCGCAGTCGCGGGCGCACATCCAGCTGGCGAACGGTTCGGTATGGGAGGGCCATACCGATATCGGCGGCCATGTCCGCATCGACGGCAGCAGCACCTGGGCCATGGACGGGAATTCCGCCATCGATGCCATGGCGATGGCCGATCGCGCGACGCTGCGTTTCGTCGAATCGCATGGCAGGCACGACGGCGCGCCGCGCTTCCACAGCTTGACCGTGCGCGATGGCCTGGAGGGCAACGGGCGTTTCGAAATGCGTACGCATCTGGCGCGCGGCCTGGCGGATAGCCTGGACATACGGGGCCGCGCCCACGGCTCGTATGCCGTACTGATCACCGACCACTCCCTGCCGGGCGAACGCGCGGGCGCGCGCGCCGTGCCCATCGTCCGCGCGCGCCAGGGCGATGCCTCCTTCGCGCTGGAGAACGCCGGCCAGGCCGTGGATGTCCTGGGACACCGCTACACGCTGAAAAAAGCCGAGACCGCCACGGGTTTCGTATGGTCCCTGGAAACGGACGACGCCCTGCCGGACGCCCCTGCCGATGGCGGCGACCCGCGCGAACAACCCGGCACCGGCGATACCCCCGGCCAGGCAGACGATGGCGAGGATCGCGGCGGCAGCTCGGACACGACCGGCGCGCACACCACGCCGGAGGACGGCGAGACCGCCCACGGAGACGCGCCACCGGACAAGGCTGAGACGGAAGGGAAAGACGGCGGGGACGGCGCCACGGCGATCGATGCCGGCGGCGCGCTTGCCGCGGCCCTCGATAAGGACGGCGGCGATGCCGCCCCGGCCGCCCAGCCGTCGCGGGCCATCCGGAACGCCCTGGTCAACAACGGCGGCATCGCGTCTGCCAGTACGCTATGGACAGCCGCGATGCGGCCCGTCGAAAGCCGGACGCGCACGCTGCGCGCGACCCCGATGGACGCCTTGCCGGCCGGAAAGGACACCGGCATCTGGATACGCGGCATCGATACGCGCCAGCACCTGCATCAGGCCGATGGCGAACCTTATACCGAGTCGCTGTGGGGCTATACCCTGGGGGCCGACCGGGCCGTCGACGTGACCGCCGGCCGCTGGCATCTGGGTGTCACCGCCAGCCAGGTCGACGCGCAGCGCCGCTTCGACGACGGCAAGGGCCGCACGTCGGCGGCGCTCTTCGGCGCGTATGCCGTCCTGCGGCTGGACAACGGCGCTTACGCCAGCGTCGCGGCATCCGCGGGGCGCTATCGCAATACGGTACAGGCGCGCGGGTCCGCCTTCGACGATCCGGCGACGGGCCGGTTCCATCATGTCGGCGCCGGCATCGCCATCGCGGCCGGACACCGCCTGGACCTGGCGCGCGGCTGGTTCGTCGAACCCCATGCCGGCCTGTCGTATTTCCGCGCGGGGCCCGCGCGCTATACCTTGAGCGACGGCACGGCGGTACACGATCGCGGCGGCCATTCGCTGCAATCCCAGGCCGGCGTGCGCGCCGGGCGCGCCATCGACCTGGGCAATGGCGACATCGCCACGCCCTACGTGCGTGCGAACTGGCTGCGCGAATTCGCCAATCGCGGCGCGATACATGCCGATGGCGCCTCGCTGGGCACGGACCTGTCCGGCAACCGTTTCGAAATCGGTCTCGGGGCCGAGGCCGAAGTGGGTCGGCGCCACTTGCTGTACGCGGATATCGAAGTCGGCAAAGGACGCCACGTATCCCACTCCCGCGCCATCGTCGCGGGATATCGATACCGCTGGTAGCCAAGGCGGGCCGGCGCGACCGGTATATGCTATGGCGCTGCCATGCCGCATCCCGACCCGGCGACGCGGCATGGCGCGCGGCGGCCCGCACAGGCAGCACCGTGGGTCTCGCGGCCTAGCGCCCCGACAGAGGGCGCGACTTACGCATATTCCGCAGCCATAAGCAAAATGCAAAAGGAGACACCATGCACGCTGCCACCCGACTCGCCCTGTCCGCCGTCTGCGCCCTTGGCCTGGCCGCCACGGCGCACGCCGACGCCGCCTGGCCCGACGGCAAACCCATTACGTATATCGTTCCCTTCGCGCCCGGCGGGGCCACCGACATCATCGGACGCCTGGTCGCCAGCAAGCTCGGCCCGGCCCTGGGCACCACGGTCGTCGTCGAAAACCGCCCCGGCGCCGGTGGCAATATCGGTTCGGATTACGTCGCCAAGGCCAAGCCCGACGGCTATACGCTGGTCGGCGGCACCATCAGTTCGCACTCCATCAACGGCAGCCTGTACAAGAACATGCCGTACGACATGGTCAAGGATTTCGTGCCGGTGGCCTTGACCGGCAAGCTGGGCAATGCCCTGCTCGTCAAGGACGACAGCCCTTTCCGAAGCGTGGCCGATGTCCTGGCCGCGGCCAAGGCCAAACCGGGCGCGCTCAGCTACGGTTCCTCGGGCAACGGCACGTCGCAGAACCTGTCCGGCGAATTGTTCAAGGCCACGGCCAAGGTCGATATCATGCATGTGCCCTTCAAGGGCAGCGCGCCGGTGCTGCAGGCGCTGATGGGCGGCCAGCTCTCCATGGCCTTCGATAACATCCCGCCGGCCCTGCCCCTGATCCAGTCCGGCAAGCTGCGCGCCCTGGCGGTCACCTCCGCGAAGCGCGACCCGCACCTGCCCGATGTGCCCACCATGCAGGAACTGGGCTTGAAGGATTACGAGGTCGTCTCGTGGCAGGCGGTGTTCGCGCCGGCCGGCACGCCCAAGCCCATCGTCGACAGGCTCAGCACCGAGATCCTGAAAATACTCCGGGAGCCGGACGTGAAGAAGAAATTCGCCGACATGGCCATCGACGGCAGCGGCATGGACGCGCAGCAACTGGCGGCGTTCCAGAAGTCCGAGGTCGCGAAGTGGAAGAAGCTGATCGATACCGCGGGAATCCGCACGGAATGACGGCCTGGCTTCGGGCGCGCAGCGCGCCCGAAGCCAGGGCGATCAATCCGCCGTGATGTTCGCCGCCTTGATCACCGTGGCCCACTTGGCGGCCTCGGCGTCGAGATACTTGCCGAAATCCGCCGGCGTACCGGGCTTGGTGGTGACCCCCATGCCCGCCAGAATCTTCTGCGCGTCGGGGTTGGTCAGCGCCTTGTTGATCTCGGCATTCAAGCGGTCGACGATCTCCGGCGGCGTGCCCTTGGGCGCCATGAAGCCCCACCACACACTGGCCTCGAAGTCGGGGAACCCGGCTTCCGCCGCGGACGGCACGTCCTTCACCAGCGCCAGGCGGTCCTTGCTGGCGACGACCAGGGCGCGCAGGCGGCCGGATTGCAGCTGCGACAGGCCCTGCACCGGATCGAGCAGCATGAAGTTCACGCGGCCGGCGCTGAGGTCGACGATGGCCGGCGCGCCGCCCTTGTAGGGCACGTGCAGCATATTGGTCTTCGTGACGTACTTCAACAGCTCCGAACCCAGGTGCGCGGAGCTGCCGGGACCGGCGGATGCATAGCTGATCTTGTTGGGATCCGCCTTGGCGGCATCGACGATATCCTTCAGCGACTTGGCCGGCGAATCCGGCGGCACCATCATGATCAGCGGCGAGGAACCGACGTAGGCGATGGGCGTCAGCGACTTCAGCTCGGAAAACGGCCGCTTCGGATACAGCGCCACGTTGGTCGCCAGGCCATTGGCGCCCAGCAGGATGGTGTAGCCATCGGCCGGGGCCTTGGCGGCGGCCTCGTTGCCCACGCTGCCGTTGGCGCCGGACCGGTTCTCCACGACGATGGACTGGTTCATCTGCTGGCCGATGTGCTGTGCCACCAGGCGGCCGAGGATGTCCACCGCGCCTCCCGGCGGGAACGGCACGATCATGCGAATGGGCTTATCGGGATAGCCTGCCTGCGCGCGAGCGGCGCCCAGGGGGGCCATCAGCGCGACAGCCAGCGTGGCCGCCAGCATCCAGGCCGGTGTACGGAATACGGATCTCATGTCTGTCTCTCGTTCTTACTGTTTAAATGCGCCGCGCCGCGATCGGCTTGCCGCACTGGAGCGGATGGTGTGTCCTGAAAAAAAGGGGCCCGGAGGCCCCGTGACGTCAGGCGTCGTCGTCAAAAGCGGATTCGGGCCAGCGCAGGATCTGCGCGGCGGCCTTGCCCATCACCCATGCGCGGCTGTCCGCGTCCAGGAAATCCAGCGCGACACGGAAATGGTCGACGCATTCCTGGTAGGTGCACGGCAGGCGCGTGTAATCGGATCCCCACATCGTGCGCCGCGGGCCGAAGGCCTCGAAAATGCGCCTCAGATAAGGATCCAGGTTGGCGAAGGGGTAAGGCTGGTTGCTGTAGCAGGGCGCCGCGGACGCCTTCACCGATACGTTGGGAAAACGCGCCAGCGCCAGCAGGTCGTCCAGGTCGGCGAAGGCGGCCTCGTCGCGCAGGTTGCTGCGGCGGGCCATGTGGTCCAGTATCAGCCGCAAGCCGGGATGGCGCTGCGCCAGATCGGGAATCTTGTCCACGTGCCCCGGCACGAAGACCATCAGCGGGATATCCAGGCGCTCGCATGCGGCCCAGAACCAATCCATGCCGCCCGGCTCCAGCCAGCCGCTCCACTTGGGCTTATGGAAGGTCATGCGGATGCCAAGCATATTGGGCTGGTCCAGCCAGTGCTCCAGGCGTTCGCGCGCATCGGGCGCTTCGGGATTGAAACGGCCCATGATGGCCAGGCGACGGGGATGGCGGGCCGCCGCTTCCAGCGCGGTATCGTTGCTGTCGCCGACCGGGGAAGGCGGGACGATGATGGCGCGCTGCACGCCGGCCGCATCCATCGTCGCCAGGAATTCTTCCGCGCCCAGCGGCTCCTCGCGGTGCGGGCGAGCGCCCTCGACGGCCACGAAGACCTTGCGTTCGACCTCTTCGGGCGGCCAGGGCCGGTCCGGCCGATGGGCTTCCCACAAATGCACCTGGGTGTCGGTAATCAACACACCGCTCTCCTGCTTCGCGCGTCATATGTATTGAAAAGTGACTATAGACGCGGGCACGAAAGAGCGGAACGGCATTTCCGATCTAGCTGATATTCCCGAAATGAATAACGGAAACGCCGGGCGGTGGCGGCCGCGCGATCCTACCCGCGTCTTTCGCTTTTGCGGCCGCCCGCGCGCCGGGCCGCCTGGGCCAGCGCCTGGGGCACGAAACGCGCGATCAGCTCCGCCGTCTGGCGGCCCAGGGCCGTTTGCGGACGCTCGGCCGAGGTGGCCAGCGCCAGCGTGCTGGTCATGCGCGGGGACACGATACGGCGGGCGCTGAGCTTGGCGGCGTCCGACGCGATAAGCAAGGCATTCTGCGTCACGATGGCATGACCGTAGCCCTGCGTCACGAGATCGACAATGGCACCGACGGCGTCGATCTCCAGGCTGACCGAAATCTTGCGGCCCAGGCTGGCCAGGCGGGTTTCCACCAGCATGCGCAAGGGATGCGGACGGCTGGGGATGATCAGCGGCACTCCCGCCAGGTCCTTGACGGCGATGGACGCGCCCTGCGCGGCCCGCCCTTTCGCGCGCCGCTCGATCAGGAACAGCGGGTCTTCGCTCAGCGGCAGGAAATCCAGGCCGGGCGTGGGCATGGGGTCGTGCAGAATGGCGACGTCGATGCGCCCGGACAGCAGCCATTCATGCAGATGGACGGTCAGGCCTTCCGTGATGGATAGCATGGCGCGCGGAAACGCCAGCCGGAACTCGGCGACGAATGGCGCGGTCAGCAGGCGGCCGATGGAATGCGGCACGCCGACGACGATGCGGCCGACCGGCGAACCGCGCGCGTCCTCCACTTCCTGGCGCGCGCGGTCGAACTGCAGAAGGATGCCCCGGCCGTGCGCCAGCAGCCGCTTGCCCGCCTCGGTGGGACTGACGCCCCGCCCGTTGCGGTAAAGCAAGGTCTGGCGCAGTTCGATTTCCAGGCGGCGCACCTGGCGGCTGAGCGCCGGCTGCGCCACGTCCAGGATGGCGGCGGCCTTGGTGAAGCTGCCCAGTTCCGCGACGTGGACGAAATATTCGAGTTGGCGTAGGTCCATGGAGTCTCCCGCTGGCCACCGGATAGATCGGCAACCATGAGCCGCCTTTTTTCCGTGTCGGCGGACCGAAGGGGGGACGATACAACATGGACTGGACTTTGACGGAGTCGCGTAGCTGCCCGCGCGACATCCCGCTGCCCATCGGGGAAGCCGCGCGACGCGAACGCCGTCAATCGAGTTGCAGATGCGCCTCGTCGACGACCTTCTTCCATTTTTCGATTTCCGCGCGGCGGAAGGTGTCCAGCTCCGCGGGGGTCGAGGCGACGATTTCCGCGCCCATGTCGGTCAGCTGCTTGGCGACATCCGGCTCCTTCAATACCTGGGCCAGCGCCTGGGACAGCTTGTTCACGATGGCCGGCGGCGTGCCGGCGGGCGCGAAGACGCCGTTCCACTCATAAGAGGAATAGCCGGGCACGCCGGATTCCGCGATGGTGGGCAGGTCCGGGGCCGATGGCGAACGGGTGCTGCCGCCGGACGCGATGGCGCGCAGCTTGCCGGCGCGCACATGGGGCCATGAGGATCCCATGCTGGCGAACATCACGGGCACCTGGCCGGACATGACATCGACCATGGCGGGACCGCCGCCCTTGTAGGGCACGTGCTGCATGTGCGTGTGGGCCAGGAAGTTGAACAGCTCGCCGGCCAGATGCTGGGCCGAACCCGGGCCGGAGGACGCGAAGTACACGTGCGTGCCGTCCGTGGCCTGCCCCAGCTTGATCAGGTCGGCAACCGTCTTGACCGGGTACTTGGGCGTCACGACCAGGATGTTGGGCACGCGCAGCAGCAGCGAGACCGGCGCGAAGTCGCGCAGCGTATCGAAGTTCATTTTGCTGTGCAGCGCCGGGTTCTGGCCGTGATTGGATGCATCCATCATCAGCGTGTAGCCGTCAGGCGCGGCCTTGGCGACGTAGGCGCCGCCTATCATGCCGCCCGCGCCGCCCTTGTTCTCGATGATGACCGACTGCCCGAGTACCGCCGACAGGCGCGGGCCGATCAGGCGGGCCACCAGATCGACCGTGCCACCGGGCGGATAGGTCACCACCAGCGTAATCGGGCGGTCGGGATAGGCGGCCGAAGCGGCGGTCGTGGCGGCCGCGATGGCCAGCCCGGCCAGCCAGCGGCGCGCGAGACGGAACGGAAAATCGAAGGGCATATTTGTCTCCTGGTATCTATGTGGCGACGCGCATGGGATCCACACGTCGGCGCGGAACAACAACGGCACAACTCGGGTAATTCGGTACCTCAGCGATCGATGCGGAACAAGCGCGAAGGCGTGTCCGTCAGCACGGCTTGCCGGATCGCGGGATCGTCGATCCAGCGGTCCAGCCATTCGCGCGTGGCGGCATATGAAACGTCGGGGTGCTCCGTGTGCGGCCAGTCGCTGCCCCACACCAGGCGCTCGCCGGTGTACGCGTCCAGCAACAGCCGTGCGGCCTCGCGCCCCGCCGCCGCCACGTCCGCGAGCGGCCAGTTACGGTACGCGCCGGACAGCTTCACCCATACGCGGCCGCTGCCGGCCTGGCGCAACAGGTATCGGAATCCGGGATCGGCGACGCCCGACGCCGGATCCGGCCGGCCGAAATGGTCGACCACGACCGCACAGCCGGCCGCCAGCAAGGGCGGAATGACCTCCGGCAGGCGCGCGGCCGGCAGGTGTACTTCCACGTGCCAGCCCAATGCGGCGACACGCTCAAGCAGGCCGCGCCAGGGCGCGGTGTCCAGCGCGGGAGTGGGCTGCCCGACGAGGTTCAGCCGCATCCCCACGACGCCGCCAGCGTCCATCTCGCGCAGGCTGTCGTCCGTCGCGCCGGGTTCGATCACGACGACCCCGCGCAGTCGCCGCGGAAAGGCCCGCAAGGCGTTCAGCAGGTAGCTGTTGTCGGTGCCGAGGAAGCTCGGCTGCACCAGCACCCCATGCGTCATGCCATGCGCGTCCAGCCGCGCCAGGTAATCCTCCAGGGACGCGTCATGGGCCGGCGTATAGCGGCGTCCTTCGACCAGCGCCAGCCCCCGTTCGAACACATGGGCGTGCGTATCGACGGCCGCCAGCCGCACGCCGGCCTGCGCGGCGTGCGGACGAAAGACCGATTCGGCGAAAGCAGACATGACAGGCTCCAGATTCGTCCCCGTATACCCGTGCGCCGGGACCGGTACGGATGCGGCCGGCGCCATGGGACAGGCTCGGGGCCTGTCCGGGATTGGCGGGATTCTAGGCAAGCCATGTATAGTTTTCTATGCAGAAACTGTCGCTTATATATATCGTTTCAATATGGAAACCCGTCATCTGCGTTACTTCCTGGCCGTGATCGATCATGGCAGCGTCAGCCGCGCGGCGGCCTGGCTGGGCCTGGCGCAACCGGCGCTCAGCCAGGCCCTGGTGCGCATGGAGAAGGAACTGGGGGTGCGCCTGTTCGAGCGCTCGCGGCGCGGCGCGCAGCCGACGCCGGCGGCCCTCGCCATCCTGGAAGACATACGCGCCAGCGTGGCGCGCATCGACGCCGCGGCGGCCCGCGCGCGGGACATCGGCCGCGGCAGCGCCGGCCAGCTGACCGTCGGGCTGGTCTCTTCCGCGCTGTTCGATACGCTGCCGCGGGCCTTGCGCCAGATGCGCGAGCGCGCGCCCGGCGTGCGGGTGATCCTGCGGGAGATGAGCAACGCCGAACAGGCGGAAGCCCTGCAGAACGGACAGATCGATATCGGCCTGATGCACACGCCGGTGGCCGTGGGCGGACACATGCGCGAACGCCTGTTGCTGCGCGATAGCCTGGTGGCGGCGGTACCCGACGAATTCGAGGTCGCGCCCGACGGCACGGTCAACCTGGCCCAGATCGCCGAGGCCGGCCTCGTACTGTATCCGCGCAGCCAATTGCCGGTGCTGTACGAATCCATACTCGACGCGATGCGCAAGGCCGGCCATGCGCCGCGCGTGGCGCAGGAAGCCAACCGCACGCTGACCGTGCTGGCCTGCGTGGCGGGAGGCTGCGGGGTGGGCCTGCTGCCCAGCTGGATCCGCTCGCTGGACTTCCGCGGCGTGCGCTTTTGCCGGGTGGCGGATGGCCGGCATCTGCCCAGCTTCGACCTCAGCGCGATATGGCCGGCGCGCTCCGTGCCCACCCTGGCCGATCTGTTCGCCAGCCTGGACCTGCTGGCGAAATAGCCCGGCCGGCCCTGGGGATGGGCCGGATGGCGGCGGCCGCCCTTTTGCGCCATAGTGGCTGCCGCCACCGCGCCGCAATCCGAATCGCCCCATGCTCAATACCGCGCTGAAGTATTTCCTGGAAGTCGTCAATAACGGGTCGCTGACCGTCGCCGCGCAGGCCCTGCACGTGGCGCCTTCCGCGGTCAGCCGCATGATCCGCAAGCTGGAGGACGAATACGGCACGGTGCTGTTCGACCGCCACGCGCGCGGCATGGTGCTGACCGAATCGGGGCAACTGATGGCCGCCTACGCGCGGCGCGCCCATCTGGACGCGGAGCGGGCGCGCTCCGACGTGCGAGACCTGAGCCGGGTCGGCCAGCGCATGGTCCGGATATCCGCCAACCAGGCCTTCGGCCGCGAGCTGCTGCCGCGCCTGATCGGCCAATTCCGCGAAACGGAACCCAGCGTGCATTTCCAGCTGGACATCCTGCAATCCGAGGAAATCAACCGCCGCGTGCGCGAGGGCAAGGACGATATCGGCGTGAGCTACAGCCTGTCGGCGCCGGAAGGCGTGCAGATCCAGCACGTCGGCATCCTGCCCGTATGCGCCGTGATGCCGCCGTACCATCCGCTGGCGCGGCGCAGCGTGGTGTCCATGCAGGAGGTCTCCGGCTATCCCGTCGCCCTGATGGGGCATGGCAGTACCATCCGCTTCATCGTCGACCTGTGCTGCATGCACGAAGGGATCGAGCTGAATGTCGTGATGACCAGCAACAACATGGGCGCGCTGCAGAATCTCAGCCGCAGCTACGGGCCCATTATCTTCGGCAGCCGGCTGACGGTGCTGGCCGGAATCCAGCGCGGCGAACTGGTTGCCGTGCCTTTGACCAATACCGACCTGCACCAGCGGCATTTCCATATCCAGACCATGCTGGGGCGGGAGCTGCCCGCCAGCGTCATGCGCATCGTGCAGGCCATCGTGCGCGACGTGACGCTGGCGGCGTAAGACCGGGGCTGGCGCGTCGCGCGGAGCCCCGCGCGCCCCACCGCCCACGCCGGATTTCTATCCGGCTTGCGCCGCCCACTCCGGTTCGCGCCAGGCGACGTCCGCGTCCAGGGGCCAGACCGGCCTGGGCAGGCGGCGGAAATCCACGCGCTTGAGGTTCGGTGTCGTCAGTCCGGGGCTATCGACGTCATGGATGCGATCGGGACTGAAGAATTCGTCGAAACCGGCGCGGTAGTGCCCGCGGCTCTTGACGATGAGATTCCTGACCGTCGCGATATCGATGCCGTGCATTTCCACGACACGGGGCTCCGCCAGCTGGCGGCGCAGGCTGCCGACGATGACGCGCAGGCCGGAGTCCTCCAGTTGCAGCAGCGCGCTGGGCCCGAGCGAGAACTTGCGGCCCCGCATGACGCCGCGCCTTCCCACGCCGTCGCCGTCGGTCAGGCACAGCACCCTGGCGCGCGCCTCGAAGCGCAGCGAGAACTCCGATTCCTGGCGATTGAAGACCGCCTCGAAGTCCCCGCCTTCGCCCACGGCGTGCGCCTGCGCCGCCAGATCCGGGTCGACGAACACACCCAGCACGGTGCCGGCCACGCGCGCGCGATGAAACGCCGCCAGCAGCCAGGAGGTATTGCCGCGCCCGCCGCCGCCCGGGTTGTCGGCGACGTCGGCGAACAGCAGCGGCACGGTCGAGGCTTGCGCGATGGCCACGGCGCGGTCGACATCGATCATGTCGGGTACGTAGCGGTGGCGGTCCTTCCAGGCCGCGCGCGCCAGCGCCAGCGCGGTGCGCCGCGCCGCCGCCAGGTCGCCGCGCGCCGTCACGGTGATGGTCAGCCCGCACTTGGGAATATCGGCGAAGACGAAGCCGCCCACGACAGAGACATTGGCGATGGGCCCCTGCCCGGCTGGCGACATACAGGCCTGCGCCTGCGCGATCAGATCGGCATAGGGTCCTTCGCGGGTGCCCAGCGTGACGGACGGCGGCGTCAGCGGCAGGCGGATATACGCGGTGGCGGTTTTCATGCCGGCCAGCATCTCGTGCAGCAGGTCGGCGGCCTCGGCGGCGCGCTCGCGCTGGTCCACGTGCGGATTGGTGCGATAGGCGATCAGCGCGTCCAGGGCATCGACGGTCGCCTCGGACACATTGGCATGCAGGTCATGCGTGGCCACGATGGGCACGTCGGGCCCGACCATGTCGCGCAGCATGGTGGCCAGCGCGGCTTCCGTATCGTCCTGGGTCTCCGCCGATGAAGCGCCGTGGTTGGCGATGTACACGGCATCCACCGGCAGGACAGCCCGCAGGCGTTCCTGCGTTTCGCGCATGAAGGTGGCCCATACCGATGCGCTGGCCGGACCGCCCGGCGGCGCGCCGATGACGATCAGGGGCAGCGGCTGCCATGGCCCCAGCGCGTCCATGCGCTCGTAGAAGCCGGGCAGCTCGCTGGGCAGGTGGCTGACCTGGCGCGCGAGCGCGCTGATGCGCTCGCCCTCTTCCCAGCATTGCGCGCGAAAATCCGCTTCGACGGACACGGGCGCGAATGCGTTGGACTCCAGGTGAAACCCGAGCACGGCGACGCGGGGACCGGATGCGTTCATGGTCGTCTCCCTGGCTCAGGCCTTGTGGGCGGTGTAGAACAGCGGCAGCTGGGGCTGGAAGTCCTTCCATTCCGCGCCATAGGCGCTGACCTGGTAGCTGGCGCCCAACGGGATATACGGCACATCCTCGATTACCTGCAACTGGATCTGCTCGCAGATTTTCTTCTGCGTCGCCAGGTCCGGCGCGTTGAACCAATCCTGGCGCAGCTGCTCCAGCTTGGGGCTGTCCGGCCAGCCCCACCAGGCTGCCTTGCCGTTGCCGCGCAGGGCCAGATGGCCCGCCGGGTCCAGGTTGTTGGGACCGGTCAGGCCGGTAAAGGCGACGTTCCAGCCGCCCTTGGACGGCGCATCCTGGTTGTTGCGGCGTTGTACCGCCGTACCCCAGTCCATGGTCTGCACATCGACGTTCAGGCCGATGCGCTTGAACAGATCCGCGGTGACGAGCGCCGCGGCGTGGTACGCGGGGAAATCGGCGGGGTCGAGCAAGACGATGGACTCGCCCTTGTAGCCGGCGGCCTTGATATCCGCGCGGACTTTGTCCAGGTCGCGCTTGCCGGTCAGCTTGTCCATCCCGGCCTCGGTCGCCATGGGCGTGCCTTCCACGAACACGCCCATGCGGTCGCTCCAGTACTCCTTGAATTCCGTGCCGTTGATGGCGGTCATGTAGTCGGTCTGATTGATCGACGCCAGCACGGCGCGGCGCATCAGCACGTTGTTGAACGGCGGCTGCAGATGATTGAAGCGCAGGATGGCCACGGTGGGCAGGCTGCGCTTGAGCAGCATGATGGACGGGTCGGCCTTCAGCACGCCGATGAAGTCGTTGTCCACGGCCTCGACGCCGTCCACCTCGTGCGCCTGCAGGGCGGCAATGGCGGTGGCGCGATCGGGCACGACGTTCCAGCGCACTTCGTCCATGTGGACGATCTTCGGACCGGCGCTGAACTGCGGCGGGAAGCTGTCCTTGCGGGGCACATAGCCGGTGAATTTCTCGTACACGACGCGCGAACCGGAAACCCATTGGTCCCGCATGAAGCGGAACGGGCCGCTGCCGATCATCTCGGTGACCGGCTTGTCGTCCGGCCCCTTGGCCAGGCGCTCCGGCATGATGGCCGCCATGCTGCCGGTCTGCCGGCCCAGCGCGTGCAGCAGCAGGGGAAAGGGTTGCTTCAGCTTGAACTGCAGCTGCTTGTCGTTCAAGGCGGTCAGTTCCGCGGTCGCGGCCATCAGGGACTTGCCCATCAGGTCGCGCAGGGCCCAGCGATGCAGGCTGGCGACGGCATCCTGCGCCCGCACCGGCGATCCGTCGTGAAAGACCAGCTGGTCGCGCAGCGTGATCACCCATCGCAGGCCGTCGGCATCCATCTCGTGGCCCGACGCCATCTGCGGATGCGGCTGGTAGTCGTTATCCAGGCCGTACAGCGTGTCGAACACCATCTGCGCGTGGTTCTGCGTGATCGTCGCGGTGGTGAAGGTCGGGTCGAGCAGCGTCAGGTCGGTTTGCGGTATCCAGCGGAACTCGACGCGCGGAGCGGCCCGCAGATAGGCCGGCATGGCCAATGTCGCCGCGCTGGCGGATGTGGTGATCAGGAATTGCCTGCGGTCCATGTTCAGCTCCGATTCGAAGGGGGAAGAGATCCGCCCACCTGCTGGCGGAACGTAAAGGATCAATACAAGCCGCCCACCTGGTGCCGGGCGACGAAGTGTCCGGGACCGACCTGCTCCAGCGGCGGCACGTCGGGCCGGTAGCCCAGGGGACGCACCGGGCTGGGCAGCTCCGCGTCGTCGACACGGACCTCGCGCCGGCGGGTGGGATCGGGCACCGGCACGGCCTGCATCAGTTTGCGCGTATAGGGATGGCGCGGGTCCTCGAACACGGCCTGGCGCGGGCCGATCTCCACGATCTGCCCCAGGTACATCACCGCGACCCGATGGCTGACGCGCTCGACCACGGCCATGTCGTGCGAGATGAACAGATAGGCCACGCCCAACTCGCGCTGCAGGTCGATCAGCAGATTGACGATCTGCGCCTGGATGGACACGTCCAGCGCGGACACCGACTCGTCGGCGATCAGCACGCGCGGATTGACCGATAGCGCGCGGGCGATGCAGATGCGCTGGCGCTGCCCGCCGGAAAACTGGTGCGGCCAGCGCGTCGCCATGGCGGGATCCAGTCCCACGCGCTCCATCAGCGCGGCCACGCGGCGGTCGGCTTCGGCACCGCTGGCCACGCCGTGGATAAGCATGGGCTCTTTGATGGATTCGCCCACGCGCATGCGCGGATTCAGCGACGCGAAGGGGTCCTGGAAGACAAACTGCATGCCGCGGCGCAAGGCCCGCAGGGACAAGGGATCGTCGGCGCGTACCGTTCGCCCGTCGAACTCGACGGTCCCGGACGTGACCCGGGTCAGTTGCAGGATCGAGCGGCCGGTGGTGGTCTTGCCGCAGCCGGACTCGCCCACCAGCGACAGGGTTTCTCCGGCGTGCAGATCGAAGCTGACGTTTTCCACCGCGTGCACGCGGCGCTTCACGCGGGCCAGGATACCGCCGCGCACGTCGAAACGCGTCACAAGATCGCGCACGCGCAGGATGGGATGCCGGCTGGGCGCGTCGCCGGGCGCGGCGGCCAGGGGGGGCGCGCCGCCGGCCACGAGGGATGGAGAGGCCGCATCGCCGGGCGCGAGGGATGGAGAGACCGCGCCGCCGCGCGCGCCGGGCGGTGGGGCCGGGTCGCCGCGCGTTGGCTCGGGCTCCACCAATTCGAAGCGCGCCGGTTGCGCGGTGCCGCGCATGGCACCCAGCTTGGGGGCCGCCGCCATCAACGCACGGGTGTAGGTCTCGCGCGGATGCGCGAACAGCTCCACCGCGCTGTTGGTTTCGATGGCCTGTCCGCGCCGCATCACCATCACCCGGTCGGCCACTTCGGCCACCACGCCCATGTCGTGCGTGATGAAGATCACGCCCATGTCCATATCGCGTTGCAGCTCGCGTATCAATTGCAGGATCTGCGCCTGGATCGTCACGTCCAGCGCGGTGGTCGGCTCGTCGGCGATGAGCAGCGCCGGCTTGCAGGATAAGGCCATGGCGATCATGACACGCTGGCGCATGCCGCCGGACAGCTCGTGCGGATAACGCCGCATGACGGCGGCGGCATCCGGAATGCGGACGCGATCCAGGATGCGGCGCGCCTCGGTTTGCGCGGTACGTGCGTCGCCGGGCTGGTGCAGGCGGATCGCTTCGACGATTTGCGCGCCGATGGACATGACCGGGTTCAAGGAAGTCATGGGCTCCTGGAACACCATGCCCAGGTCCGCGCCGCGCATGGCGCGCATCTGCTCATGGCCGGCCTTGGCCAGGTCCACGAGCTTGCCGTCGCGCCGGTGGAAGGTCATCGTGCCCTGCGCGATACGGCCCCCGCCGAACTCGACCAGCCGCATGATGGCCAGCGAGGTCACGGATTTTCCCGAACCGGACTCGCCCACGATCGCCAGTGTTTCGCCCCGGTCCACATGCAGGCCGATATCGCGTACCGCGATCGTCGGCTCCGGCCCCGCGCCGAAGCTCACCGTCAGGTTGGCGACGTCCAGGACACGGCGGCCGGACGCCGGATTGACGCTGTCGGTCGCGCGCCGGCCGGCATGCGGCGTGGCGCCATCGATAGCCCGCGGGCTGGAATCCGTTTGCGTGGCCATGGTCAGATCCTTTTCGCCATGCGCGGGTCGATGGCGTCGCGCAGGCCGTCACCCAGCATATTGACCGCCAGTATCGTGATCGACAGGAAGATGGCCGGAAAGGCGATCAGGTACGGCTTGATCTGCCACAGCGCCCGCCCTTCGGCCATGATGTTGCCCCACGACGGCGTGGCCGGCGGCACGCCCGCGCCGATGAAGGACAGGCCGGCTTCGGCCAGGATGGCCACGCCGCAGATATAAGTGGCCTGCACCGTCAGCGGCGCGATGGTATTGGGCAGGATGTGGCGCAGCACCACGCGCAGGCGGCTGGCGCCGGCCGCCACGGCGGACTCCACATAGGGCTGCTCGCGCAGCGAGAGCACCACGCCGCGGACCAGGCGCACGACACGGGGGATTTCCGCCAGCGTGATGGCGAAGATCACGTTGTGCAGCGACGCCTTGCTCAGCGAAATCAGGGCGATGGCCAGCAGGATGGTGGGGATGGACATGAAGCCGTCCATGATGCGCATGGCCACCGCGTCCACCCAGCGCACGAAGCCCGCGGCAAGCCCGATCGCAACGCCTGCCACGGTGGACAGGATGGCCACCGTGAAGCCGACGATCAGCGACACCCGGGCGCCATAGATCACCCTCGAATAGACGTCGCGTCCCAGCAGGTCCGTGCCGAACCAGAAGCGTTCGCTGGGCGGCCGCGTGCGGTTGACGGGCGACAGCGCGGTGGGGTCGACGGTATGCAGCCAGGGCGCGAGCACGGCCACCAGCGCCAGCAGCAGCAGGAGCACACCGCCCACGGCGATGGTGGGATGTTCGCGCAGGATCTTGAGGAAGGCGCGCATCAGTATTTGATCCTTGGATCGAAGACGCGATAGAGCAAATCCACCGCCAGGTTGATCAGCACGTACATGAAGCTGAACAGCAGGATGACACCCTGGATGACCGGGTAGTCGCGCCGCAGGATGGCATCCACCGTCAGGCGTCCCAGCCCCGGTATGGAGAAAACGGTTTCGGTGATCACCGTGCCGCTGATCAGCAGGGCGACGCCGCTGCCGATCACGGTCAGGATGGGAACGGCCGCATTCTTCAGCGCGTGGCGGAACAACAGGGTGCGATCGTGCACGCCCTTCGCGCGCGCCGTGCGCACATAATCCTGCGAGAGCGTTTCCAGCAGCGTGGCCCGGGTGATGCGCGTGATCAGCGCGATATATACGCTGCCCAGCGCCAGTGCCGGCAGCACCAGGGTGTACAGCGAGGCCCACAGGCCGCGCGACAACGGCACGTAGCCCTGCACCGGAAACCAGCGCAGCTGCAGGCCCAGCAGCCAGGCCAGGAGATAGCCGACCACGAAGGAAGGAATCGAAAATCCCAGCACGGCGCTGACCATGATGCCGCGGTCCTGCCAGCGGTTGTGCCGCCATGCCGCCAGCGCGCCCAGCGGCACGGCCACCAGCACCGATAGCACCAGGGTCATGACCATCAGGCTGAAGGTGGGCGCCAGGCGCTGGCCGATCATGTACGAGACGGGCTGGCTGGTGAACAGCGAGGTACCCAAATCGCCGTGCAGCACCGCCCAGATCCAGTGGCCGAAGCGCAGCAGGAAGGGCTGGTCCAGTCCCAGGGTGGCGCGGATGCGGGCAATGTCCTGCGCGGTTGCGTCCTCGCCCGCCAGCAGCGCGGCGGGGTCGCCCGGCGCCAGGTCGAGCAGCGCGAAAACGAACAGCGCGACGAACAGCATGACGGGGAGCGTGGCGAGCAGGCGGCGCAGGACGTACGAGAACATCGGACCTCGTCGGGAAGCGTCACGGAAGCATCGCGGCGCCCGCCGAAGCAGGCATATCTTCCATGGCAAACGCAGATTTGCGCGGTGCAAAAATTCTAGGGTTGGGCGCTGGCACGCAGCAATTTCAATATTCGCGCGCGGCTGTTGCCGAAATTAGAACAGCCCGCAAAGCCAGCAACGGCGCGGCTTTGCGGGCTGTACGTAGTGGCCCTGATGGGGATATCCCCAGGCCCTGGCAGGCTGGGCGGTTCAGACCGCCACGTCCACCGAGCCATCCGCGCGCGCGGCACCGGCCGACCCGCGCACCAGTGCCGGGTCGGGCGGCGCGGTCACGATGCCGGTGCGGAAATCCAGCGGCGCCTGCGCGCGCAGGCGATCCAGGTCCGGCAGCGGCCGGGCCAGCGCGGGATCGCGCGCCCAGGCCCATTCCAGCGATTTGCAGATTTCCAGCAGCGCCAGGTCCTGGCGGAAGCCGCCGATGACCTGCATGCCGAAAGGCATGCCCGCGTGATCGCGCCCGCAGGGCATGGACAGCGCGGGGTTGGTCATCAAGGTCACGACATAGGTCAGCGCCAGCCAGCGGTAGTAGTTTTCCTGGGGCTTGCCGTTGATGCGGTCCAGCGCCAGCTGGGTCCATGGGAAGGGCGTCACCGGCGTGGTGGGCGCCAGGATCACGTCGTAGTCCTGGTACAGCGCCTGGAAAGCCTTGAACATGCGGGTCTGGTCCAGGTGCGCCGCGGTATGGTCGGCCAGCGTCATCGAAGCGCCCATTTCGTAGTTGGCGCGCGGATTGGGGCCCAGATTATCGGGATTCGCCTCATAGGCCTCGCGATAGCGGGCCACGTAGTTGGCCGCCCGGATCACATCGAAGCAGCGGTGCGCCGCGGCCAGGTCCGGCCGCACTTCGTCGCAGCTGCTGAACAGATGGCGCATGGCCTGCACCTTGGCCAGGAATGCGCGGCGGATATCGTCATCGACCTCGCATACGCCGAAGTCCACCGTGTAGCCGACGCGCAGGCTGCCGAGGTCGCGCGGGCGCAGGCTGGCGAAGGCCGCCGCGTCGACGTCGTACGACAGCGGATCGCAATCCGCGCGGCCGGCGATCGCGGACAAGTGCAGGCCCACGTCGTCCATCGCGCGGCCCATGGGGCCGACCACGGAGATCGGCGTCCATCCCAGCGCGCGGCGTTCCACCGGCACCAGTCCCGGGGACGGCCGGAAGCCGATGACGCCGCACTTGGCGGCCGGGATGCGCAGCGAGCCGCCCGTATCCGATCCCGTGCACAGCGGCAGCATGTCGGTGGCCAGCGCGACCGCCGAGCCGCCCGAGGAACCGCCGCAGTTCAAGCGCGGATCGAAAGGATTGCCGGTGGCGCCCCAGACAGGATTGCGCGTATTCGCGCCGGCCCCCAGTTCCGGCACATTGGTTTTGCCGACGACAATGGCGCCGGCGCGCCGCATGCGCGCCACCATCAGGTTATCCGCGGCGGGCACATGGCCGCGATACATGGGCGAGCCGAAGGTGGTCAACAGGCCCTCGGTCTCTTCCAGGTCCTTCACGCCCAGCGGCAGGCCATGCAGCGCACCCAGCGGCAGGCCGCGCAGGACCGCCGCTTCGGCCGCGCGCGCTTCTTCCTGCGCGCGCTCGTAGCAGGTGGCGGTGATGGCGTTCAGATGCGGATTGAGCGCCTCGATGCGCGCCAGGCAGGCCTGCAACAGTTCGACCGGCGAGATCGTCTTGTCGCCGATGGCGCGCCGCAGGTCCACGGTGGACCAGGAAACCAGGGAATCGGAGGAAGCCGGCATGGCGATGTTCCGCTAGGAGAAGGACCAAGCCGATTCTGGAAGCCGCGCACCGGCCTGTCCATTACAGATTTTCGCAGCGGACGTTCTGGAAATTCGAAGCGCAATGCCCCGGGGAAATCCGCCATGCCGGCGGCCCGTACCGGCTGCCCCCGCGCGCGATACGCGGCGCGGGCAACCCCGCGCGCCGGCGGCCGATATGTTCAGCCGGCGAACAGCGACTGCAGGTCCACGCGCGGCGCGACTTCGGGTTCCTCCAGCGCCAGCGTGGCTTCGATGTGCTGCAGGTGGTGGCGCATCAGGCTGGCGGCCCGCCCGCTGTCGCGCGCTTCGATGGCATCGATGACGTCCTCGTGCTCGTGATAGGGACACGCGGGCGTATTGGGCTTGTCGTACAGCGTGATGACCAGGCAGGTCTGCGCGCACAGCTCGCGCAGCGTGCGCATCAGGATGCGATTGCCGGTTAGCTCCGCCATCAGCAGGTGGAATTCGCCGGACAGGCGAATGATGACGGATCGCTCGCCGGAGGCGCGCGCCGCGGCTTCCTGCCGCACATGGGCGCGCAGGCGATGGATCTGCGCCGGCTTGGGCGCGCGCGCCAGCAGCTCGGCCATGGGCGGCTCGATCATATGGCGCATGGCGAAGACCTCGCGCGCCTCCTCGACGCTGGGCTTGGCGATGAAGGCGCCGCGGTTCGGCACCAGGGTGACCAGGTTTTCGTGCGCGAGGCGTGCCAGCACCTGGCGGATGCGCCCGCGTGTGCTGCCGGTGACCTCGGCCAGATGGTCTTCCACCAGGCGCGTGCCGGGCAGCAGGCGGTGTTCGAACACCGCCTGCTGGAGCCTGCGGTAGATCTCTTCGTTGGCCAGCATGGCGGACGGCGCGCCGTCGCTATCGGGGCGGCGGGAAGACGAGCTCTTGTCGATCTGGGAGTCCATACGGGCGGCGGGCGGTATCCAGGAAAACGGCATTGCGGCGAAGCTTGGGGCGCCACGCGCGCCAGGCTTCGCCGCGTGTGAGCGACATTCTAGATTGTGCGCAATCGAAAGGAAAACTGGAAACGCCATATCGTGGCGCCGGCCATACATCCCGCGGCCATTGCGCCGTGGCGACAGCGGCGAACGGCGCGCGCGGGCCGACGCCGACCCATCGCATCGAGCCGGCCGGAACGCACCGCTCCTTGCGCTTTCCCGGTGCACGCGGCCCCATCCTGGCGCACGATCACAGCTCAGCCCCCTGGCCAAGGGCCCCCCGATTGTGACGATTTCGCTGAGAACAAAGCCATCCACGATTGTGCACAATCCATTGGGAAAGTTGGCACATCTATTGCTTAATCCCGTCCGGATACCTGGCCGCCATACCGGCAGCCCGGCCCGCCGTCCCGTACCGATCACGCAACACAGGAGCCTTCCCCATGTCTTTCATCAAAGCGGTGGCAGCCATCGCCCTGGCGGCCTTGGCCGGGTCACACGGCGCGGCCCAGGCCGCCGACCCGGAAATCAAACTCGGTTTCGCCAAATGCGCGCACTGCGTGCCCATGGGCCTGACCCCGCAGCTCGCCAAGGGCGTGACCATAGACGCCACCGCCTTTACCTCCGGCAACGACGTGCTGACGGCGCTGGTGTCCAAGAGCATCGACGTCGCCCAGGTCACTTACCTGCATTTCGTCACCGCGCTGGACAAGGGCTTCGATGTCGTGGCGATTTCCGGCCAGGTGAACGGCGGCTCCGAAATGCTGTCCGCGCCCGCCCTGAACCTGAAGGCCGACGATTGGGACAGCCTGAAGAAGCTGATCGCCGAACGCAAAAAGGCCGGCCAGCCGCTGCGCGTGGCCGCCTCGCGCGGCAACGCCCAGGACCTGCACATGCGCGGCGTGCTCGCCACGCACGGCATCAATCCGGACAAGGACGTGCAGTTCATCAATATCCCCAACCCCGCCGACCACGCGGCCGCCCTGCAGCGCAATGAAATCGACCTGGTGTCCACGGTGGAACCTTTCGCGTCGCAGATCCGCATGACCGGCGCCGGCAAGCATTTCGATTTCCCCTACGACCAGGCCGCCGGCAAGCTGACGAACCTGATCGTTACCCGCTCCGACGTCATCAAGGCCAAGCCCCAGGCGGTACAGGCCACGGTCGATGCCGTGGTAACCCTGGTCGACAAGCTGAAGACCGACCGCCAGGTGTGGATGGACAGCATTACCAAGTACACGGCGCTGGATCCCAAGGTCGCCGCCGCCGCCCTGGACAACGCCTATCCCGACTACGCGATGTACCAGAAGCAGACGCTGGCGATCGCCAAGATGATGAAGGACCTGCACTACGTGTCGACCGACGTCACCGGCCAGATCCCGGCGCACATGGACTACAGCTTCCTGGTCAAGGCCACCGGCAAACCGAAGAGCGAACTCGGCGATTGACGCCGGCGGCACGGAGAATCCCATGCGTCTATTCGCCCACAAAGAGCGGCTGGTGGTCCCGGTCGTCGTCCTGCTCGCCTGGGAGGCATTCTCCCGGTCCGGGCTGATCCCGCCCGCGCTGCTGCCCGCGCCCTCGCGCGTGCTGCTGACCTGGGCCGACTGGATATTCGGCACCGACGGCAGCACCCAGTCGTACAGCGGCGAATGGCTGCCGGCCGCCTTCGCCAGCCTGCTGCGCGTGCTGGCCGGCTACGCGATCGCGGCGGCCAGCGGCATTCTGCTGGGCATCGCCATCGGCTGGTGGCGCTGGGTGGAAAAGACCATCGAGCCGACGATACAGGTGCTGCGGCCGATACCGCCCGTGTCGTGGATTCCGCTGGCCATCATCTGGTTCGGCATCGCCAACAAGCCGGCGATCTTCCTGGTCTTCCTGGGCGCCTTCTTTCCGATCCTGATGAATACCATCCATGGCGTGAAGAACGTCGACCGCAACCTGATCCGCGCCGCCGCCATGATGGATGCCACGCAATGGCAGCTGCTGCGCCACGTCGTGCTGCCCGCCGCGCTGCCCAGCATTTTTTCGGGGCTGCGCATCGCCATCGGCTCGGCATGGATGCTGACCGTCACGGCGGAAATGGTGGCGGTCAAGAGCGGCCTGGGATATTCGCTGTGGGATTCGTATTACTTCCTGCGCTACGACATGGTCATTGCCGCCATGGTCAGCATCGGCCTGCTCGGCTATCTGTCCGACCTGCTGCTGAAGACCATCATGAACGCCTGCCTGCACTGGCAGCGCGGATCCACGCTGCAAGGCAGCCAGCAGGCCGCCAGGAGTCCACGATGAGCCACGTCGTTTTCGAAAGCATAGGCAAGACCTTCTACGACGCGCGCCGCAATACCGAGCTGCTGACGCTGAAGGATGTGTCGCTGAGCGTCGGCCGCCACGAATTGCTGTGCCTGCTGGGGCCGTCCGGCTGCGGCAAGTCCACGCTGCTGAATATGCTGGCCGGCTTCGAACATCCCACCACGGGCAGGGTGACCGTGGAAGGCAAACCCGTCACGCGGCCCGGCGCGGACCGTGGCATGGTTTTCCAGCAGGCCACCCTGATGCCGTGGCTGCCGGTCTGGGACAACGTGGCCTTTCCCTATCGCCTGCGCGGCAAGTCCAAGGACGAACGGCGCAAGCTGGCGCAGCCCTATATCGACCTGGTGGGCCTGACCGGTTTCGAGGACCACTACCCGTCCGAACTGTCCGGCGGCATGAGCCAGCGCGTGGGCATCGCGCGCGCGCTGCTGCTCAACCCGGGGGTGATCCTGATGGACGAACCCTTCGCCGCGCTGGACGCGCAGACCAAGGCCGACATCCAGGAGGAACTCGTCTCCATCTGGCAGAAGTCGCAATCGACGATCGTGTTCGTCACGCACAGCGTCGAAGAGGCGCTGATCCTGGGCACCCAGGTCGCCGTCATGACGCATCGGCCCGGCCGCATCCGCGAACTGATACCCGTCGACCTGCCGCGCCCGCGCGACACCACATCCGCCGTGTTCAACGAGCTCAAGCGCCATGTGCTGTCGCTTATCCGCGAAGAAGCCGCGCTGGCGCGCGCCGCGTGAACGCATGACCGGGAATGGGCGGCCCGCGACGCTTGGCGCCCGCGCGCGCGGATCGGACGCGCCCTTGGCCCCGTCCGCGCCGCCTTCCCACCTTGACCCCGCCGGCGCCGCCACGCGCGCCGGCTTTCCCTTCTACGCAGGAACCGCCCCATGACCACGAAACGCTTGCTGCTGGGCATGCTGACCCCCTCCTCCAACACCGTGCTGGAGCCGGTGACCAGCGCCATGCTCGCCGGGCTGGACGATGCCAGCGCGCATTTCGGCCGCTTTCCCGTCACGGAAATCGCCCTGTCGGACCGCGCGCTGGCGCAATTCGACGACACCCCCATCCTGCGCGCGGCCGAACTGCTGGCGCACGCGAAAATGGACGTGATCTGCTGGAACGGCACATCGTCCGGCTGGCTGGGATTCGACGCGGACGTCGAATTGTGCCGGCGCATCGAAGCCGCCACCGGCATCAAGGCCTGCACATCGGTGCTGGCGCTGAACGAAATCTTCGAACGCACCAAGGTCAGGAAGTACGCGCTGGTCACGCCGTACACGGATGACGTCCAGACGCGCATCCTGGCCAACTACGCCGGCGCCGGCTACGAATGCGTCGCCGAACGCCATCTGGGCAGGCGCGACAATTTTTCATTCTCCGAGGTCGACGCCGACACGCTGCGCGGCATGGTGCGCGAGGCGGCCAAGGCCAGGCCGGACGCGATCTCGATCTTCTGCACCAACCTGCGCGGCGCGCCGCTGGTGGAAGAACTGGAACGCGAAACCGGCATCCCCATCTACGACACCATCGCCACGGCGGTATGGAAGTCCCTGCGGCTGGCCGGCGGCGACGCGCGGCGGGTACAGGGCTGGGGATCGCTGTTCCAGGAGGTGGCATGAAACCCGCCCCATCCGGCAGCGCAACGCCGCCGATGCCGGATGCGCCACGCCAGGCGCGCGGCGCGGCGGATGAACGGCCCTACGACCTGGTGGTGCGCCATGCGCGCGTGGCCACCGCGGGCGATATCTTCGAAGCCGACATCGGTATCCGCGACGGCCGTATCGCCGCGCTGGCGCGCGGCCTGCCGCCGGGCGCGCGGGAAATCGATGCGGCCGGCCGCTGGGTGCTGCCGGGCGGCGTGGACGCCCACTGCCACCTGGCGCAGAAGACGGGCGACGATTCGGTCATGGCCGACGATTTCCTGTCCGGCACACGCTCGGCCGCCTGCGGCGGCACCACCACCGTCATTCCCTTCGCCGCGCAGTTGAAGGGCGAATCGCTGGTGCAGGCGGTGCGCGACTACCATGCGCTGGCCGACGGCCGCGCCTGCATCGACTATGCCTTCCACATGATCGTTTCCGACGCGACGCCGCGCGTCACGGAAGAGGAACTGCCGGCGCTGATCGAACAGGGCTATACGTCGTTCAAGATCTACATGACCTACGACGACCTGAAGCTGGACGACCGCCAGATCCTGGACGTGCTGTACGTCGCGCGGCGCCATGGCGCGATGACCATGATCCACGCGGAAAGCAGCGACTGCATCGCCTGGCTGGCGGACCGCATGCTGGCCGAAGGGCTCGACACGCCGCCCTATCATGCGCTGTCGCGGCCGCCGGTGGCCGAGCGCGAAGCGACGCACCGGGCGATTTCGCTGGCCGAGCTGCTCGATACGCCGATACTGATCGTGCATGTGTCCGGACCGGACGCGATCGAGCAGATCCGCTGGGCGCAGACGCGCGGCCTGAAGATCTATGCCGAGACCTGCCCGCAGTACCTGTTCCTGACGGCGGCGGACCTGGAAGGCGACCTGCTGGAGGGCGCGCGCTGCATCTGCAGCCCGCCGCCGCGCGACCATGCCGCCCAGCAGGCCGTGTGGAACGGCCTGGCCAACGGCACCTTCCAGGTATTCTCGTCCGACCACGCCCCCTTCCGCTTCGAAGGACCGGGCGGAAAGAAGCCGCAAGGCGACCATACGTCCTTCAACCATGTCCCCAACGGCATACCGGGACTGGAAACGCGCCTGCCGCTGCTGTTTTCCGAGGGCGTGCTGGACGGCCGCATGGACATCAACACCTTCGTCGCGCTGACCTCCACGCAGCCCGCCAAACTCTACGGCCTGTATCCGCGCAAGGGCACCATCGCCATCGGCGCGGATGCCGATATGGTGATCTGGGACACCGGAATCACGCGTGTCATCCGCAACGCCGAACTCCATCACAACGTCGACTACACGCCTTACGAGGGCCGCACCGTGCGCGCGTGGCCGGCGATAACGCTCAGCCGCGGCCAGGTCGTCTACGCGGACGGCGCCTTCCACGGCCATTCCGGCCATGGCCGCTTCCTGCCCTGCGAGCGGCCGGCGCCGGCGCGCCCGCGCCGCGCGGCCGGCCGGCACGCGCCCTGGCTTGCCGCCCTGTCCCGCATGGACCCCATCGAGACAGGCTCGGACGGGACGCTCCCAGGCAACGACGCGGCCGCCGGAGGCTCCGCATGAACCAGGCACCCGCTTTCGACCTGATGATCGCGGGCGTCACCGCGCTGACCGCGGACCCCGTGCGTCCCTGCATCGAACACGCCTGCATCGGGGTGCGCGACGGCCGCATCGCCTGGATCGACGACGCGCCGCCGCCCGGCGCCACCGCGACACGCACGCTGGACGGCGCGGGCCGCGTCGCCACGCCCGGCTTCGTCAACGTCCACACCCATTCCGTCCTGACGATGGTGCGCGGCGTCGCCGCGGACCTGGGTTTCGCGCCCTCCTACACCCCCGGCATCCCGAAAGCCTCGCACCTGGATGACGAACAGGCTTGCGCGCTGGCGCGGCTGGGCGCGATGGAAGCCCTGCTGGCCGGATCCACCGTCATAGGCGACCACTTCACGCACGCCGACAGCACCACGGACGCCATCGCCGGCCTGGGCGCGCGCATCGCCGCCAGCTGGCGCATCCTGGATGTGGATTTCGACCGCGTCGCGCGCAGGCGCGAATGGGTGCACGAACCGGCCATCGGCGAATCGCTGCTGGAACGGGGCCTGCAACTGGCGGACCGCTGGGCCGGCCATCCGCGCGTCAGCGTGCAGCTCGCCGCCCACGCCGCGGACACCTGTTCGGACCGCTTGCTGGCACGGATCGCCGATCACGCCGGACGGCGCGGGCTGCGCGTCAACACGCATCTGGGCCAGAGCCAGGCCGAGGTCGACCGGGTGCATGCGCGCAGCGGCAAGACGTCGACACAGGTCATGGACGAAGCCGGCCTGCTGAACGACCGGCTGATCGCCGGCCACTGCATCTACGTCACGCCGGAGGACGCCGCCCGGCTGGCCGCCGCCGGCGTGCACGTTGCGCACATCCCCAAATGCAACGCGGCGTCGGGTCGCCTGGCCCCGACGCCCATGCTGCGCCGGGCCGGCCTGAACATGGCGCTGGCCACCGACACGCAGCACGGCGACATGATCGAACTGATGCGCTGGGCGCTGGCGACGGCGCGCATCCAGGAAGGCAAGGTCGACGAATCCTGGCAGCCGGCGGATGTTTTCCACATGGCCACGCAGGGCGGCGCCGACGCGATGGGATGGGGCGATCGCCTGGGCAGCCTGACCGTGGGCAAGGAAGCGGACATCGTGCTGCTCGATGCCGATCGCCCGCACTGGGTACCGTTGACCAATCCGGTCGGTACCCTGGTCCACACCGGCCAGGGGCGCGATGTGGAGACCGTCATCGTCGCCGGACAGGTCGTCGTCGAGCAAGGCCGTCCCGTGCATGCGGACCTGGAACGCATCTGCGAGGACGGACGGCGCGCGGCGCGGCAGGTGTGGGACAAGGCGCGGCAGGAGGCAACCGGCGCCTGATCGCCGCGCGGCGAAACGCGGGTCAATAGTCCCCTTTTTTGGAATACGCCAGCGTCTCCGCCATCGGCATCCGGTAATCCGCGTCCGTCAGCTGGCGCCGCAGTTCCGCCCCCTGGGCTTCGGTCAACTCGACCAGCGGCGGGCGCACGATGGACCAGGCGTCGTCGCCGGATTGCCAGGCCACCGCTTCCTTCATCGCCGAAATCATGGGCAGCGCCTGGAAGATGCCGCGGATCTGGCGGATACGCTCGTGCCAGGCGTCCGCCTGCGGCGTCTGCCATTCCCGATAGACGCGCATGATCTCCGCCGCGTTGACGTTGGCCGTGGCGGTAATGCAGCCGACCGCGCCGGCGCGCAGTCCCGGCAGCAGGAAGACTTCGCTGCCCGGGAATACGTCGAAGCCGTCCGCCGCGAATTCGCGCACCATTGCCTCGGTGTTATGCCAGTCGCCGGAACTGTCCTTGGCGCCCGCGATCTGCTTGGGATAGGCCTTCAGCAGGCGCTCGATCAGCCCCAGGGTGATCGGTACGCCGCTGACGGGAGGGATGTGATACAGGTACACCCGCAGCCTGTCGTCGCCCACGCCTTCGATCAGGTTGGCATAGGCACGGAACAGGCCCTCGTCGCTAACGCCCTTGTAATAGAACGGCGGCAGCACCAGCACGCCCGCGCAACCGCCCTGCACCGCATGGCGCGTCAGCTCGATCGCGTCCGGCACGGCGCAGGCGCCGGTGCCGGGCATCATGCGGTCCGGCGGCAGGCCGGCCGCCAGCAGCGCGTCCAGCAGCCCGCGCTTTTCGGCGACGGACATCGACGCGGCTTCCGAATTGGTACCGAAGACCGCCAGCCCCACGCCCTGTTCGACCAGCGCGCGGCAGTGGCGCACCAGCCCGTCCGCGCTGGGCGTGCGGTCCAGGTTGAACGGCGTGAGGACAGGCGACAGGACGCCGCGCAAGCGATGGTCGTGGTGATGGGACATGGATGGACTCCTCCGGGCGGACCGGTCGTTCGAGGTTCGGACGCCGGCGCATTGAATGATCATTATGGCTCCGGGCGTCCGTACCGGGGATACCGGGACCGGACGCCATGCCGCAGCCTGCCAGTGTGGCCGTCCCGGAAACAGAAAAAAAGCCGGTTCCGTTACTATCACACCGCAATATTTTTCAGCATTCGCCCGGCGCCGCGCTCGCCGGGCAGTGCGCCCTGGACCGACCGCGCCCGGAAATCATCGCGATGGATACCCGATACCTGCAGAGCTTCGTCACGGTCGCCGAAAGCGGTTCGTTCGCCCAGGCGGCGCGGCGGCTGGACCTGACACCGACGGCGGTGGCGGCGCGCATCAAGGCGCTGGAAGAGACCCTGGGCCTGTCGCTGATCAAGCGCGCCGGCCGTTCGGTGCGGCCCACCGAGGCCGGCATGCGCATCCTGGAGCGCGCCCGCGCGCTGCTGCGCGATGCGCGCGACCTGGCGGCCCTTGCCGAGGACGACGCCTCGATCGGCGAGCTGCGCCTGGGCGTATTCGTATCCGCGATGACCAGCGTGCTGCCGCCGCTGCTCAAGCGGCTGTACGAGCGCCATTCCAGCCTGTCGGTGTTCGTCATGCCGGGGGCGTCGGTGGACCTGTGCCATCGCGTGGCGGCCGGCGAACTGGATGCCGCCGTCGTGGTAGAACCGCAATTCGCCATCGGCAAATCCGTGCGCTGGCAATCCATCATGGAGGAACCGCTGGTCGTCGTGGCTCCGGCCGCCATGAAGGGGCGCGACGCGCACGAACTGCTGCGCACCCAGCCCTTCATCCGCTACGACCGCTCCGTCCTGGGCGGGCAGTTGGCGGACCGCTACCTGCGCGATCACCACATCGTGCCGCACCAGCGGCTGGAAATGGACAGCCTGCTCGGCGTCGCCGCCCTGGTGGACCAGGGACTGGGGGTGGCGCTGCTGCCGGACTGGTCTTCGCTGTGGTCGTCGCGCTACGCGCTGACGCGGGTGCCCCTGCCCGGCCGCGCGCCCGTGCGCCGCGTCGGCCTGGTGTGGCAGACGCATGGCGCGCGCGCGGCGCTGGCCGAGACCTTGCTGGAAGACGCGCGCGCGGTGTTTCCGCGTGCCGCGGCGCGCCGCGCGGCACGCGGCGACTGAACCGCGCCCGGCCCGGACGCGCCTAGGGCTTGCCGACGGGCGTGCTGCCGTTGTCCTTCGTGCCGCGCAGGAAGTCGAAGTCGCAGCCCTTGTCCGCCTGCGTCACCGTGCTCAGGAATAGTTTGCGATAGCCGCGCTCGTCGCCTTCACGCGGCGGACGCGGTTGCCAGGCCGCCTGGCGGCGCGCCAGTTCGGCATCGTCGACCAACAGCGTCAGTTCGCGCCGCTGGACGCTCAGGCGAATGCGGTCGCCGTTGCGCACCAGCGCCAACGGCCCGCCGATGGCGGATTCCGGCGTGACGTGCAGCACGATGGACCCGGACGCCGTCCCACTCATGCGCCCGTCCGAAATCCGCACCATGTCCTTCACGCCGGCGCGGGCCAGCTTGCGCGGAATGGGCATGTAGCCGGCCTCCGGCATGCCGGGCGCGCCCACCGGACCGATATGCTTGAGGACCATGATGTCGTCGGCGTGTATATCCAGGCCGTCATCGTCCACGCGCCGGGCCAGGTCTTCCAGGTCCTCGAACACGACGGCGCGGCCTTCGTGTTCCATCAGCGCGGCGGTGGCGGCGGATTGCTTGATGATCGCGCCGCCGGGCGCCAGGTTGCCGCGCAGCACCGCGATGCCGCCTTGCGCGAAGACGGGCTGGCCGAAGGGGCGCACGACGTCCTGCGGGAAAGGCGGCGGCGCGTCGTCCAGCTCTTCGCCCAGCGTGCGTCCGGTAACCGTCAGCGCATCCAGATGCAGCAGCGGCCGCAATTCGCGCAACAGCGTGCGCACGCCGCCCGCCTTGTGGAAGTCTTCCATGTAATGCTGCCCGGACGGCTTCAGGTCCACCAGCACGGGCGTTTCCTTGCCGATACGGTCGAAGGCCTCCATGTCCAGGCTGATGCCCAGCCGCCCCGCCACCGCGGTCAGGTGGATGATGCCGTTGGTGGAACCGCCGATCGCCAGCAGCACCCGCAGTGCGTTTTCGAAGGACTGCGCGGTCAGGATGCGGTCAGGCGTCAGTTGCGCGCCTATCATCGCCACGGCCTGGGCGCCGGTGCGTTCGGCCACGCGGATGCGGTCGGCCGTCACCGCGGGGGGCGAAGCGCTGCCGGGTATCGCGATGCCCAGCGCCTCGGCGATACAGGCCATGGTGCTGGCCGTGCCCATCACGGAACACGTGCCCACGCTGGCGACCAATTGGTTGTTGACGTCGGCGATCTCGGTATCGTCGATTTCCTCGGCGCGGTACTTGCCCCAGAAGCGGCGGCAATCGGTGCACGCACCCACGCGTTCGCCGCGATGCGAGCCGGTCAGCATCGAGCCGGTAACCAGCTGGATGGCGGGCACCTTGCCGCTGGCCGCGGCCATCAGCTGCGCGGGCACGGTCTTGTCGCAGCCCCCGATCAGCACCACCGCGTCCATGGGCTGCGCCCGGATCATTTCCTCCGTATCCATGGACATCAGATTGCGCAGGAACATGCTCGTGGGCGACGCGAAGCTTTCATGGACCGAGATGGTCGGAAACTCCACCGGCAGGCCGCCGGCCAGCATCACGCCGCGCTTCACCGCTTCCACCAACTGCGGCATATTCCCGTGACAGGGATTGAAGCCGCTGCCCGTATTGGCGATGCCGACGATGGGCCGCGACAGCGCATCGTCGGTCAGGCCGGCGCCCTTGATGAAGGCCTTGCGCAGGAACAGCGAGAACCCGGCATCGCCGTAGCTGGTCAGGCCCTTGCGCATGCCGCTGGCGGCGGCCGCATCGGATGGAGACGAAGACTTCGATGACATGACTATCCTTCATTGAAACCGGCGCACCCGTGGGCGGGTACGCCGCGATACCGATACTGCGATTCGTGGCGCCGCGAGGCCATCAGTCCACCGTGATCTTCGCGTCCTGGATGACCTGCGCCCACTGGTCGACCTCCGCCTGCAGCCGCTTGCGCGCGTCGTCGGCCGAGGCCGGCGCCACCGCGTAGGCGCCCTGCTGCAACAGCTTTTCCTTGGTGTCCGGCATGACCAGGATCCTGGCCAATGCGGCGTTCAACGTATCCACCACGGGCTTGGGTGTCTTGGCCGGAACCAGCACCCCGAACATCGACGCGACATTGAAGTTGGGCAGGCCGGCTTCGGCCGCGGTCGGCGTATCGGGCAGCATGGAAATGCGATCGGGCATCGTAACCGCAAGGGCGCGCAGTTGTCCGCTCTTGATGAAGGGCAGCGCGGCCGGCACGGTTTCCACCATGGTCAGCACCTGGCCGCCGACCAGGTCCGTCATGGCGGGACCGCTGCCGCGATACGGCACGTGCAGGATGTCCACGCCCGCCTGGCGCTTGAAGAGCTCGGCGGCCATGCGCTGCGGCGCGCCGGCGCCGGACGACGCATAGGTCAGCTTGCCCGGATTGGCCTTGGCATAGGCGATCAATTCCTTCAGGTCGTGCACCGGCAGCTTGGGATTGACCACGAAAACCAGCGGCACCGCGGCGATGATGGCCACCGGCGTCAGGTCGCGCATCAGGTCGTAGGAGATGGTTTTCTTCTCCAGCGTCGACATGATGGAATGCGATGTGATCGCGCCCATCAACAGCGTGTAGCCGTCCGGTTCGGCGCGCGCGACCGCATCGGCACCGAGGTTGCCGCCCGCGCCGCCGCGGTTTTCCACCACCACCTGTTGCTTCAGCTCTTCCGCCAGCTTCATCGCGATGACGCGGCCCACCACGTCGGTGGCGCCGCCGGGCGGATACGGCACGACCAGTTTCAGGGCGTGGTCCGGGAAAGCGGCCTGGGCGCTCTGCGCGAGGGGCGCCAGGACGGCCAGCGCACAGGCGGCGGCGGTGGTCAGCAAGCGCCTGCGCGGCGCGAAGGGGCGGATGGGCATGCGTTTGTCTCCGTTGTGTTTTTGATGGCCCGATCGCGCAGTCGGCGTCCGGCCGACGACCATTATTGATGGCCGGACCTGAGGAATGCCTCGGTTTTGTATGGTTCAGAACGAAATTTTGTTCAGGTCCGGCGCGCGCCGTCCGCGGGCGCGCCCCAAGGGCGTCCCGGCGGTTGAGCAGGCACCGGCAACGCGCCCGCGATGACACGCGTTACCATGTCGCGCGATGCGAACCGCCGCCCGCGGCTTGCGCACCTGGACGCCATGCCCGCCATGAAAGACACGCCGCCGTCTCCGCCTTCGCCGGATCCCCGGGACGCCGACGCGCCGACGTCCCGCCACGCAGGCGCCGGCTCGGATGCATCGGATGCCGCACGATCCCAAGGGATCCCGCCCGCCGCCGGGCCGTCGGACGTGCCCCTTGCCGGCGCGGCCGGCGGCGTTCCGCTGTGGGTGCTGGCGCTGTCCACCACGCTGGGCATGCAAACCGTGGCCTCCTTCCTCGACCAAAGCCTGCCCGTGATCGCGCCGCTGCTCACGGCCGGCGCCGGCCTCTCGCCGGAACGGGTCGGCAATCTGTCCTCGCTGAATTCGCTGGGCACCGTCCTGTTCCTGCTGTTCGGCGCGCCGCTGCTGGCGCGGCTGGGCCCGGTGCGCATGCTGCAGGCCGGCGCCCTGCTGGCCGTCTTCGGCCTGGGCCTGGCGGCCACCGGCTACTGGCCGCTGCTGATCGTCGGCGCCATCCTGATGGGCGTCGGCTACGGTCCCTCGCCGCCGGCGGGCAGCCGCATCCTGGCGGCGACCGCGCCGCCACGGCATCGCACGCTGATTTTCTCCATCAAGCAGGCCGGCGCGCCGGCGGGCGCGGCCTGCGCCGGCCTGATCCTGGCCCCGGCGGCGGCCGCCTGGGGCTGGGAAGGCGCCATGCTGATATCCATGGCCATCGGCATCGCCGCCGCCTGCGTGATCGCGCCGGCACGCCAGCGGCTGGATACCGAACGCGATCCGCACCGGTCGATACACGTGAAGGCGCTGATCCATCCGCGCGCCTTCCTGACGCCCTATCGCGTGCTGCGCGCCGCGCCGTCGCTGCTGACGGTCTCCGCCCTGGCCTTTTCGTTCGCCATCGTGCAGGGGTCGCTGTTCTCGTTTTCGGTCACGTATCTGGTCACCGCGCGCGGCATGCCGCTGGCGACCGCCGGCATTGCCTACGCCTGCATGCAGTTCGCCGGCGTCTTCGCGCGCATCTTCCTGGGCTGGCTGGCCGATCGCACCGGCCGCCCCGCCTACAACCTGACGATCCAGGCCTTCATCGCCGCCGCGCTGGTGGCGGCCTACGCGCTGCTGCCAGCATCGCCGTCGCTGCTGCTGGCCGGGACGGCCGCCGGCGCGGCGGGCTTTTTCGCCGCCAGCTGGAACGGCATCTACCTCGCCGAGATCGCCCGGCTTTCGCCGCCGGAAAAAATCGTGGAAGCGACGTCAGCCTCGGTGCTGGTCTCTTTCCTGGGTTATTTCGTCGGGCCTTCGATGTTCTCGATACTGGTCACGCTGACCGGGAGTTACCGCACCCCCTTCTTCGTCGTGGCGATCCAGCTGGCGCTGATGGCCGCGGTGCAACTGGCGGTGCTGCGCCGGCGCTCGCGAGCCCGCTAGGCTCGTTCCGCTGGGAGGGACAAGAAGCTGCGCAGTTCCGGCGTGCGCGGGCAATCGAAGATCTGCTCCGGCGGTCCCTCCTCGTGCACCCGGCCCTGGTGCATGAAAATGACCCGGTCGCTGACCTTGCGGGCGAAGCCCATTTCGTGCGTCACGATGATCAGCGTGGACCCTTCGCGCGCCAGCTTTTCGATCACCTGCAGCACTTCACCCACCAGTTCCGGGTCCAGGGCCGAGGTCATCTCGTCGCACAGCACGACTTCCGGGTTCATCGCCAAGGCACGGGCGATGGCCACCCGCTGCTGCTGGCCACCGGAGAGCTGGTGCGGCGCGCTGTCGAAACGGCCCGCCAGGCCGACACGCTCGAGCAGGGACTCCGCCAGCCTGCGCGCATCGGCCTCGGGCAGCTTGCGCACCAGGCGCGGCGCCAGCATGATGTTGCGGCCCGCGCTCATCGTGGGAAACAGATTGAACTGCTGGAACACCATGCCGACGTTCTGCCGCAGTTCCCGCATCGCGTGAGCGTCGCCATGCCGCAAGGCATATCCGCCGACCGTCAGGCTGCCGGCGTCGAAACGCTCCAGGCCGTTGATACAGCGCAGCAAGGTGCTTTTCCCCGAACCGCTGCGGCCGATGATGGATACGACCTCGCTGCGCCGCACGCACAGGTCGATGCCCTTCAGGACTTCCTGGTCGCCGAAACATTTGCGCAGCCCCTTGATATCCACCAGGCAGGCGTTGCGGTCGCGGCTGATATCGTTGCCGGGCATGGCGGGCTTCCTTTTTCGGTTTCAGTACTGGATACGCGTCCGTCTTTCCAGGCGCCGGCCCAGAAGCGAACAGGGAAAACAAATCGCGAAGTAAATCAGCGATACCAGGCCGTACACCAGGAAAGGCGCATAGGTGACGTTGGCGATCATCTGCCCGGCACGTGTCAATTCCACGAAGCCCACCACCGATGCCAGCGAGGTGTTCTTCACGATCTGCACCAGCAGGCCCACGGTGGGCGGCACGGACATGCGGAAGGTCTGCGGGAAAATGACGTGCACCAGCTGCTCGCGCAGGTTCAGCGCCAGGCTGGCCGATGCCTCCCACTGGCCCGCCGGAATCGACCGCACGCAGCCGTACCAGGTCTCTGTCAGATAGGCGCAGGCGTAAAGGATCAGGCATACCGTCGCCGCCATCAGCGGCGTGGTATCGATACCCACCAGCGCCAGGCCGAAATAAGCCAGGAATAGCTGCATCAGCAGCGGCGTGCCCTGGAACAATTGCACGTACCAGCCGACCAGCCGGCCCAGCGTCGCCGGCTTCCACAGCCGCGCCACCAGCATCGCCACCGCCAGCAGCGAGCCGCCGATGAAAGCGATGGCCGACAGCGCCAGCGTCCAGGGCACGGCCAGCAGCAGGTTGCGGATGATGTCCCAATTGGAAAAGGTATTCATGACCGGCTCCTGTTCACGCGGATGGATGCGGCAAGCGGCCGAAGATGAAGCGCGGGCCCAGCCAGGCCAGCAGCGTCCGCAGGGCGATGGCCAACACCAGATAGGCCAGGGTCACGACGATGTACGACTCGAAATTGCGGAAGGTCTTGCCGGCGATGAAGTTGGCGACGTAGGAAAGCTCCGCGGTCGATATCTGGCTGCACAGCGCGGAGGCCAGCATCATGATGACCAGCTGGCTGGTCAGCCCGGGCCAGATGCGCCCCAGGGCCGGCGGCACGATCACGCGGGTAAATATCTGCCAGCCGTTCAGCGCCAGCGATTCGGCGGCTTCGATCTGCCCGCGCGGCGTGGCCTCGATGCCGGCGCGCACGATTTCGCAGGCATAGGCGCCCAGGTTCAGCGTCAAGGACAGCAATGCCGCGCTGGTGCTTCCCAGCTTCAGGCCGACGGAGGGCAGGCCGAAGAAAATGAAAAAAATCTGCGCCAGGAAAGGGGTGTTGCGGAAGAACTCCACATAGCAGGCCACGATGCCGCGCGTAATGCGCCCTCCGTACAGCCGCGCGCCCGCGCACGCGATGCCCAGCAGCGTGCCCAGCGTGCACGAGACCACAGTCAGGAATACGGTAAAGCCCAGCCCGCCCAGGAACATGGGCCAGGCGGCCAGCACATCGGAAAATTGCAGCATCGATATCGCTCTCGGTCGGCTCAGGCGGTCGAGGCGCCGGCGGCGCCCCGCAGTATGTGGCGCAACGGCGTGGCGCCATCGACCTCCCGCAAGCCCGCCAGCAGGCCGGCGGCGCGGGAAGCGCCCAGTACCGGGCCGGCGCATTCGCCGAACTTGCCGGCCAGGTCGTCGTCGGAAAGGGGATCGGCGGCGCCGCCGCGCGCGACGGCGCGGAATCGCTCCAGCGTCCGGCCATCGCGCAGGCGCAGATGCACGGCCGCGCCTTCCGGCGCGCGCTCGCGCAGGCGGTCATCCCGCCAGCGCTCGCCGCTGTACTGCCGGATACGTGCCATCAGGGCCCGCAGGCCCGGATCCGCCAGGACATCGCCGGACAGATGGCGCAGCGCCACCTTGCCGTGCAGCAAGGTGACCGCGATGGCGAAGGGCATGCTGAACTGCGCCTCGCGCGGCGACGCGGGCGCGTCGTACTTCAGATTGGCCAGGACGATGGGCGGCACATCGCAGAGGACTTCCTCGACATCGTCCGCCGACACGCCATGCTCGGCCGCCAGCTCCGCGACCGCGTCGGCCGCGGCGTGCGAGGATAGGCAAACCGGAATTCGCTTCACGTCCACACCGGGCTGCTCCAGGTACCAGTGCCGCCCCAGGGCGCCGATGCGATCCTCGTCGAAAATGCCCTCGTTGAACAGGTCGGCCAGGCCGTTGGCGCCTTCCAGCGCCTGCCGGGGACCGGAGGCGCCATGCAATGCCAGCAGCGCGCAGGCGACGCCGGCCCGCGCCGCGTGCCCCGCGCCCAGCGGTTTGGCATCCGAGCCGAAGCACGCCTTCATGCCGCCGGCGCCGGCAATCGCCAACCCCAGCGCCGCGTGCGTGCGCGACTCGTCCAGCCGCAGCAGCCAGGCCGCCGCCATGCTGGCGCCGATCGGCCCCAGCACGCCCGTCGTCCACCAGCCGCGCTCATACAGCCGCGACCGCGTGGCGGCACCCACCGCGTATTCGCACTCGGCGCCCGCCACGCAGGCACTGACCGCGTCGGCGCCCGTGGCGTCCTGCCGTTCACCCACGGACAGCACCGCGGGAACAATGGCGGCCGAGCCGTGGACGAAGCCGGCGTAGCAGTTGTCGTCGAAATCCTGCGCATGGGCGGCCGTGCCGTTGACGAAGGCGGCCGCGCATGCGTCGTAACGCCGCGCGCTGCCCAGCGCGGTACAGGCGCCCTGCGCCGAAGTCTCGTCGGCCAGGGCGCGGGCATACCGCGCCGCCGCCGTGGCCGAACCGGCCAGCGCCACGCCCACGGTGTCGAGCAGGCAGGCCCGCGCGCGGGCGCGCACGGCCGGCGGCATCGCATCGGGCCGCAGCGTCGCCACCCAGCGCGCGATGTGCGCGCTCGCATCCTGTTCCGGTTGCATCACGTGTTCCCCTTGTACATCCGGCGGCCCGCGCCACGCCCCCGCGGAAGCATGTGCCGGCCAGGGCTGACGGGCCCTGGCCGCGCGTGCCGGCGGGCGCCGCCTTATCGGTGGCGGCGGACCCGCTGGTCCTGCTACCCGGCAAGCCGCCGGGCGATATCGTTGCGGCAACGGCCGGACGACGTCAGTCCGGCAGCTCGCCCGCCGGCGCGCCCAGCCACTTGCGCGACAGGTTATCGATGGTGCCGTCCTGCCGGGCCTGGCGGATCACCGCGTTCACCTTGTCCAGCAGTTGCGTTTCCCCCTTGCCCACGCCGACATAACAGGGCGCGTTCGCCAGGACGACCTTCAGTTCCAGATCGGCGGACGGGTTTTTCTGCTGGATTGCCGAAGCGACCGCGGTACCGCTGGCGAACAGCTGCGTCTGGCCCGAAAGGAAAGCCGCGATGGTGCTGTTGTTATCCTCGAAGCGCTTGACCTCCGCGCCCGGCGCCAGCCGCTGCAATTCCTCGTCCTGCATCGATCCGCGCGTCACGGATATCACCTTGCCCTTCAGGTCTTCGTAGCTATTGGCCTTGAGGCCCTTGGCGCCGAACACCGCATCGAAAAAAGGCGAGTAAGCGATGCTGAAATCGATCACCTTGGCGCGCTCCGCCGTCTTGCCCAGCGAGGAAATCGTCAGGTCGGTCTTTTTCGTTTGCAGATAGGCCACGCGGTTGGGCGCGGTGACGGGCACCAGCTCCAGCTTCACGCCCAGCTTGCTGGCGATCAGGCGGGCCATATCGATATCCATGCCCTGCGGCTGCATATCGTTGCCCACGAAGCCGAAGGGCGGGTAGTCCGTGGGGACGGCCACGCGTATCGATTTGCGGGCCATGATGGTGGACAAGGCATCCTGGGCGGACGCGGTCAGCGCCGACAGGGATGCGGCGAAGCCGATGGCGGCCATGGCGAGGAGTTTTAGTTTCATACCGCTTCCTTACGAAGAAGAGATCTGCCGGAGCAGGACAAAAAGCACGTCAACAAAAGGCCTGCGTGGCCTCGTCCATGAACAGGGACGAGACACACCCGCGTCGCTCCGCCTGCTCCCAGCGGCATCGATATCTCGCGGCCTGGCCGCATCGATCGTCGGTCGATGCGGCCCGCCTTGAAAGGCTGCGTTGTTATGTTCTTCGCGGACAGCGCGCCGGCAGGACCGGCACGCCGTTATCGGATTACCGACCTGGAAAGTCAATCGGGGATAACCGCCGTCGCGTCCACCTCCACCATGTACTCGGGACGCGCGAAGGCGCTAACCACGATGCCCGTGGACACGGGAAACACGCCTTTCAGCCAGCGGCCCACCACGCGGTAGACATCCTCGCGATAGCGCGGGTCGGAGATGTAGATGGTCAGCTTGCAGATGTGGTCCAGCTTGCTGCCGGCTTCCTTGAGCAGCATGTCGATATTCTTCATCGCCTGCTCGGCCTGTCCCGCCACGTCGCCGATGCACACGGACTCCGAGGTATCCAGGTTCTGGCCGATCTGGCCGCGCAGGAAGACGAAGGTGCCGCGTGCCACCACCGCCTGGCAGAGGTCGTTGTCCAGCTTCTGTTCCGGATAGGTCGCGCGGGTATTGAATTTACGGATGCGTGTGTGTGCCATGGGTCGCTTCTCACTTGCGGTCGAAATAGCCGGCGCGGATGGAGGCGCCGATCAGGTTGACGATCAGCCGGCCGGCGGTGACACAGGTCAGCATGGCGGCGTTGTCCTTGGACGGCTGGATTTCCACGATGTCCATCCCGACGACGCGCCCCTTTTTGACCAGGCCGTGTATCAGCTTGCGCGCCTGCACGAAGGTGACGCCGCCGGGCGCGGGCCCGTCCACGGCCGGCATGACGGCCGCGTCCATGCCGTCGGCATCGATGCTCAGGTAGTAATTGCCGCCGTCCGGAATGCGGTCCAGCACCGCCTGCATCCCGACGTCGTGCAGCTCATAGGCGGTGATCAGGTCGGCCCCGTAGCGCCGCGCGGCCTCGTAATCGGCCGGCCGGCCGCTGCCCTGCGCGCGCAGGCCGATCTGCACGATGTGCTTCACATAAGGCATTTCCGAAGCGCGCCGGATCGGGCTGGACAAGCCGTCGCGCACGCCGTTCACTTCATCGCGCCAGTCCAGGTGGGCGTCCACATGGACCAGGGTGATGGGACCGTGCCCGTCGTAGCCGCGCAGCACGGGGGTCGTGATGCCATGATCGCCGCCCAGCACGATAGGCAACCCGCCGCCGCCCAGGATCCGGCGCACCGCCAGTTCGCAGCGCCGGTAGTGGTCGCCAGGCTTGGAAAGATCGGGCAGGACGTCGCCGCAGTCGACGAACCGGATGTCCGTGCGACCCTGCAGCAGCGGCCCGTCGATATCGAAGTCGTAGTGCTCGGGGGCGCGCACCAGGCGATCGGTCAGGTTCCGGATGGTTTGCGGCGCGCGGGTCTGGTCGTTGGTGAAGGCGTGCGGGCCATAGGCGGCCCCGAAAGGCATGCCGAGTATCGCGATATCGGCGCGCAGGTTCTCCAGATCGGTAACCAGCTCGGAATAGAGCAGGGTCTTGTGTCCGGTACGCGGCGGGACAGTAAGGGTTTCCATGTAGACGGCACCTTCACGGCAGGAAAAGAAGGAGCGTCACCCCGGTAACGTGGCACGCCGGGGCGGCGCCGCTGAAGATGAGGACACTTTACGAGGCGCGCTTATTGGTAAAAAATGATTTTTTTGTCGGGATAGTTTCGGAATCCGATACCTTTCGCGTTCCGGAAAGACTCACCTTTTCGGGGCATGGCGATGGTCAGACTGGATTTCGACGAACGCGACCTGCGTTCGCTGCGCGTGTTCTGCAGCGCGGCCCAGGCCGGAGGCTTCGCCGCCGCCGAGAAACAGCTGCACATGACCAAGGCATCGATCAGCCGCCACGTGCGCGAGGTCGAAGAACGCCTGGGCGTCAAGCTGTGCGAGCGCGGGCCGGGCGGCTTCAAGCTGACACCGGAAGGCGTGGTGGCGCTGAACCTGGCCTCCAGCGCGCTGCGCGCCCTATCGCGCATCCGGCCGGAAATCGATGCCGCGCATGGCGTGCTGTCCGGTCCGCTGACCATCGGTATCGGCGAGCACACGCTGACCCATCCGCAATGCAAACTGCCGGAGGCCCTGGGCCGGCTGCGCCAGCACGCGCCCAATGTGCAGCCCGAGATCATCGTCATGTCGTTCACCGACCTGAACCAGGCGCTGCGCGAACAGCGCGTGGACATTGCCATCCGCGGCCGCTATCGCGACGATCCCGAGTTCAACTACCTGCCGCTCTACACCGAGACGCACCGCGTCTACGTATCGGGCCGCATCGCCGACAGGAAGGCCGGCCGCGCCCTGCCCCTGGTCTATCGCGCCCATCCCTACGTGGAACAGGCGCTGCGCTCGGGGCGCTACACGCGCGGGCCGGATGCCGGCGGACTCGATTCGGTCGGGGCGCTGGTGGCCACCGGCTTCTACCAGGGCATCCTGCCCACCCATTACGGCCAATTGCTCGAAAAGCGTTTCGCGCTGAAGCTGCAGCGCGGCAGCCCGGTTTTCCAGCACGCCGGCTGCGCCGTGACGGAAGCCGCCCGGCCGCTCAGCCACCGCGCGGAATTGTTCCTGGGCTTTTTGCGGGAAATGCACGACTTCAAGGGCGTGGCATAGGTCGCCGGCGGGGCCGCCGTTTACGAAGCGAAACAAGCAGGCCGCGAGCGCGCCGGCCGCGCCGCGACCGCGCCGGCGGAGTCGGCGATAATGTGGCCTGCCCGCCCGCATCCCTTCCCCGCGGCCGCGGCGCTCACTGCATCCCCTTTCCTCCATGTCCCGTCTCCGCTTCGATTTTCGAGGGCACGTCTTCCGGGACGCCCTCGCATTCACTTTCCGGCACTGGGGCCGGCAACCGGTCCGCGTCGCCGTCACGGCCGTCCTGATGCTGTCCTCCGCCCTGGCCGACGTCGCCACGCCCATGTACGCCGGCCGCCTTATCGACGCCGTGACCGCCGGCACCGCATCCGACCCGGCGACCTGGCACGCCGCCGTGACGGCCTTCGCCATCCTGATCGGACTGGGGCTGGCCAGCCTGTTCCTGCGCCAGGGCGCCTTCGCATTGATCTCGGCAATGACGCTGCGGATGATGAGCGCGATCTGCGCGGACGCCTTCCGCCGCGTGCAGCGCTTTTCCAGCGACTGGCATGCCAACACCTTCGCGGGCTCCACGGTGCGCAAGATCACGCGCGGGATCTGGGCGCTGGACCTGCTGAACGACACCTTGCTGCTGGCGCTGTTGCCGACGCTGGTCATGCTGACCGGCGCCGCGGTGCTGCTCGGCCTGCATTGGCCTGTGATGGGCTTCGTCGTGGGCGGCTGCGCGCTGGTCTATCTGGTCGTGATCGTCCTGCTGTCGCTGGGCTATGTCGCCCCCGCCGCGCGCCTGGGCAATGCCTGGGACACCCGCCTGGGCGGCGCGCTGGCCGACGCTATCAGCTGCAACGCGGTGGTCAAGGCATTCGGCGCCGAGGCGCGCGAAGACGCCCGCCTGCAGAAGGTCATCCGCAAATGGCGCGCGCGCACCTTCCGCGGCTGGATCCGCGGCACGGTGAACGGCAGCGCGCAGGGCGTCATGCTGGCGTTGATGCGGCTGGCCATCGTGGGTGTCGCCCTGCTGCTATGGGCCGGCCAGCGCGCGAGCGCGGGCGACATCGCTTTCGTGCTGACCATGTTCTTCATCCTCCAGGGGTATATGCGCGACCTCGGCATGAACGTGCGCAATCTGCAGCGCTCGGTCAACGACATGGAAGAACTGGTCGGCCTGGAACACCAGCCCCTGGGCATCGCCGACCGGCCCGGCGCCGGCCCCATCGCCATTACCGCGGGCGAGATCCGCTTCGACCATGTGACCTTCCTGTACGGCGGCCACACATCCCCGCTGTACCGCGATTTCTCGCTGCGCATCGCGCCCGGCGAACGGGTCGGCCTGGTCGGCCATTCCGGCTCCGGCAAGACCACTTTGGTCAAGCTGATCCAGCGGATGCACGACGTGAACGAAGGCGCCATCCTGATCGACGGCCAGGACATCGCCGGCGTACAGCAGGCATCGCTGCGCCAGCAGATCGCGATCGTGCAACAGGACCCGATCCTGTTCCACCGCAGCCTGGCCGAGAACATTGCCTACGGCCGCCCCGGCGCGACCTTGGCGCAGATCGAAGCGGCGGCGCGGCTGGCGAACGCGCACGATTTCATCGCGGCGCTGCCGCGCGGCTACGACACGCTGGTCGGCGAACGCGGCGTCAAGCTGTCGGGGGGCGAGCGCCAGCGGGTGGCGATCGCCCGCGCCTTCCTGGCCGACGCCCCCATCCTGATCCTGGACGAGGCCACATCCAGCCTGGACAGCGAAAGCGAAATGCTGATCCAGCAGGCGATGGAGCGGCTGATGGTGGGGCGCACCACGCTGGTGGTGGCGCACCGCCTGTCCACGGTGCGGGCGCTGGACCGGCTGATCGTGCTGGAAAAAGGCCGCATCATCGAGGAAGGGCCGCACGACGCCCTGGTGGCCAGGCCGGGCGGCGTCTATCGGCGTCTTTACGAGCGCCAGGCTTTGTCCTTGACCAGTCCGTCGACGGCCATCCCGGACGCGCGGGCCGTCGGCACCGCCTAGTTCCGCGCGAGCCGGGGGGGCGCGCCACGCGGCCAAAAGTCCATGGGTGCCCGGCCCGGCATGCCGCGTGCTAGGAAGGCCCCGCCCCCGCCATACGCAGGACGGCGGCGAATCGGCAATCCCGCTAGGATGCAATGTACCGAGCCCCCCTTCGCTTACCGGAGCACGCATGTCCGAACCCGATCGCCCTGTGCTTCACGGCGCCCTGGAACTTCCCACCTTCACCATCGAAAGCTACAGCCTGTCACTGCGGGACGACAACGGGTTCGTGGGCGACAACGCCAGCCGCCCCGCGTTCCAGGCCATCCTGCAAGCCTGGCGCGTACTGTTCGAGACGCTGCACGGCAAGGACCCTCTCGGCGACAAGCCTACCGAAGAGATTCCCAAGAAGAAGCTCGATGAACTGATGGCGAAAGAAGGCGAGGCCGCCGCGGCGATACATGGCGCCCTGGAGGATTACGCGGAACAACTGGCTCGCGTGATACGCCGCTTCCTGGCCCAGAAGTCCTGGAAAGGCGTGCAACGCGTCATCATCGGCGGCGGCCTGAAACAAAGCGACATCGGCGCCCGGGCCGTCGAAGCCGTGGCGCAGCGGCTGTTCCGTGACGACGTGCACGTGCAACTGCGGCTGCTGCATCATCATGCCGACGAGGGCGGCCTGATCGGCTGGCTGCACCTGATGCCCGACGACCTGGCCGAACGCTATCGCGCGATGCTGGCTGTCGATATCGGCGGGACGAATATCCGCTGCGGGATCGTGCGGCTGCCGAAGAACCGCGATCCGCGCAAGGCCAAGGTGGTCGCCTGGGAAAAGTGGAGCCATGCGCGCGACGAGGACACGACGCGCAAGGAACATCTCGTCCAGGGCATCGCCGACATGCTGGCCAGGCAGATCGAATATGCCAGGAAGAAAGGAATCAAGCTGGCGCCATGGGTGGGCGTGGCGTGTCCGGGCAGAATCCGCCAGGACGGCTCCATTAGCCGCGGCACGCAGAACCTGCCCGGCGACTGGGCGCATCGCAGCTTTCATCTTCCGGCCGCGCTGTGCAAGCGCTTGCCGACCATCGACGGGCAACAGCCGCAGGTGGTACTGCATAACGACGCGGTGGTACAGGGTCTATCCGAGATTCCCTATCTGGACGACGTGCGCCGGTGGGGCGTGCTGACGGTAGGCACCGGGGTCGGCAACGCCTGCTACACCATGCGGCGCAAGGCCGCCGCGCCGGAGGCAACCGACGAAGACCGCGAGGAAGGCGGGAAGAAAGCGAAATCGGCGAAGTCGGCGGGGCCGGCGCTGCGGACCGCGGCGGCCAGGCAAACGAAGCCGGACGGCGTGGGCAAGGCGGCGGGCGGAAAGCCGCCGCGCAAGGCGGCCGCGGGGAAGAAAGCCAAGACCACACCGTCCAGGTAACGCCGCCCCGATCCGCCCTTACCGCATCGGCCGGGCCGAGGCGGCCAGCGTCAACTGGTCGGCCCTTCCTTCGTACGCGATATCGCCGCGGAAGGCCCAGGCGCTGCTTTCGAAATGCAGCGGGATACTGGGCAGTTGCGCCAGGGCGCGCCGGACGGATTCCCGCAGCAGTGTTTCGCGCTGCGCCGGGTCGACGGTCGTGATGGCCTGCCTGAACACCTTGTCGAAGTCCGGATCCGAAAACCCGCCGTAATTGCTGGTGCCCAGGCCGCGGTCCTTGTCCAGCGACGTTACCCAGTAGGTCAGGAAGGACGACGCTTCGCCCGTATCCGATCCCCATCCACCCATGGCGAAACTGAATTCGCGCTTTGCGCGTTGCGGGAAGAATACCGACCGCGTCATGGCGTTGACGTCGGTCTGTATCCCTATCCGCGACAGATACTGCGCCACGGCCTGCGCGACGGCCGCATCGTTGATGTAGCGGTCGTTGGTGGCCGACAGCGTCATCGAGAATCCCGCGGGATAGCCGGCCTCGGCCAGCAGTTTTTTGGCCGCCGCCGGGTCGTACTTCAATTCGGGCGCGTGCGGCAAGGCACCGAACATTCCGTCCGGCAGGAACTGGTTGGCCGGCGTCGCCGCGCCGTCCATGATGCGCTGGACGATGGCCTTGCGGTCGATCGCCATCGAGATCGCCTGCCGCACGCGCAGGTCCCGCAGCGGGTTCTTGCCGCCGGGGGCCCGCACCTGCGGGCTGGGCTCGCGCGCCACGTCCAACTGCAGGAACAGCACGCGCACCGACGGGGTGATCACGTAGTTGAACTTTTTGTCGCCATCCAGCCGCTTCAAATCACGCGCCGCGGGGTTTTCGATCAGATCGAAATCGCCCGCCAGCAGGCCGGTCAGGCGTGGACCCGCGTTGGGAACCGGGGTCATTTTCACTTCCTTCCACGCCGGCTTCGCGCCCCAATAGGCCTCGTTGCGTTCCAGCGTAATGCCGGTACCGCGCACGAACGATTTCAGGACGTATGGTCCCGTGCCGATGGCGTTCTTGCCGGAATTGAAGTCTTCCATTGTCGGCCATGGCCCCGTCACACCGCAGTTGTGCGCCGGGTCGAAACGGATCCGGTCGTGCTGCGCGATGCCGCTCCACAGGATCCACATGCGGGTCAGTTCATTGGCCAGCAGCGGATACGGCGCCTTGGTCGCGATGACCAGGGTCGAACCGTCCTTGACCTCCATCCTGTCGATCTTGCGTGCGATGTTGGCGTAGGATCCGGCGATCGCCTGCGGGTTGTTCAGCACCCGGCAGAACGTAAAGATCACGTCCTCGGGCGTGAAGGGCGCGCCGTTGGAGAACTTCACGCCCTGGCGCAGAGTGAATTCCCACGTCGTGTCATCGACCGGCTTCCACGCGGTGGCCAAACCGGGCGTGAGCTTCATCCCCGCGTCCGCGGACACCAGGGTCTCGAATACGTGCGCGGACAAGGCGTCGTTGGGCGTGGCCTGGTGGTAATGCGGATCCATTGCGGTGGGCTCAGATGCCAGGCCCACGCGCAGTACCTGGCCATGGGCCGCGCCACAGGCCAGGGCGAGCAGGCCCGCGCAAACGGCAATCGAAGTACGTGCGTTCATCGCTTCCCCTTTTTACGCGCCCCTTGCATGGGTCGCTTGTATCGCGGGGAGCGACACGCCAGGCGCACCGCCTTAGCCCGCCAAACCGCGGGCATTGAAAGCCCGTGGCTGGCCATTCTAGCAACGCCGCCGGAAAGCAACCGGCCGGTCGCACCCGGGATTACCCGCGCGCGGCCGCAAGCGTGTCGGCGGGATCAGGCGGCCTCGCGTTGCAGCACCGGGTAGTCGATGTAGCCGCCGGGGCCGCACGTTTCCAGATCGTAGATGGTGTCCGTGTTCAGCGCGTTCAGCGGCGCGCCCAGGCGCAGGCGTTGCACCAGATCGGGGTTGGCGATGTAGGCCTTGCCGAAAGACACCGCATCGGCCTCGCCGCGCGCGACGACAGCGGCCGCCGACTCCGCGTCGTAGCCGTCGTTGGCGATGCACACGCCGCCGAATTCGCGCTTCATCATCGCGAACAGGGCGCCCTCGCCTGCCGTTTCGCGGATGAAAAGAAAGCCCAGGCCACGCTCGCCCATCGCACGGGCGACATGGCCGAAAGTCCGGGCGGGATCGCTTTCCGTGACCGAGTACGAAGGCGAGCGCGGTGCCAGGTGCAGGCCCACGCGCTTCGGATCCCACACTTCCAGTACGGCATCGACGACTTCGCGCATCAGACGGGCGCGGTTTTCCACGCTGCCGCCGTAGGCATCCGTGCGGCGGTTGGAGCCATCCTGAAGGAACTGGTCCAGCAGGTAGCCATTGGCGCCGTGGATCGTCACGCCGTCGAAGCCGGCGGCCTTGGCGTTGCGGGCGGCCTGGCGGAAGGCATCGATGATGCCGGGGATTTCGTCCAGCGCGAGTTCGCGCGGCTCGACATACGGTTGTTTCGGCCGCAGCAGGCTGACGTGGCCTTGCGGGGCGATGGCGCTGGGCGCCACGGGCTGGCGTCCCTGCAGCAGCAGAGGATGCGAGACCCGGCCGACGTGCCACAGCTGCGCGGCGATGCGGCCGCCCGCGCGGTGCACGGCTTCGGTAATCTGCTTCCAGCCCTGGGTCTGCGCTTCGCTCCAGATGCCCGGCACGTTGGGATAGCCGACGCCGTCGTCCCTGACCGGGGTGCCTTCGGTAATGATCAGTCCGGCCGATGCCCGCTGCTCGTAGTACTGCGCCATCAGGGCGTTCGGGACGCCGTCGGGCGCGCGCAACCGCGTCAGCGGCGCCATCACGATACGGTTGGGCAGATGCAGGTCGCCGATGGATAAGGGATCGAAAAGCGTCGTCATGAAATACCCCATGGGCGCCGGGGGGGTTGGCGCATTGTTTAATGTTGAAACCATGACGATAGTACCCAATAGGGTTTAAAATTGCAACCATCAAGTGGAGACAAGAACATGCGGCGCAAGCGTTTGACCCAGGATCCGTGCCCGATCGCCCGGTCGCTGGATGTGATCGGCGATTGGTGGAGCCTGCTGATCGTGCGGGAAGCGCTGTCCGGAACCTGCCGTTTCAGCGATTTCCAGCAGCGCCTGGGACTGGCCAGGAACATCCTCAGCACGCGGCTGCGCAACCTGGTGGAAGCAGGCGTGCTCGAAACCCGCCCCTCGCCCGGCCGCTGCGACCACAACGAATATCACCTGACCGACAAAGGCCGGCGGTTGCAGCCGGTGCTGCGGGCGCTTTACACCTGGGGCAAGGAAAACCTGTTCGCGGCCGACGAGGCGGCGGCGGAATGAACCGCGCCAGCCGTTCCGCGGCTGGCGCAAGTTGCCGATCGCGCGCCTTTCCCGTGGCGATCCGCCAGGACCGTGCGCGATGGTTCGGCGACGGTGGCGATCCGCCCGGGCCGGACGCCGGGGATCAGCGCACGCGCCGGTCGATGCTGTACGCGCCGGCACCGTGCAGGACGACCTGCAGCAGGCCGCCCGCGATGGCCAGGTTCTTCAGGAAGTTGACCTGCTGGCCGGCATCCCCCAGGGCGCTATGGAACACCAGGGCGGTCACGACGGTGAAGACGGCCAGGATGGCGGCGACCAGGCGCGCGCGGTAGCCGAGGACCAGCAGCACGCCGCCGCCCACTTCGACGATCACGGCGACGACATAGCTGAGCGTGGGAAACGGCAGGCCCGCGGAGGCGATATAGGCCATCGTGCCGGCGGGCGCGGCCAGCTTGCCGACGCCGGCGATCAGGAACAGCGCGGCGAGCAGGATGCGGCTGACCAGGAATGCGGCCCCGCCCTGGCGGGCGGCGGGCGCGCCGGCGTTGGCGGGGGTATAGGCGGTCTGGGTACTCATGAAGGGTCTCCGGGATGGCAACGGTGCGCGGCATCGCCAGCGGGCCGGATCATGCCGGCCGGGCGCGTGGCGGACGCCGCACGGGATCGGGAAGAAAACATGCGCGAAGGTTAGAGGGTTGCTACCCCCTCCGTGAAGCCTATATATTTCGATCAAATCCATCTGATATATAGATACCTATGCTTGAAGCCATTTCCCTGGACCAACTGCGCACCTTCGTGGCGGCGGCCGAAACCGGCAGCTTCTCCGCGGCGGGGCGGCAATTGCGTCGCGCCCAATCCGTGATCAGCCACACGCTGGCCAACCTGGAGGCGCAAACCGGCGTCAAGCTTTTCGACCGCACGGGCCGCTATCCGGTGCTGACGGATGCCGGGCGCGCGCTGCTGCAGGAAGCCCGCGGCGTCCTGCAGGGGATGAATGCGTTCAAGGCCAAGGCGAAGTCCATGTCGGACGGCTTGGAACCGGAGCTGACGGCCGTCATCGATGTCATGTATCCCATGCAGGCGCTTACCAAGGCGGTGGGCGGGTTTCGCGTCGCGTTTCCCCACACGCCGCTGCGCCTGTACGTGGAAGCGCTGGGTGGCGTGGCCAAGCCCGTCCTGGATGGCACGTGCGCCCTGGGCGTCATCGGCTCCCTGCCCACCATACCCAACGCACTACAGGCCGAAATGCTGCTGGACGTGCCCATGGTGAAGGTAGTGGCGCCGTCGCATCCGCTGGCTTCGGTGCAGGGCGAGATCACCCTGCAGGAGCTCTCCAAACATGTACAACTGGTACTGACCGACAGGACCGACCTGACCGAAGGCAACAGCTACGGCGTTTTTTCGCCGTTGACGTGGCGGCTGGCCGATATGGGCGCCAAGCACGCCTTTCTATGCGCCGGCTTCGGCTGGGGCCACATGCCCCTGGCCATGGTGCAGGCACAGATCCTTAGCGGCGAACTGGTGGCGCTGACGCGCGAAAGCGCCGACTGCCGGGTGCCGCCGATACCCGTGCAGGCGGTGTACCGGCATGACAACCCGCCGGGCCCGGCGGGTCGTTGGTTCCTGGAACAGCTCAAGGACGGCAGCCGCGCCTGCCCGACCACATTGACCGAATTCGCCCGCGCCGGCAAGGACGGGGGATAGGCGCGGCGCGGCGCTTACTTCTTCGTGACGGAGTCCAGGCCGGTTTGCCGCACGATGGCCTGCGCCTGCGGCGATGCCAGGAATTTCAGCAGCTCGGCCGCCTCCTTGGGGTGGGTCGAGCTGGCCGGCACGCCGCCGGCGAAGCGCGTGATCGACTGCACCGAATCCGGCACCTTGCCGACGAAGGTTACGCCGGGCACGGGCAGCAGTTCGGCGACCTGCTGGAAACCCACTTCATACTTACCGTTGGCCACCTGCGAGGCCACGGGGATCTTGGGCACCATCGTCGCCTTGGATTTGACCTGTTCCTCGATGCCCAGCTTCTTGAACATTTCCTTTTCGACGTAGACGCCGCTGGCGCTATCCGAATAGGCGATGGACTTCGCGGCCAGCAGGGTCTTGCGCAGCCCCTCGACGGTGGAAATATCGGGCTTGGGCTGGCCTTCCCGCACCACCATGCCGATGGGCGAATCGGCCAGTTCGACGCGCGAGGACTTGGCGACCTTGCCTTCCTTGATCAGGTCGTCCAGGGCATAGCCGACCATGATGACCACGTCGGCCGGCTCGTGCCGCGCCAGCCGGTTGGGGATGGCTTCGTGGGATTTGCCCATGGAAGGCCCATGCTCGGTGACCAGCTTATTGCCGGTGGCGGCGGTGAATTGCGGGCCCAGCTTGTCGTAGGCGGCGGAGAAGCCGCCCGAGATCAGAACGTGCAGTTCCGCCGCCTGTACCGGCGCGTAAGCCAGCGATGAGGCGAGCAGCGAACCGGCCAGGGCCAGGGTGCGAATGGAATATTTCATAGTCTCCTCGATAGCCGAGAGTGAAGAAAAAAAGCGGCCGGCGCTGTCTGGCGCCGGCCGCCAAGGACATTTCCCAAGGAACGGCCGGTACCCGCGCTTCAGTGCGATCTTACGTCTGCGTGGCCATGCGCGCGGCGGCGCCGCCGCGCGCATAAAGCGTCAGGGTCGCACAGAACCCGCAGAGCGCGGCGAACGTCATCCAGTACCCGGGTGCCGCGCGGTCGCCCGTCACGTGGATCAGCGCCGTGGAAATCTCCGGCGTGAAACCGCCGAATATCGCGGTGGCCAGGCTGTACGCCACGGAAAAGCCGGCCACGCGTACCGATGCCGGCATCACTTCGGTCAGCGCCACCACCATCGCGCCGTTGTAGACGGCGTACAGGAAGGACAGCCACAGCAGCACGATCAGCATCTTGGTGAACGTCGGCCCGTTCGCCAGGAAGGTCAGGGTGGGATACGCCGTCACGATGGCCAGGGCCGTCATGGTCAGCAGCACCGGCTTGCGGCCGATGCGGTCCGAAATGGCACCGCCGATGGGCAGCCAGATAAAGTTCGAGACACCGACGCAAAGCGTGACCAGCAGGCTGTCTGAGGTGCTCAGATGCAGGACGGTCTTGCCGAAGGTGGGGGCATACACCGTGATCAGGTAGAAAGCGGTCGTGGTCATCGCCACCATCAGCGCGCCGCCTACCATCAGCTTCCAGTTCGCCGCCAGCGCGATCCACGATTCGCGCAGGCCGGGACGATGGCTGCGCGCCTTGAAGGCCTGGGTTTCCTCCAGGCGGCGGCGCAGCACGAAGATGAACGGAATGATCATGCAGCCGACGAAGAAAGGAATGCGCCAGCCCCAGGCCGCGATGGTGGCGGAATCCATCCAGCGGTTCAGGCCGAAGCCCAGCGCCGCCGCGACCACGATAGAGATCTGCTGGCTGCCGGATTGCCAGCTGGTGTAGAACCCTTTGCGGCCCGGCGTCGCCATTTCGGCCAGGTACACCGACACGCCGCCCAGCTCCGCGCCGGCGGAAAAGCCCTGCAACAGCCGGCCCAGCAGGACCAGCAGCGGTGCGGCGGCGCCGATGGCCGCGTGCCCCGGCACGAAGGCAATCAGGATGGTCCCGCTGGCCATCAGCGACAGCGTGACGATCAGGCCCTTGCGCCGCCCCACCCGGTCGATATAGGCACCCAGCACGATCGCGCCCAGCGGCCGCATGAGGAAGCCCGCGCCGAAGACGGCGAAGGTCTGCATCAGGGAGGCGAACTGGCTGCTCGCGGGAAAGAATACGGCGGCGATCTGCGTCGCATAAAAGCCGAACAGGAAGAAATCGAACTGCTCGAGAAAATTGCCGGCCGTCACACGCACGACCATGCGCGCGAGGGTAAAAGCGGAAGGCCTTTCCGCCGACAGGGTTTGCTGCATACTTTCGGTCCTTTCAGGAATGCAAGGCGCCCCACGCATATCGGCCAGCAGAACCCTGGAAGGAATCGATGGAAAGCAACCGCGCCGCGCCGGAGGGACCGGACACGACGCGCGCGTGCGCATTACCTTCACTCGCCGCAAGGACAGTGCAATGGGGCACGCCACCGGGCCACTGCCCGGACCACCACAACCGACACGTTAGCCCGCCGACCTGACCCGCGCCTTAATGCCGCCGGCAAGGCAGGCGCCGTTCAACGGGAAGGCCTGACACGGGCCGCGCCGCGCCCGTGCCGCTCGGGCCTCTGCGTCCCTGCGGCCCGGCATCTGTATCGGTCGCGGCCCGGGCATACCACGCAGTATCGGGGCCGGTCCCGGCCGATCTGTACCGCCCGGGCCCGCCACTTGCTCATGCCTGGGCAGGCGCGGCCGGCGCCGGCATGAACACACGGGGGAGAAGCGATGTCCACGAGCCAGTCATCCATACAACAGGTACCGGGCGCCGACACGCCGCTCGCGCGCGTCATGGGACCGAAGCTGCTGCTGCTGTTCATCGTCGGCGACATCCTCGGCACGGGCATCTATGCGTTGACCGGGCAGGTGGCCCACGAGGTCGGGGGCGCGGCCTGGCTGCCCTTCCTGGTCGCCTTCGTCGTGGCCCTGCTGACCGCTTTATCGTATCTGGAGCTGGTCACCAAGTATCCCCAGGCCGCCGGCGCCGCGCTGTATGTGCACAAAGCCTTCGGCGTGCATTTCCTTACCTTCATCGTCTGTTTCACCGTCATGTGCTCGGGCCTGACCTCGGCGGCCACGGCCTCGCGCGCCTTCGCCGCCAATCTGTTCGCCGCGATCGGCATGGACGCCGGCGGCGACGCGGTCACCTGGGGCGCGCTGGGCTTCCTGGGACTGGTGATGCTGTTGAACCTGCGCGGCGCGGCGCACAGCGTCAAGGCCAATGTCGTCCTGACCCTGATCGAACTCAGCGGCCTTCTGATGGTGATCCTGCTGGGTTTCTGGGCCATCGGCGGCGGCCAGGCGGATTTCTCGCGGGCGATCGCCTTCGATACGCCGGAGGACAAAAGCGTTTTCCTGGCGGTGACCTCGGCCACCACCCTCGCCTTCTTCGCCATGGTGGGATTCGAGGATTCCGTCAACATGGCGGAAGAAACCCATGCGCCGCACCGCATCTTCCCCAAAGTCATGCTGACTGGCCTGGGCTTGACGGCGGCGATCTACGTCCTGGTTTCCATCTGCGCCGTCGCGCTGGTGCCCGTGGGCGAGCTGGCCGCCAGCAATACCCCGCTGGTGCTGGTGGTGCAGCGCGCCGCGCCCAACCTGCCCATCGACCAGATCATGCCGGTGATCTCCATGTTCGCGGTGGCGAACTCGGCGTTGATCAATATGATGATGGCCAGCCGCCTGCTGTATGGCATGGCGAACCAGGGCGTGCTGCCGGCCTTCCTGTCGCGGGTGCACGAGCGCACACGCACGCCGTGGGCCGCCATCCTGTTCACCACGGCGATCGGTCTGGGCCTGACCTGGCTGGTTTCGCGCGCGGAATCGCAGGCGATCCGGGCGCTGGGCGGCACCACCGCGCTACTGCTGCTGGGCGTGTTCGCATTCGTGAACGTGGCGGTGCTGGTACTGCGGCGCGACCGCGTCGGTCACGAGCATTTCCGGGTCCGTACCGTGGTGCCGTGGCTGGGCGCCGCCACCTGCCTGTTCCTGGTCACGCCGCTGACGGGGCGGGACCCCGTGCAATATCAAGTGGCGGGCTGGCTGCTGCTGCTGGGCGTGGGCATGTGGGGCCTGACCCTGCTGACGCGTCGCCAGGGCGCCATGCGCCTGGATCCGGAAAAGCTGGACTAAGGGGATACGCGGAAATTCAGCATACCGACAGTATTCGCGGAGGATAGTGCGCGCCTGTATCGCCCGGCGCCGGGCGCCCCGTCATCACTTCGCAGAGGCAGGTATGAACGCGCACCCTTCCCGTCCATCGCACAAAGCCGCCGTCGGCATGTTTTGCGTGCTGCTGGTGTCCTACATCGTGAATGCCATGGATCGCCAGCTGTTCTCCGTACTGGCCACCGATGTGCGCACGGCACTGGGCCTGGGTCTGCCGCAAGTCGGCCTGGCCGCGACGGTGTTCACGCTGGGCATGGGGGTGGCCGGCGTACCGACCGGCTATCTGCTGGAAAAAATGTCGCGCCGATCCGTCGCCATCCTGGGCCTGGTGATCTTTTCCGCGGCAACCTACCTGACGGCCTATGCCACCGGCCTGTCGGACCTGCTGGCCTACCGGTTCATTTCCGGACTGGGCGAGGCGATGCAACTGACGGCCCTGCTGGCGATCGGCACGACCTACTTTCATTCGCATCGCGCCGTGGCCGCCAGTTCGCTGAACTTCACCTTCGGCATCGGCGCGGTGCTGGGTCCCAATATCGGCGCGGCCATCCTGGGCGCCACGCACTGGCAGGCCCCCTTCATCGTCTTCGGCCTGCTGGGCGCGGTGGCGCTGGTCCTGATTCTGGTCCTCGTGCGTCCGTGGTTCACCGAAGTACGCGTATCGGACGAGACTACGAGCGACGCGCCGGTGGAAATCGATGTCGCGCAAAGCATATGGAGCTGGACGCCCATGACCCTGGCCGCGGCGACGGTTTTCGCCGGTCTGTCCATCTACGGCTATCTGGGGCTATATCCCACCTACCTGCGCGAGGCGCTGGGTTTCGCGCCCGGCCAGGCGGCGCTGGCCGTCAGCTTCTACGGTTTCGGCGCCCTGCTGTCCCTGTTGGGCGGCTGGCTGGGCGACCGCTACAACTACCGCCGGCTGCTTTTCGTGTCCCTGCTGCTGTCGGCGATTGCCGGCGGCCTGTTGTTCACCGGCCTGCAGAAGTCGCTGGCGCTGCACATCCTGTTTTCCTTCGTCTTCGGCGGCGCGATCAGCGGAATGGCATACGCCAATCTCTCCGCGGGCATCATCAAGTCGGTCAGGCGCTCCAAGGCATCGCAGGCATCCGGCCTGTTCGTCGCCGCGCTGTATATCCCCGCCGCTTTCGCCGGCTATCTGCTGGGCGAACTGAAGGTGTCCTTCGGCTGGACGGCCGCCGGACTGGTACAGATCGCCGGCTGCGCGGTCATCGCCGCCGTACTGGCCATCGTCGCCGCGGCGGGCCGCAGGGATAGCGCGCAAGCGGCGACGGCCCGGACCTAGCCCGATCGCACTTCGGACGAAATCGCGGCCGAAGACGCATCGCGCTTCGGACCGATCCTGCACCGCGGCTGAGGCAACCTCGGATCGAATTACCGGCGCGGCGCCGCGGCACACCGTGCCGCGCGCACTGGCTATAGGACTACGCCTGATTTTTGATGCAACACATCTAGGATTCAGGCCCGATTTTTCCCTTCCATAAGTCCTACGTAGCAGCGGACTTCTAGACTCCGGCCCTACCACGGCATGGGCGTTCATCATGGCCGCCCGCCATTTCCCCGCACATGACGTCCGGATACTCGCCTGCATGGCGCGTGTCGGTGCACGTTCGCGCGCCTGTTTGCCTCGGTGGAGCGTCCCCATGATCAGAGTCCATCTTGCAGTGCCGCTGCTGGCGGTCCAACTGGCGGCCGCCGATGTCGCCGCCGAACAAACGACCCGCCGGCAAGCCCCGGTTTTCGGCTATGCCTGGTCCGGCGCGGGCGGCGATTTCGATATCCCGGCGGGGGGCGACTTCGCCACGATCCCGCTCGGGCTGTCCGGTTCCGGCGGCCTGCGCAAATGGGGCAATGGGGAGCTGCGCCTGCATGGCGAGAACACCTACACCGGCGGCACGCATATCGCGAATGGCATCGTGCGGGTCGGCGATGGCGGCGTGCAGGGAAGCATCGCCGGCGACATTCTGAACGACGGCCTGCTGGAGTTCGATCGCGCGGACGATGTCACATTCCGCGGCCACATCGGCGGGCGCGGCGCGGTCCATTATCTGGGCATCGGCACGATGACGCTGACCGCAGACCACACCTACACCGGCATCACGGTGCTGACCGGTGGCAGGTTGCGATTGGGCAATGGCGGCACCGGCGGCTCGCTGGCGCGCGACATCTACAACGATGGCGCGGAACTGGTCTTCGACCGGCGCGACACGCTGCGGGTGCCGCAGGGCCTGCACGGCTACGGCAGGCTCGTGCAGGCGGGCACCGGCACCGTGGTCCTGAGCGGTCCCAACAGCCACAGGGGCCGCGTGGAGGTCCGGCGCGGCACGCTGGTACTGGAGGGAGACCAGCGCCGGATGACGGGACGGCTGGCCGTGCTGCCCGGCGCGACGCTGGCGGGCAGCGGCGAGGTGGGCAGCAAGGTGACCGTCGAGGACGGGGGCACGTTGGCGGCGGAGCGCCCCGGCCACACGCTGGCAATGGATAGCCTGACACTGCGTCCCGGCGCGATGCTGCGCGTCACGCTGGACGATGCGGCGGCGCCACGCCGGCCGCGCCTCGACGTGCGCCACAACCTGATCCTGGACGGCAGCGTCCATATCGCCGGCCGCGGCGAGCCCGGACTCCATCGGCTGATCGGGTACGGCGGGACCTTGACCGACCGTACCCTGGAGATTGCATCGGTACCGCCGGGCACGCGGCGCGAAGCCTGGCATGTGCGCGCGGCACGCGCGGGAAGGATAGACCTGCTGCATGACGGCGACCGCCCCGTGCGCTTCTGGCGCGCCGGCACCGACGGCAAGGGGGATGGGAAGGACAACCGTTGGCGCTCGAACGGCGGCCGGGCATGGTCGAAGGATGGCACGGGCGCCGACGAATCGTGGACGGCCGGCGCGCTGGCCGTTTTCGGCGGACGCGCCGGCACGGTGATCGTCGACGACAGCGCGGGAGCCGTGCGCTTTTCCGGCGCGCAGTTCATCGCGGACGGCTATGTCGTCGGCGGAACCGGTACGCTGGCCACGGACGCGGCGGAAACCGTTCTACGCGTGGGCGGCGACGGCGAAGACGAAGACGGCGGCGGCCCTGGCGCCGGCGGTAGCGGTAGCGCTCATGGCGGCAACACCATGCGCGCCACGATAGACGCGGATATCGCCGGATCGGGCGGTCTCGTCAAAACCGATCCCGGCACGCTGGTCCTGCACGGCAACAATCGCCATACCGGCGGCACGACGTTGCGGAACGGGACGCTGGAAATCCGCGACGATCGCAACCTGGGCGCCGCTCATGGGCCGTTGACGTTCGATGGCGGCGCGCTGCGTGCCACGGCCGATGTCACGGCGGCGCGACCGGTCATGGTGCGGCCGCGCGGCGGCAGCGTGGACACCGGTCCGCATACCGTGCGTTGGGCGGGCGCCTATACGGGCACCGGCGCGCTGGCGAAAACAGGGCGGGGCACGCTGGAATTGGCTGGCGTCAATACGGCCACGGGCGAAATCGCCGTCGCCGCCGGCGCGCTGCGCGCCGCCGCGGCAAACGCGCTGGGGCCTTCGATGCGCATCGCCGTGGCCCCTGGCGCGACGCTGGATACGGCCGGCCTGCCGCAGACCGTCGCCGGGCTGGAGAATGCCGGCACCGTCGTCCTGGGACCGCCGCCGGGCGTCGCGCCTGCCGCTTCCCCGCCCGCCAACGCGCTGGTCGTACGCGGCGACTACATCGGCCGCGGCGGCGTGGTGCGCCTGCGTACCACGCTGGGCGACAGCGACAGCCCGACCGATCGGCTGGTGATCGATGGCGGCCGCGCCAGCGGTCACACCCATCTTGCCATCGTCAATACCGGCGGCCTGGGCGCGCGCACCCTGGGCAATGGCATCGAAGTGGTACGCGCGGTCAACGGCGCCACGACCACGGCCCAGACGACGCGCGACGCATTCGACCTGCAAGGCGGCCACGTCGATGCCGGCGCCTACGAATACCGCCTGTATCCGGGCGACGCGAACGGCCGCGGCGAAAGCTGGTATCTGCGATCCACCTTGCCGGCGGCGGCGCCGGACCACGCCGAGGGCAGCGCGGCCACCCTGGCGACGGCGGCCGGCCGCACCAGCTACCGCCCGGAGACCGCCTTGTACGCGGCCCTGCCGGCCATGCTGGCGCAGGGCGACCTCGCGATGCTGGGCAGCCTGCACCGCCGGCAGGGCGACGATATGACGGGGGCCTCGCCGGAATCGGGCGCGGCGCGGCGCCGTGCCTGGGGCCGCGTGATCGACCAGGGCACACGCATCCGCCAGCAAGGCACGGTCGCCCCGCGCAGCGACGGCTGGACGTCGGGCGCGCAGCTCGGCAGCGATCTGTATGCCGGCATCCATCATCGTGTCGGGCTCTACGGCGGCACGCTGGGCTGGCGGCACCGCGTCCATGGCGATGCGGGCGGCGTCCCGGATCGGTACGTCGGCAGACTGCAGGGGCGATCCAATTACCTGGGCGCCTACTGGACCTACACCGCCGATACGGGCTGGTACGCGGACATGGTCGTGCAGCACGGCCACCAACGCGGCAAAGGCACCGCCATCAATGGCGGCCGCGCGGATATCCACGCGCGCGGCACGCTGGTGTCCCTGGAAGCCGGCACGCCCCTGCGGCTGGGCAGCCGCTGGACGGCCGAACCCCAGGCGCAGATCATCGCCGCGCGCCGCCATATCGACGACGTCGACCTGCCCGCCGCCACGGTGCGCCAACATCCCGGCAATAGCGCCACCGGCCGCCTGGGATTGCGGGTAAGGGGCGACTACAGCGGCCGGCACGGGCAGGCGCGGCCCTACGTGCGACTGGATTTCCTGCACGGGCTGGCGGGCACCGACGCGCAATCCATCAAGGGGCCGGGCGGCACCGCCCGCATCGGCGAGAGGCGCGGCTATACCTCGGCCGAACTCGCCGCCGGCGGCACCTGGGCGATCAACCGCCATGTCGGTTTGTACGGGGAATATGGCCGCCTGCTGCCCCTGGCCGGCCGCCAGCGGGTGGGTGCCGGACACGCGATATCGGCGGGCATGCGCATCGCCTGGTAAACCCCAGGAAAGAGACCTCGGCACGGCGCGAGTAGAATGGCCGCTCAGGCGCATTTCGATCCTTTTTCCGCCGCCATGCCCGTGCACTACCTACGTGCGTTGACCAGCCCCGGACGCACTACCGAAAACAACCGGCGGCTGGGACGTTCCCTGGCCTTCGTGGCCGGCGCGGCCAACGCCGGCGGATTTCTCGCCGTGGGCCAGTACACCTCCCACATGACCGGCATCGTTTCCGCGCTGGCGGATCACGCCGTGCTGGGCGAGGTCGCCCTGGTGGTCGCGGGACTGAGCGCGCTGCTGGCGTTCATGGTCGGCGCGGCTGTCTCCGCCATCCTTATCAACTGGGGCCGGCGGCGGCGCGCGCAAAGCGAATACGCCATGCCCTTGATGCTGGAAGCGGCGCTGCTGCTGGTCTTCGGCCTGCTGGGCGCGCAGCTGGAGCAGCAGCGCATGTTTTTCGTCCCCGCCACGGTCGGGCTGCTGTGTTTCATCATGGGCCTGCAGAACGCCATCATCACCAAGATCTCGAAAGCCGAAATCCGCACCACGCACATGACGGGTGTCGTCACCGATATCGGCATCGAAATCGGCAAGCTGCTGTACTGGAACCTGCGCGACGGCGCGCCGGAGGATAGCCGGGTGCTGGCCAACCGGCCGCGGCTGCGGCTGCTGGGCTCGCTGCTCGGCATGTTCCTGCTGGGCGGCCTGGCCGGCGCGCTCGGTTTCAAGCACATGGGGTTCATCGCCACGGTGCCCCTGTCGGCGATCCTGCTCGTGCTGGCCATCGTGCCGGTATTCGACGACATCGCCGCGCTGGGCCGGCGGCCGTAGGGGCGGCACGCATGCGTCGGGCGGGCAGCGCGGATCTTCCCTTGCATGGCGGCCGGGTGCCGGCCTGGCTGGGCGCGCGCATGACGCGCCTGGGCGCGGTTATCGCGCAGGCCATCGTGCACCACTACGGGCGCGACGAATTCCTGCGGCGGCTGGCGCATCCTTTCTGGTTCCAGTCCTTCGGCGCCGTCATGGGCATGGATTGGCATTCGTCCGGCATCACCACCAGCGTGATCGGCGCGCTCAAGCGCGGCCTGGCGCCCTTGTCGGGCGAGCTGGGCATCCATGTCTGCGGCGGGCGCGGCAACCATTCGCGCAGGACGCCGCAGGAATTGGCGCAGGTCGCCGATCGGGTCGGCGTGGACGGCGATGCGCTGGCGCGCGCCAGCCGCCTGGTGGCCAAGGTGGACAGCGCGGCGGTGCAGGATGGCTTCGACCTCTACCTGCACGGCTTCTTCGTGACCGACGACGGCAAATGGACGGTGGTGCAGCAGGGCATGAACGGCGACAGCCGCCTGGCCCGGCGCTATCACTGGCTGTCCGAGGACCTGCGCAGCTTCGTCGACGCGCCTCACAGCGCCATCGACGGTCCCAACCAGGGGCGCATCGTCAACCTGACGGACCATCGCGCCGCCGCGTCCCGGGAAGGACAAGTCATCCTGCTGCGCGACCAGGGCCCCGATTTCATCGTCGAGCAGGCCGGCGTGCTGGCCGCGTCCCGGCCCGACGTGTACGCCGTGGACGTGCCCGCGCCGCGCCCGCGCGGATCGGCCCGCAAACCCGCCTTGCGCGATGGCGACCCGGCTGCGCCCGACGTCGCCGCGCCGGCGCAGGGACAGCTCGCGCTGCCGCATCTCGTCATGCCGGCGCACCACGACGTCCGGCCCAAGGACGTGAACATGCGCCGCCTGCATGGGGCCCTGGCGGCCGCCGCGGAATGCGGCCCGACGGATTTCGCGGAACTGTTGCTGGTCCCCGGCGTGGGCGCGCGCACGGTGCGCTCGCTGGCCCTGGTGGCCGAGGTCGTGCATGGCGCGCCCTGCCGGTTCGCCGATCCGGCGCGGTTTTCCATGGCGCATGGCGGCAAGGACCGGCACCCCTATTCCGTGCCGCTGGCCGTCTACGATCGCACCATCGACGTCATGAAGACCGCCGTCAGCCAGGCCAGGCTGGGCAACGAGGAAAAACTCGACGCCCTCAAGCGCCTGGACCGCCAGGCGCGCCGGCTGGAACGCAGCGCGAACGGGCCGGCGCTGCCGGATTTCATCGAACAGGAACGCCACGATTCGCCCGACTATGCCGGCCGCAGTGTGTTCGGCTGGGAAACGCGGGCGCGGGTCCTGTCTGACGATGGCGCCGGCGACAGCGACAGCGGAAACGGCCGCTAGCCGCGCGGGACGCGGGCACGTCAGGTGTCGCGCAGCAGATCGTGGGAATTCAGGATGTCGTAGGCGATGTCCGGCCGCGCATCCAGACAGCGCCGCACCGCCGCCGGGATGCTTTTGCGCGTCAGCCGGCACAAGCCCGGGCATGCTTCCAGATGGATATCGAAGCCGCGCACCGTGCGCACCTCGTTGGCGCTGGGAACGATATGCAGCCTGATGCCCAACTGCGCCTGGATGCGCTCGCCCAGGTGCATCAGGTCGGCCAGATCGCGCGCGGCCTCGATACGCGCGACCAGCCGCTTTTCTTCCTGCTTGGTCAGTTGCAGGATACGGACGTCGCCCAGGGGATCGCAAAGCAGGCGTTCGCGATCGCAGACGCAGGCGCCCGGCGGGCATTCTTCACGGATGGGGAACGGCAGGTTCATGGCGGCAAGCGGAATGGCGCCCGACATCATAGTTCCTTTGCCGCCGCCGTAAAATGGCGCCCGACCGGCGCTTCCGCCGTCGCGACACCCCCATTTCCACACTCACGATGAAATCCGCGCTCGATACCCGACGTTCCGCCAACCCCGCTTTGGGCATTGCCGTTTTTCTGCTGATCGCCGTGGCCGGGCTGTTCTATGTGAAGTGGTCGCCCTACTACAACCGCGCCTGGGTGGCCGCCGACAGCCATTCCATCGGCAACTCGATCCTGATGGGCACCGCCGACAGCCCGCCGCCGCCCTCCCTGGGCGCCGCGCTCGATTACGCACTGGCCTACGGCAAGGCCATCTGGCAGGCCATGGTGCTGGGCCTGCTGCTGGGTTCGGCCGTGCAGGCCCTGCTGCCGCGCCGGTGGATCGCCCGCGCGCTGGGCGGCACGGGCCTGGGCAGCGTGGTCGCCGGCGGTCTGATGTCCCTGCCCGGCATGATGTGCACCTGCTGCGCCGCGCCAGTGGTGGCCGGGCTGCGCAAATGCCAGGCGGCGCCGGGCAGCGCCGTCGCGTTCTGGCTGGGGAATTCGGTGCTGAATCCCGCCACGCTGGTTTTCATGGGCTTCGTGCTGGGCTGGCAATGGTCGGCGCTGCGTCTGGCGCTGGGCGTCGTCCTGGTGTTCGGGCTGGGCTGGCTGCTCAATCGCATGAGCGCCGCGTCGGGCCGGACGGTAGACGCCGCGCCCATGCAGGCGCTGAGCGCGCAGGCGGCAGCCGCCGAAGACGACCACCCCTTCAAGCGCTGGGCCGCGATTTTCGCGCGCATGACGCTGCGCCTGGTGCCCGAATACATCGTGCTGGTGCTCCTGCTGGGCGCGGCCCGCGCCTGGCTGTTCCCGCACATCAGCGCCGACGTCGACAACCATCTGTGGTGGATCGCGGGCCTGGCGGTGGCCGGCGCGCTGTTCGTCATTCCCACCGCGGGCGAAGTCCCCATCATCCAGGCGATGCTGGCACTGGGCATGGCGGCCGGCCCGGCCGCCGCGCTGTTGATGACGCTGCCCCCCATCAGCCTGCCTTCGCTGGCGATGCTGGCAGGTTCTTTCCGCCGCGTGGAACTGGCGACGGTGTTCATCGGCGTCGTCGCGACCGGCCTGGTCGCGGCCGGGGTGGCCATCGCATTGGGGTTCTAGCGCCTTCACGGCGCATGGCGGACGGCCCCACGGGCCGGTCATGCGGCGATCGTGGCGGCCCACACCCGCGCATAGTTGCCGCCCAGCATCAGCGCGGCTTCGTCCTCGGTGAAACCGGCATCCAGCAGGGCCCGCGCCAGCAGCGGCAGCTTGCGATAGCTGTTCAGCACCGACGGTCCCAGCAAGCCCAGCATGTCGCTACCCACGCCGACGTGGCGCACGCCCACCGCGTCCGCCATCGCCCGCATGCCGCCGGCCATCGCGGCCAGCGAGGGAAACGTGGCGGCCACCGGCCAAATGCCGATAACCCCGTCCGTATCGGCGATCAGGCGCGCATGGGCCGGCGAAATGGCGCGGCTGTAGCGTGACGGCCGCTGGCTCAATGCGGTGTGGGACAACACCAGCGGGCGCGCGGAGACGGCCGCCGCGCGCGCCACCAGGGCCTGCGTGCCATGCGCGACGTCCACCACGATGCCCAATCGATTGCATTCCCGGATCACCTCCGCGCCGAAATCCGTCAGCCCGCCGTGCACCGGCGGCGCCGTCTGGATATCGCCCAGCTCGTTGACGCGGTAGTGCGTCAGCTGCAGATGGCGCAGCGCATGCCGTTGCCATGCATCCCGCAGCCGCCCGACATCGCCTTCCAGGAAATCGGCGCCCTCGGCCGCCACGATGACGCCGCCGCCCGCGGCGCGCGCGGCGGCCAGTCCGGGCGCATCGAGCACCGCGCGCAGGCCTTGTTCCGCCATCAGGGCATGCAGCCGCAGAAAGGCCGCTTCGCCCCGCGCCGCCATTTCTCCGGGTTCCGGATCGCGGTAGGCGACGATGCGGCGCCGCCCGGATGCGGTCTCGACGATGTGATCGACGCTGGAATCCGTGACGATGGCCATGCAGACGACGTCCATGCCGCCGGCCCGCATGGGCGCCGCCACGGGCGTGAACGGCGGCGGCACCGGCGCGCGGCCCAGGTTGATGTGGCCCGCGTGGCTATGCATATCGATGGTGGGGACCGCTTGCCGCGCCGGCAGCGGCCGTGTTCCACCGGGCGCCGCGCAGGCGGCAAGGCCCGACAAGGCGCCCAGTGCCAGGAAGCGCCGCCGGTTCAACCCCGCGGCTTCCCAGGGATCCGCGATGGGTGTGACGCGAGCATCGCGGATGCGGTATCGCCAGCCGGCGGCGTCGCCGCTAAGCGGCTGCCAGACGCCCTCGACGCGGACGGGACCGGCACAGGCGGCGACCGCCGCGTCGGCATGGATTTCCACCGCCCTGTCCGGCGCCAGGCTGGCATGGGCGCCGCAACATGGCGAATCCTGTATCAGCACCAGCGTGTCGGAAGGCTGACCCGGCACGGGGAAGACGGGATAGCCCGCCAGCACCACATGCCGGCCCGCGGCAATCGCGCGGGCGCCGGAATAAATCAACCGCCATTGCAAGCGCATGGCCGCTCCTGGATGGGATCACGGAATCGCCGCCATCATGCCCGGCCAGGCTGTCGATATGCTTGCTGGGCGCCGCGGCCGCCCGCTTACTCCACGGATATATTGCGGTCCCGCGCCACCTGCTTCCAGGTCTTGGCATCCCGTTGCACCAGATCGGCGAACTGCGCCACGGAGAGGTCCGACGGCACGGCGCTTTCGGCGGCGAACATATCGCGCATCCGGGGTTCCGCCACGATCGCGCGGACGTCTTCGTTCAGTTTGCGCACCATGGCCTCGGGCAGCCCGGCGGGCCCCAGCAAGCCCCACCACAGCTGCACGGCGTAGCCGGGCACGGCATCGGCCGCCGGCGGCAGGTCCGGATAGAACGGCGAGCGCTGCGGCGAGGTTACGGCCAGGACGCGCACGCGGCCGCTTTTTAGCATGGCCGATATCGAGGCGAAACTGGCGACGATCATATCGACCCGTTCGCCCGCCAGGTCGTTCATGGCGGGCGACATACCCTTGTAGGGCACGTGCATGAAGGACACCTTGGCCATGCCCGCCAGGATCTCGCTGGCCATCTGGTTGATCGAGCCGATGCCGGCGCTGCCGTAGGTCAGCTTGCCGGGCTGCTTGCGTGCGTCATCCAGCAGCGCGGCCAGGCTGTCGTACTTCGACGCCTTGCCCACCGTAATCGCCATCGGACTGGAGGCCAGCATCGCGATCGGGCTGAAGTCCTTGATCACGTCGTACTGCAGCTTGGGCTGTACCGCCGCGTTGGTCGTGAAGGTGGAGGAGCTGAGCATCAGCACCGAGCCGTCCTTCGGCGCGCGGGCCACGTAGTCCGCGCCGATGGCGCCGCCCGCGCCGGGCCGGTTTTCGACGATGACGGAATTATGCAGACGGGCCGAGAGCTTCTCGGCCAGCACGCGGGCGAACACGTCGTTGCTGCCCCCGGGCGGGAATGGCACGACCACCGTCATGGTCTTGGGAAAGACAGGCTCGCCCTGCGCCTGGGTGGCGACAGGGTGCGCGGCCAACAGGCCGCATGCCAGCATACCGGCCAGCAGTGCGAAACGTTTCATGGGGCGGAGTCTCCGTTGGATGCGGGCCGTCGTGGCGGCGCCGTCAGTGGGTTTGCTTCGATACTAGGGGGATGGGCCAGAGAAGGCAAGCCGCGCGGCTAGCGCGGCGCGACGGCCTGGATCTCGCGGGCGATCGCCGACAAGGGAACCGTACGCTCCACCCCGCCCCGCTTGATCGCCTCTTTGGGCATGCCGAAGACCACGCAACTGCTCTCGTCCTGCGCCAGCGTGCGCGCGCCGGCCTGGCGCATCTCCAGCATGCCGGCGGCACCATCGTCGCCCATGCCGGTCATGATGATCCCCAGCGCATTGGGGCCCGCGTGTCGCGCCACCGAGCGGAAAAGCACGTCCACCGATGGCCGGTGCCGGTTCACCAGGGGGCCGTCGCGCACCTCGACGAAATACTGCGCGCCGCTGCGCTTGAGCAGCATGTGCCTGCCGCCCGGCGCGATCAGCGCGCGCCCCGGCACCACGCGGTCGTTGTTCTGCGCTTCCTTCACGGAGATCTGGCATATCCCGTCGAGCCGCGCCGCGAACGCCGCCGTGAATTTCTCCGGCATGTGCTGCACGATGACCAGGCCCGGGCACACGCGTGGCAATGCGGTCAGGACTTCCTCCAGCGCCTGCGTGCCGCCGGTGGACGTACCGATGGCCACCAGCCGCTCGGTGGTCTGCAGCACGGGGCGGTGATCGGCCGGCGGCAGCACGGCGTCGGCGTTGTGCCTGGGGGTGGGCACGGGCGGCGTCGATGCCGCTGCGGCGTGCGGCCGGGACCGCACCCGCGCCCCCGCCGCCGCGCGCACCGTGGCGATGAGCTCGCTGGCGCTATCGGCCAGGAACTGCTTCAGGCCAAGCTTGGGCTTGGTCACCACCGCCACCGCGCCGGCGGCCAGCGCTTCCACGGTGACGCGCGCGCCTTTTTCCGTCAGCGTCGAGCAGATCACCACCGGCGTCGGCCTTTCCTGCATGATCTTGCGCAGGAAGGTCAATCCGTCCATGCGGGGCATTTCGATGTCCAGCACGATCACGTCGGGCCAGGCCTGCTTCATGCGCTCGCTGGCCAGTATCGGGTCGGCGGCGGCGTGCAGCACTTCGATGCCGGGGGCTTCCGACAGCAGTCCCGCCAGTACCTGGCGCACCACGGCGGAGTCGTCGACGACCATGACTTTGATGGATGGCATAGGGCACCAGGAAAACGGGGGTTGCGCTTGCGGCGGGCCGGCCTCAAGGCTTGCGGTAGACGGAAGGCATGACGCTGCTGACCGCATTGGTCACGCCATGCAGGCTTTCCGAATGGCCGATGCACAGATGGCCACCCGGCTTGAGCAGGCCCAGCACCCGCTCGACGACCTTGCGCTTGGTATCGCCGTCGAAATAGATCATGACGTTGCGCAGGAAGATGACGTCGAACCGGCCCAGGTCCGGCAGCGGCGCGTTCAGGTTCGCGTGCAGGAAACGCACATGGGCGCGCAGGACGCGGTCCACCAGCAGGGTGCCCGCGTGCGGTCCGGTGCCTTTCAGGCAATAGCGCTTGCGATAGGCGTCCGGCATTTGCCGCGCGCGCTGTTCCGAATAATGGCCACTACGCGCGCGCTCCAGCACGCGCGTACTGATATCGGTGCCGACGACCTCGAAGACGGGCGCCACGCCCACGGGCCGCGCCGCCGTATCGCCTGCCCACAGGCAATCGGCCAATACCATGGCGGCCGTATAGGCCTCCTCGCCAGAGGAACTGGCGGCGCTCCAGACGCGGAAGGGTGCCTTCGGGCGACGGCCGTCCGGGCCGGGCTCGGCGGCCAGGCGCCGCAGTACATCGAAATGCCGGGGCTCGCGGAAGAAATAGGTTTCGTTGGTGGTCAGCAGATCGATGGCGATCTGCGTTTCCGCCGCGCCGCCGTCGCTTTGCAACAGGGAAAAATAGTCGCCATAGCTGTCAATGCCACGCGCATGCAGGCGCTTGGACAAGCGGCCGGAGACCAGCGCCTTCTTGGCGTCCGATAGCGTGATGCCAGCCGCCTCGTGGATGAAGCGCTGGAACTGGGCGAACTCTTTATCGTTGATCGGCTGCATGGCGGCGTGTTCAATCTTCGGCGGGGGCTTGGGCGGGGGCGCGCAGCAGCGCCAGTCGCGTCCGATGGGTTTTCAGCCAGGAAGGAATGGCCTCGCCCGGCATGGCGGGCGCGATGAAGAATCCTTGCCCCAGCGCGCAGCCCAGGCGTTGCAACAGGCGCCAATCCTCCAGGGTCTCGATCCCTTCGGCCGTCGTGACGAGCCCCATTTCAGAGGCCATGTCGATGGCCGCGCCCAGGATGGCCCGCAGTTGCCTGCGCCCGCTCGCGCCATGCACGAAGGCGCGATCGATCTTCAATTCGGTAAAGGGCACGCGGGTCAGTTGCTGCATGGAAGAAAAACCCGTGCCGTAGTCGTCGATGGACAAGCCGAAGCCACGCAGGCGCAACCGTGCCAATAGCCCGCGCGCGCCGCTGTCGGCGTCGACCAGGGAGCTTTCCGTGATTTCGAAGGCGATTTGTTCCGGCGGTACCTGGAAGCGCTCCACGACCTCCAGGATGCTGTTGGCCAGTCCCGGCCAATCCAGCAGCAGGGGCGACAGGTTCACGGCCAGCGACAGCCGCAGGCCGCGCCGGCTCCAGCGCGCCACCTGGGCCAGCGCCTGCTCCATCACGATGAAGGTCAGCGGATGGATCAGGCCGTATTGCTCGGCCAGCGGAACGAAGGTGGCCGGCGACATATCCCCCGCCTCGGTATGCGTCCAGCGCGCCAATGCTTCCACGCCGCGTATCAGGCCGGTGCGCATGTCGGCCTTCGGCTGATAGTGGACGTGGATCTGCCCGTCGCGCAGCGCGGCTTCCAGCATGCCGGGCGAGATGGGGACTTTGTCGGTCCGCGTCCCGCGGCCACGATCGCGCGCATCCGTGCCGCGCACGCCACGCCGGCCCAGGACGCCGGCCAATACTGCCTCGGTCAGCGGTTTCTCCAGCCCGGCCAGGACATGGAAGCCCAGGCCCGAGGCCACCGACGCCACGGAATCGATCATGGCGCTTTCGCGGCCGGAGGCGATCACGAGATCGGGAAGGATGTCGCGGATCCGCAGCTGCTCCAGCAGCTCGATGCAATCCATGCCGGGCATCTCGATATCGACGATCATCACCTCCGGCCTGGGCGCCGCATCGGCCAGCAGGGTCAGCGCCGCCGACCCGCTCGATGCCTCGTGGATCGCGTGGATGCCCAGCGCCCGGCACAACGCGGCGGCGTGCGCGCGATGCACGGCGCTGTCATCGACGACCAGGACCGTCGCCACGCCGTGCGGCGCCGCCGCCACGGGCCCGACCTGGCCATCCCCGCTCATCATCCCCCCGCGCCGTCCATCATGGCGGGCGCGCGCGCCGCCGCGTCCATTCCGGACTCCAGCCCCTCCATGGACATGACGTGCTCCACGGCGAGCAGGATGACGAAACGCCCGCGCACCTTGCCCACCCCGGCGATGAAATCGCTGCGCAGTCCCGTACCGAACGCGGGCGGCGGTTCGATGTCGGACGGCGCGATCTCCAGGACTTCGTTGACGCCATCCACCACCACGCCCACGACATGCGGGCCGCCGTCGTCCACCTCCAGTTCGACGATCACGATGCAGGTGCGCTTGGTGACGGGCGACGGCACGCGACCGAAGCGCGTCTGCAAGTCCATGACCGGCACGACCGCGCCGCGCAGATTGATCACGCCACGGATGCACGGCGGCATCATGGGCACCAGCGTCAGGTCGTGGTATTCGATGATCTCCTTGATGGCCAGGATGCCGATGGCGAAGGTTTCGCCGCCCAGCATGAAAGTCAGGTACTGCGAGGGTTCGGCGCCGCCCTGGGGGCCCGCGCCGTTCGATTGTGGCAACGCGCTCATCGCCGTGCTCCTCAATAGCGCACGAACTGCGATTCGTCGATCGCCTCGGCGCCGGCGAAGGACAGCTTGCCGGCCGGTTCGGCCGCCACGGTTTCCCGGGCCACGGCCGGGGCGAAGGTCTTGGCCGCGATGGGGCGCTTGCGCGCCGCGGCGGCCGCGCCCTTGGCCCTGGCGACGCTTTCGGACAGCTTGAAGAAGCTCATTGCCTGCTGCAGCTGCTCGGCCTGGGCACTCATTTCCTCGGCAGTCGCGGCCAGTTCCTCGGAGCTGGAGGCGTTCTGCTGCGTGGTCTGGCTCAACTGGCCGACGGCCGCATTGATCTGCCCCACACCGGAGGACTGCTCTTCCGAGGCAGCGGTGATCTCCTGCACCAGGTCGGAGGTCTTGCGGATATTCGGCACCATCTGCTCCAGCAGGCGGCCGGCGCGTTCGGCCAGGTCCACGCTGGACCCCGCCACGTCGCCGATTTCCTGCGCCGCCACCTGGCTGCGCTCGGCCAGCTTGCGGACTTCCGCCGCCACCACGGCGAAGCCCTTGCCGTGTTCGCCCGCGCGGGCCGCTTCGATCGCCGCGTTCAGCGCCAGCAGATTGGTCTGGTAGGCGATGTCATCGATGATGCCGATCTTCTGCGCGATCTGCTTCATCGCCGCGACCGTCGACGTCACTGCCTCGCCGCCTTCCGCCGCTTCCACGGCGGCCTTGCCCGCCATGCTGTCAGTGACCTTGGCATTCTCGGTGTTCTGGGCGATGGAAGCCGTCATCTGCTCGATCGAGGCGCTGGTTTCCTCGACACCGGCTGCCTGTTCGCTGGCGGCCTGGCTGAGCGATTGCGCCGTCGCGCTGACTTCCTCCGAGGCACCGGCCAGCGCTTCCGCGCTGCTGTTCACCTCCGACACGACCTGCGCCAGGCGGCCGACCATATTCTTGACGTTGGCCATCATGCTGGTGCTGTCGCCCTTGCGCGTCCGGACCGCCACCGAGAGATCGCCGCCGGCAACCTGCTGCAGGACTTCCGCCGCGTAGGAGGGCTCGCCGCCCAGCAGCTTGAGCAGGCTGCGGGTAATGAAGAAACCGATCAGGACGGCCAGCGCAATCGCGCCCGCGGACATGGCCAGCACCAGGGTACGCGTCTGCTCGTACAGCACGTCGCCCTCGGCATTCGCTTGGTCCATCTGCTGGACCTGGTACTTCAAGAGGTCGCGGACCGCCTCCTCCAGCGCGGTATTGGCCGGCAGGATATCGCTGCGCAGGTAGTTCATGGCGCTGGACTTGTCCGCCCCCGACGCAAGGGCAAAGAACCCGTCGATACGCTGCTCCAGCAGCGTCCGGGCGTCGCTGACCTTTTTCAACATGGCGCGTGGCCCATCGCCCGTGATGGTCTTGTCCAGTTGGCCCATGACCTGGCCGCGGGCGACCGCGTTGTCGGCCACACGCTTGCGCAGCCGCGTCGCCTCGGCCTCGTCCGCCACCAGCAACAGGCCGCGCAACTGCCGCCCGTCGTCCAGCGAGCGTTGCAGCACTTCATTCAGCTGCGCGGTCTTGGGGTAGCGGTTCATCGTCACTTCCGTGAGGCCCGCATTGACTTTCTCCAGCCGCGTGATGCTAAGCACCGATATCGCCGCCAGCAGGGCAATCACGATGCCGAACCCCCATGCCAGTCGCGTGGCCACCTTCATATTCCCGAACATGCCTATCTCCCTAAGAAACTGCGTCGCGGCCATCGGACCGCGCGGTGCCACGTCAAACCGGCAGGCGGGCATGGCCCGCCGCCACGAAACTGTGCGCCTCGGCCATCAGCGCCGGGACATCCAGAATCAATGCCACTTCGCCGCTGCCCAGGATGCTGGAACCGCTGATCCCGCGCGCCTGGGCGAACAGGCGCGACAACGGCTTAATCACCGCCTGGGTCTCGCCCAGCAGCGTATCGACCACCAGGCCGATGCGCTCGCCACCGTGCCGGACGACGACGATGTTTTCCCGCGCGGCCGGTACGCCCGGCAGGCCGAACATGCGGCGCAGGCGGATGAACGGCAGCACGCGGCCACGCAGGTCGGTGTAGTCGCGGTCTTCCACCGGCGTATAGGCGATGCATTCCTCGACCATATCCAGCGGCAGCACGAACAGCGATCTGCCCACGGCCACCTGGAAGCCATCGATGATGGCCAGCGTCAAGGGCAGGCGCACGGCCACGGTGCTGCCCTGGCCCGCGCGGCTGGAGATCTCCACGCTGCCGCGCAGGGCCTCGATATTGCGCTTGACCACGTCCATGCCGACACCGCGGCCGGACAGATCCGTCACGGCCGGCGCGGTAGAGAACCCCGGCTCGAAAATCAGGCGGTACACGTCTTCGTCGCGCATACCCCGGCCATCCTCGATCAGGCCGCGTTCGATGGCCTTTGCCACGATGCGGTCGCGGTCCAGCCCCGCGCCATCGTCGCGGACCTCGATCACGATGTGGCCGGATTCGTGGCGCGCATCCAGGGTGATCGTCCCCTGCGCCGGCTTGCCGCGCGCCACCCGCGCCGCGGGGGCTTCGATCCCATGGTCCATGGCGTTGCGCACCAGATGGGTCAGCGGATCGCCGATGCGCTCGACCACCGTCTTGTCCAGCTCGGTATCCTCGCCGCGTACCACCAGTTCGATGTGCTTGCCCAGGCTGCGCGACACATCGTGCACCACGCGCCGGAAGCGGTTGAAGGTCGCCCCGATCTTCACCATGCGCAGTTGCAGCGTGCTGTCGCGCACGGCTTCCACCAGGTCCGCGACCTGGGAATTGCAGGCCTGCAGCTCGGCGTTGCCCACGCGGGCCGCCGCCACGCTGGCGCCCGACGATGCGGTGATCAGCTCGCCCACCAGCGATATCAGGTGGTCCAGCTTGTCCGCGTCGATACGCATGGAACGGTTTTCGCGCGCTTTGCTGTCCTTGGCCTGTTGCTGCTTGGCCAGGGCCAGATCGACCACGGGTTCGGCCACGGTCTGCTGCCGCACCAGTATCTGCCCCAGCGGGCCTTCGGCCGCGCCGCTGCGCTGGGCGTGCAGGGCTTCGGCCAGCTCGCGCGGGGTCAGCGTGCCGCAGCGCACGAGCATATCGCCCAGCATGGCGGGCTCTTCGCCCAGTTCTTCGATCATCAGCATGTAATCGGCCGTGCCGCTGCGCGGCGGAATGATGCGGATGTCGCAGTCGTCCAGCACGAACTCGAACGTGCTTTCGATGGTGGCCTTGTCCGCCGGACTGTCCAGGCCAATCTCCAGGCCCAGGTAGCAGGCTTCCGGGTCCATGGCATCCAGCGCCGGCAGCCGCCCGGTCTGGCAGGCCACGCCCGTCACGCTGCCCAGCTTGTGCAGGTATCGCACGAAGGACAGCGGATCCATGCCGTTGCGCAGCACGCCTTCGTGAAAGCGCAGCGAAATATGCCAGTGATCCGGGACGCCTGCCTCGTGGCCGCCATCGCGCGCCTCGATGCCGGATCCCCCGGCGTCGGATGCGGCGCCTTCGGCCGGCCAGGCAACGCCCGCCGCGTGGGTGGCGGCACCGGCATGTGCCCCTTCCAGATGCACGGACAGGCGGTCCAGCAAGGCCGTCGCATCGCCCGCCAGCGACAGGTCTTCCGGGCCGCCGCCGTCGGCCACGCGCTCGACCAGCCTGCCGATATAGTCGTTGCAGCCCAGCATCAGCGCCACCAGGTCGCCGTCTATGGCCACCGTACCTTCGCGCACGCGATCCAGCACGCTCTCGACGTGGTGGGTGAAGGAGACGATGTCCTCGATGCCGAACAGGCCGGCCGACCCCTTGATGGTATGGGCCGCGCGAAAGATGGCATTGACCGCGTCGTCGCGGTCTTCCGCATCGGCGACGATCAGCAGCGCCGATTCCATTTCCGCCAGCAGCTCACGGCTTTCCGTGATGAAGGTTTGCAGCGCCTGATCCATGTCCATGTCGATACTCCGGGAGGGGCCCTCAGGCGGTTGACGCGAGACCCGCGTCGTGCAGGCCCATGGCGTCATCCGCGATGCCGGGCGGCGGGTCGTCGAGGGCGTCGCGGAAGGTGTCTTCCAGGCCCAGCAACCGGATGGCTGCCTCCACATTGGGCGCCATGCCCGCGAAGCGCAGCTCGCCTCCGCGCGCCATGGCGTGCCCGCGCGCGGCCAGCAGCAGCTGGATGCCGGCCGTGTCGGTTTCCGTGACGGCGCGCAGATCCAGGCGCACGACGTCCGGCCCGGGCTCCGTTGCCAGTGCCTGCAGCAGGCGCTGGCGCGTGTCCTGCGCGGTGTAGATGGTGAGTTCGCCTTCCAGGCGCAAATGGACGTCGGTCACGGCGCGTCTCCAGGGTGGCCGGCCATCAAGGCAGGATCAGCTTCTCGACGGCGCCCAGCAGCTGGGCCGGCTGGAAGGGCTTGACGACCCACGCCTTGGCGCCGGCAAGTTGCCCTTCGCGCTTTTTGGCTTCCTGGCTTTCGGTGGTCAGCATGATGACCGGCGTGAAACGGTACGCGGGCAGCTGCTTGACCTCCTTCAAAAAGGTAATGCCATCCATCTGCGGCATATTCACGTCGCTGATGATCAGGTGGACTTTCTGTCCCGTCAGCTTGGCCAGCGCGTCCTGGCCGTCGCGCCCTTCGATGACGTCATAGCCGGCGCCGCGCAGCGCGATGCCGACGACCTGCCGCACCGATGCCGAGTCGTCGACGATGAGTATGGTCTTTGCCATGGCGAGGATCCCCTGGAATTAATGTGCGGGCACTGGGCCCTGGATTCAAAAGAATGTGATGTCGGTGGACGCGGCCGCGGCGGTGGCGGATGGCGCCCCCGCCGTCGCGCCACCCGCGCCGGAAGTCCGCCCGGAGGGAGCCGCCGCGACGGAAAGATGGACTTCCCGCTCGTCGGCCATCGCATACGTGCGCTCCAGTTCGCCCAGCAGGACGGCCGAGTCCAGCGGCCGCAGTTCACCGGACTCCGCGCAGGCGTCACCGTAATCGTGGATCACCGCCGGCAGCCGCTCGATATTGGCGCCCACATGCGCCATCACCTGGCTGACCCGATCCTGGAACTGCAGCTGCACCAGCGCCTCGCTGACCTCTTCCTGGATACCCTGGCTTTCCTGGCGCAGCGCATCCGTGGTGCCGGCCAGCCCGTCGGCAAAGGCGCGGAACCGTTCCAGGACTTCCTGGATCGACGCTTCGGAGGCATCGATGGCCGCCTGCTCCTTGCGCGTGGAGTCCTCCGCCGCCGCGCACGTGGCGACGATGGCGTCGCCGATAAAGGCAATCTTCTCGGCGATGCGCGCGCCGGTCTCGCCGGATTGCTTGGACAGCGCCCGCACTTCCTGCGCGACCGTGGCAAAGCCGCGGCCCAGGCTGCCTGCATGCGCGGCCTCGATGGTGGCGTTAATCGCCAGCAGATTGGTCTGCTGGGTGATCTGGCCGATGGCCTGGACCATGCCCTGCAATTCGTCGACGAACCCTTTCAGTCCCTGTACCTTGGCCAGCAGGTCGGCCTTGGTCTGCATGCTCGCGCCCAGCAGGTCCACCACGCTTTCCAGCTGCTCCGCGCTGCGCGCCGACACGCTCTCGGCCGAATCGCCGTGGCCGGCGCCATCGCGGGTGGACAGGCGCAGGGTCTGGTCCAGCCGGGTGGCGATTTCCCCGAAGCGCATGCTCAGCGCCGTCACCGCGCTCTCCATCTGGCCGCGCGAGGATTCGATCTGGCGCGACCAGACCGGCGCCAGGTCGGCGCAGAACGCTTCCAGGTCGCGCACGTGGGATTCGATATCGATCGCCTGGCGATTGGTCTGGCGCCGTCCGGCGTAGCCGGCCAGCAAGCCGGCGCAGGCCAGCACGGCGCCGGCGGCCATGGCCGGCACCGTCCAGCCGGCGGCAAACGCGGTGGCGGCGCCCCCCGCGATGCCCAGGATGGGCGTCGCAACCGAAGAGCAGGAAAGACCAGCGAAATTCATGTCGACGCGCGTCCGTGGGCATGGCCGCCAGGATGGCGGTTGTACTGGAACAACGGCATGTCCCGGTGTTGCCCTAAGGACGCCGCCGGCCAAGATGGGGCATCGCGCCGGCCAATATTGTCTTTTTGTACAAAATTGTTAAGAATCTAACCATCCCCGGTGGCTTACTGGATACCGCGGCCCGCTCACGGGCCGCTTGCGCGGTTGTAATGACGAGAATTGGCAGCACTGAAATCTGTACGCGGCTGCCCTCCGGGGGCACCGCGGCCGGCATGATGGCCGAATCCGCCCATGCCGATATCCCTCCTGTCGCGCTGCGCCAGTTGCTGGCGGAAGTCGCGCGGCGCGGCCGGGACCCGGGCGCCCTGTGCGAAGGCCTGGGCTTTTCGCCCGCCGACCTGAACCAGGACGGCTTCTATGTATCCGGGCAGCAGGCCGAGCTCTTGATCCGCCGTGCGCTGCCGCTATTGAATAACCCGGTGCTGGGACTGGAGCTGGGCACCGCGGTGAACATCGTGTCATGGGGGCTGGTGACGCTGGGCTTCATGGCCTGCGGCTCGTCGCGCCAGCTGCTGGACTTCGCCATCGAGCACCAGCGCCACGCGGGCTGCCTGATCCGCCTGCACGGCGAGGAAACCGCCCAGGCTTTCCGGCTGGTGGCGCGCGCGCCATCGGTCGACCGCCACGTCGCGGCCTTCCTCGTCGATAAAGCACTGGCGTCGCTGGCCCGGCTGGGCCGCCAGGTGGTCGGCTCGCATTTCAATCCAAGCCGGGTGGACCTGGTCATGGAGCGGCCCGCCTACGGCGCCGCCTACGAAACCGTGTTCCGCTGCCCCGTCCGCTTCGGCAGTCCCGAAAACCGGATCCACTTTCCGGTTGAGGCCTACGCCGTCCGTACCGCCGACGCCGTCGTGCTGGGCCAGGTCCGGCGCGACCTGGCCCGTGTCGAGACGCCGGTCCGCGTCCCCTTCATGCAGGCTTGCGTGGTACAGGCCATCCGGCGCGATCTGGCCGCGCCGCCGCCCTTGCAGGCGATCGCGGACTCTTTGCATATCAGCGAACGCACGCTGCGCAGGCGGCTGGCGGAGACCGGCAACAGCTATGTCGACCTGCTATGCGAGGAACGCAGGGCCCGGGCGCTGTCCCTGGTGGCGCATTCGTCGCGGACGGTGCAGCAGATCGCGCAGGAGTGCGGTTTCAGCGATGCGCGCACGCTGCAACGGGCGTTCAAGCGCTGGACTGGCCACAGCCCCACGGCCTTCCGCGGCCAGGCCCGCGCGAAGCCACGCGCGACGCCCGCGGTCACGGACTGAAGCGCCGCCCGCGGCAGCCGGGGTGTCCGTGCCACGCCCGGCACCCCGCCCCGGGGCCCGGCATGGCTAGGCCAGGTCCCGGATGGCCTGGACCAGGCGGTCCAGTTCGGCGTCGGTGGTCAAGTAGCTGACCGAAGCACGCGCGATGTCGGCCAGTCCGCGCGCCCGCATGTCCAGCGGCGTGTAGGCCGGTCCGTTGCTGCTGATGGAAATCCCCTGCTCCGCCAGCTTGCGCTGCACCGCGCCGCCCGTCTGTCCCGCGACCGCGAACGAGACCAGCCCCGACTGCTCCCGGCCCTGGTCCAGGACCTCGACGCCGGGCACATCCGCCAGCAGCGCGCGCAAGGCCCGCGCGTTGCGGTCGATACGCGCGCGTATGTTTTCCACGCCGATATCCAGCGCTTCGCGCAGGGCGTTGGCCAGCCCGCAGCGCAAGGCGTACGACCTTTCGGAAGGCTCGAAGCGCGCGGCGTCGGCCCGCATGACGGGCAGGCCGTCGTCGTCCAGCGGCGCGCTGCTGGTATCCACCCACGCCGGCGTCAGGCGCGGCAGGAAATCCTGGCGGATGTACAGCAGCCCGGTTTCGCGCGGGCCGCGCAGCGCTTTGCGGCCCACGCCCGTCAGCACGTCGCAGCCGACCTGCCCGACGTCGATCGGCAATTGCCCCACCGCCTGGGCCGCGTCGACGAAATAGGGAATGCCGTGCCGGCGCGCCACGGCGCCGATGGCGGCCGCCGGATTGATCAGGCCGCCATTGGCCGGCAGCCATGTCACGGAAATCAGCCGGACGCGCTCGTCGATCATGGCTTCCAGCGCGCGCGGGTCGGCCATGCCGGTTTCATCGCTCGGGATGGCTTCAATGCGCGCGCCGGCCCGTCCGGCGGCAATATGCATGGCCGCGATATTGCCGCCCCATTCGTGGCGCGCGACCAGGATGCGGTCGCCCGGCTTCCAGTTTCCCAGTCCGGCGAAGGCGCTGCCCCATCCCGCCGAGTTTCCGGCGGTCAGCGCGATTTCCCCAGGGCTGGCGTTCAGCAGCGCGGCGGCCAGGATGCGCGCCTGTTCGGCCTGCTCGCGCACCGCCGCGCCGGCCTCGATCGGTCCCATCTCCGCCTCGCGCCACAGCTGCCTGCGCATCGCTTCCAGCGTGTCCACGGAAGGCAGCGAGGCGCCCGCGTGATTGAAGTGGACCGTGGTGCGCACGCCAGGGGTCCGGGCGCGCAGGATTTCGATGGCCGCGTCCGCCAATGGCGCGGGATGGGAGATTGCGTTCATGAGGGCTCCGGACCGGATTCGCCGCCGCGCGGCAGGGCCTTCTATCCTAGCCGATCGTTGCCCGCTAAATGCTCACAGTCAATCAATGACCCTGATGTTCTTCGATGGCATCTTTGCCATGGTCGGAAAGCTGGGCATCAAACCACTTATGCAGCGCAACCACCAAGGTGGGCTCTGTCGTTGTGTAGATCAGCTGGGCGCCGCCCTCGACTTCCTGGTAGGCGATGTCCAGTTGTCCCGGCCTGGCTTTGGTCAGCTCGGCCAGCCCCGGCATGTCCTGGCCATGGATGTGGCTCGGGTCCGAGAAGTCTCCTTTCAAGAACTGCTGCCGGATTTCCTGCAAATGTTGCCGGATGAGCGTCACCTGTGTGGTGTCTGACGCATCCTTGGCCACCACGCGCTGGACTCCCCCTTCGGCATTCCTGGTGAAGATATGGGTCGTGGCCGACAAGCTGAAGGGCATGACGTCCTTACCGCGCCGGGAAACCTCTGCCTGGCGCTGCGTATCCGCCTCCGCTTTCATGTGCGCCGCATGGTCCATTCCGGAAGGCTCCATCGTCGATGGAGCCGGGTTCTGGGCGTGCGCGAAACCGATCAGGGCAAAGAAGGCGAGGATAACTGCGATTAGCTTCATGGCACTCCATTTACGTTGCGCCCGGCCGGTTTCTCAAGGGAGGCCGCGCCAGACGCGCGACGGCCAGCCGCCTTGACAAGCCCCGCCGTGCTCTCCATTATGCCCAACATGAAGAAGACCTTTCCGCGCCTGCATTGCATTATTTCCCCCATTCGAAGAATGGCGGGTTAGCGCGCATTACGGTCAAGTCCAAAAACCCGCCCTTGCAGGCGGGTTTTTTTTGGGGCTCGTCTGTCAGGTTTCTCAGCACAGACAAGGAATGACCCATGTCAGAACAGGAACTCAAGAAGGTAATCGCCGCCGCCGACGACGCCATCAATCGCGAAGACTTCGATCGATTGATGGCGTTCTACGCGGATGACGCCGTGCTGGTGCTACAGCCCGGGATGGTTGCGCGAGGCAAGGCGCATATTCGCACCGCCTTTGATCGCATCGCCGAGTATTTTCACCACACCCTGCAGGTGCACCAACCGGAGATGCAGGTATTGCAGGCCGGCGACACCGCGCTGGTGCTCGCTCGTGCCGAGCTTCGAGGCCGGTCAGCCGCCGGCGAGCCTTGGCAGACGACGCGCTTCTCCACTTACGTGTTCCGACTCGACCCGGCGGCCGGATGGCTCTGCATGATAGACAACTCCTACGGCACCAGCCTTCTCGGTCCATCGACATAAGTACCGCGGCTACCTCGTCATGGTTGTCCGCCTCGATAGTGAACAGGCCGCCCACTAATTCACGTACGCGTTGGGGCGCGACGGTTCCGGTCCCGGCGCATGCGTCCGGATATCGCCCATCCGCCGTGTGCCGGATGTCGATTTCGTGGGATCCCGATCGTCGTAACCTTGGGAACATCCGGGAAGCCGCGAGGCGCTCCGGGTAGGCCCTTAATCCAACTGGAGGGATCGCTCATGACTTACGTAGACGGATTCGTCGCCGCCGTACCCATCGAAAACCGCGAGAAATATATCGAGCACGCGCGCATCGCGGCAGAGATATTCAAGAAGCACGGTGCCTTGCAGGTGGTGGAGTGCTGGGAAGACCAGGTACCCGACGGCAAGCTGACCTCTTTCCCGATGGCGGTGAAGCGCAAGGAAGGCGAAGCCATCGTGTTTGCCTGGATTACCTGGCCATCCCGCGAGGCGGAGCAGGCAGGGATGAAAGCGGCCATGGAAGATCCGCGCCTTCAGCCGGGCACCAACCCCATGCCGTTCGACGGGCAACGCATGATCTACGGCGGTTTCACGACGGTGCTGGAGGTCTGAGGGGACGGCTCGCCCGCTGCCTGCCGTATGTTTGGCGGCGGCGGGCGAGCCGCGCATGCGCGGGGCCCGGCCGGCATCGCAGCCTACGGGCATGCGCGATTCTCTCTATCGCGCCGCGCGGGCTGCTCTGGTATACAGGCACTTTGCCCACGTATACCAGGGAAATCACATGACCCGTGCCGCAGCAATCGACCATGCCGATGCCTTCTTCGCCTCCGGCGGATTCCGCGACCGGCTGTCCCGCCGCATCGCGATGCCGACGGAAAGCCAAAATCCGGAACGCGCTGGCGATCTGGCGGGCTACCTGCACGCCGAATTGCAGCCGGCTTTCGAGTCGATGGGCTTCGCCTGCCGCACGCTGACGCATCCGAAGGCGCGCGCGCCCTTTCTGTACGCGGAACGCATCGAGGACCCGGCCCTGCCGACGGTGCTGGGCTATGGCCATGGCGATGTCATCCGCGGCCTGGACGCCGAGTGGCACGAGGGACTGTCGCCCTGGGCCCTGACGGAGTCGGAAGGACGCTGGTACGGGCGCGGTATCGCCGATAACAAGGGACAGCATACGGTCAACATGGAGGCGCTGCGCAGCGTGCTGGAGACACGCGGCAAGCTGGGGTTCAACGCGAAGTATCTGGTGGAGATGGGCGAAGAGACCGGTTCGCCGGGGCTGCGTCAGCTTTGCGAGGCGAACCGCGAGCTGTTCGCCGCCGATTTGCTGATCGCGTCCGACGGGCCGCGGCTGCGCGCGGAACGGCCGACGGTGTTCCTGGGCGCGCGCGGGGGGCTGAATTTCGATATGACGATCGAGGCCCGCGAAGGAGGCCACCATTCGGGCAATTGGGGCGGGCTGTTGTCCAATCCGGGGATCCAGCTGGCCCATGCCATCGCAAGTATCGTGTCGCCGACGGGGCAGATCCGGATTCCGGCGTGGGTGCCGAAGGAGTTGCCGGCGTCGGTGCGCCGGGTGCTGGCCGATTGCGAGGTGGACGGGGGCGCGGAAGGCCCGCAGATCGATCCGGATTGGGGCGAGCCGGGGCTGACGCCGGCCGAGCAGGTGTACGGGTGGTGTTCTTTCGAGGTGTTGGCGTTCAAGACGGGGAATCCGGAGACGCCGGTGAATGCGATTCCGCCGCGCGCATGGGCGCGCTGTCAGTTGCGTTTCGTGGTGGGGGTGGATACGGAGGATCTTTTGCCGGCGTTGCGGCGGCATTTGGACCGGCAGGGGTTTCCGATGGTGAAGTTGACGCTGACGCGGGAGACGATGTTCAAGGCGACGCGGCTGGATCCGGACGATCCGTGGGTGCGGTGGGCGGTGGAGTCGCTGGCGCGGACGAGCGGGAAGAAGCCGGCGGTTCTGCCGAATTTGGGTGGGTCGTTGCCTAACGATATTTTTACCGAGGTGTTGGGATTGCGGACGATTTGGGTGCCGCATTCGTATCCGTCGTGTTCGCAGCATGCGCCGAATGAGCATTTGCCGCCGGAGTTGCTGCGGGAGGGGTTGAGGTTGATGGCGGGGTTGTATTGGGATTTGGGGGCGGGGGAGGTGCCGGCGTTGGAGCGGGGGTGACGGGGGTGTGCGGATTTGGGGTGGGTGCTGTTTGCGGGTGTTTTGCTGGTTCCGTTTGTTGATGGTTGCTGTTTGCGGGTGTTTTGCGGGTTCCGTTTGTTGATGGTTGCTGTTTGCGGGTGTTTTGCGGGTTCCGTCCGGCGGGGGTGGTGCCTGTCGGGGCCAGCCTGATCGTCCGGCCCGGCGCGCGGGCGCCGGGCACCGCTGCGCTGATCTCGTCCGGCGGGCGTTGGCTTGTGGTGTGCTTGGTGATGGCGTCCGCGCCACGCCTCCCTTCGATTCCGCTCGCTCGTCCTCAACAGGCTGGCCCCGACAGGCACCACCCCCGCCGGACTCCGGTTTGCCTTAATTGCGGTCGCTGGGGCGGGTTGGGTTCTTGCGCTTCGTAGGTCTTGTTTGGTGCCATAGGAAGATCTTGGGGCGCACGTCGATCGCCGGCCGCCCAGCGCGGCCAGCGATCGCCTACATGCTGTGGGTCAGCCCCGACGGGTTGCTGGTACTGGGGGTGGCGCTGGAATTTTGTCGCCGTCTACGTTGGCGAACTTTTGCTGGCGAATTCGTATCGTTGAACTCGTGTCGTCGAGTTCATATCGTCGCGATTGGGTCGTCGAACTCATGTTGACCCGTCTCATGTCCTCGAACTTGTATCGTCGACCTCATATGGGCGAGGTTGTGTCGACAAATTCATATCGTCGAAATCGTGTCATCGAACTCATACCGGCCCGGCTCGTGCCGTCGAACTGATACGGCCGAATTCATGTCGCCGAATTGACTCCGACTAGCATCAGGAGGTGGGCGCTCTCAGGCGTGCCAGTTCGGCATATACGGTCGCGCGGCTGATGCCCAGGACGCCGGCCACATAGGCTGGGGCGTGCTTGCCGTCGAATGCGCCGGTGCGGTGCAGGTCTTCGATCAGTTGGCGGCGCTGTTCGCGATTCAGGCGGGCGACGATGGTGTCGCGTTGGGCCGTCCATGTGGCGACGTAGCGGTTGATGCGCTCGTGCCAATCGTTGCGGAACAGGTCGTCCGGACTGGGGGCGCTGTCGGTCGTGCGCAGGAAGCCATCCAGCATGCGGCGAACCCCTTCGAATTCGGTCACGTCGGCGTTCACGCATAGCAGGCCGATCGGGTGGCCGCCTTGATCGCGCAATACCGCCGTCACGGATTTGATGCGGCGGCCGTCCCAGTTGATTTTCTCGTAGGGGCCGATGACCGATGTGTCCGGCGCGAAGTCGACGTCGCCCAGGTCGGAGGGATCGCCGGCAGCGCGCGGGGAAAACGGATGCGCGACGTGCGTCACGCGATCGGTCCGGATGTCGTGCACGACGGCTTCCACGAAGGGGCAGAACAGCGCGGCCAGGGCGTCGGCGACGGCATGATATGGGTGCAGGGGCTGGTCGAACAGGCCAGCGCCGCCGGCCGCTGGCGACGGTCTCGACGCAGCCGGCTTGGCACGAATCGCGGATGCCTTTGGCGGTGGGGCCGATCGGTTGCCAGCGGATGCTGATGGCTTGGCGCGAAGTGTTGGCGGCTCTGCATCGAGGGCCAACGGTTTCGAGCGCGGCGTTGATGGCCTGCCATCGGAGCCCGGCTGCTTGGATCGAGATGTTGACGTCCTTCCATCGGAGACCAGCGGCCTGGAGCGCGGCGTCGACGGCTTCCCGTCGGAGCCCAGCGGATTGGATCGCGGTATCGATGGCTTTTTATCCGGGAGCGGCGGCGTGCGGAGCGAGGTCGATTGTTTACCGGAGGGCGAGCGTGTCGGGGGATTGATTTGGCGCCGTGAGGGCTTTTCGCGGGGGGTGGGGGTCGGCTCCGGGCCGGGTGCCGCGGGTTTTCTGCTGCCGGAGGTGGCCATGGTGTCGGTCCTGACGATTATTCCAAATTGGATTTTACGTCTAATATTCCGGGATACCAATTGCCGCTACAGGAGCATTTCCGTGACCGATGTGTTTGCCGCCATCATGGCCGCCCATGGCGCCATTCGCCCGCAGGTTCCCGTGTCGCCGCTGGAGCGAAGCGGACAGCTGTCGCAGGAGCTGGGCTGCGAGGTGTGGCTGAAGTGCGATCATCTTTTGCCGATCGGTGCGTTCAAGGTGCGGGGGGCGACGAACAAGATTCATGTGCTGGGTGAGGCGGCCCGCAAGACCGGTGTGGTGACGGCGTCCACCGGTAACCATGGCATGGCGGCGGCGTGGGCCGGGTCCCGTGCTGGTGTGCCGGTGACGGTGTATGTCCCGGCGTCGGCGGTGCGCTCCAAGCTGGATGCCATCGAGCGGCTGGGCGGCAGGCTCGTTGTCGTGGATGGGCCGGCCATCGAAGCGGAATTGCAGGCGCGCCGATTCGGCGTTGAGCATGGGGTTCCGTATATCTCGCCGTACAACGACGCGGACATTGTTGCCGGCCAGGGGACGATAGGCGTGGAGATCGCAGAACAGGCGGGCGCCGATGTGCTGGACGCGGTGTTTGTCTGCGTGGGCGGCGGGGGGCTGGCCGGCGGGCTGGGCACCGCGATCAAGCAGCTTTCGCCTCGCACCCGGGTGGTCGGCGTGTGGCCCAGGAATTCGGTCTGTATGCTGCGCGCGCTGGAAGCCGGCCGTATCGTCGATGTAGAGGAACAGCCGACGCTGTCCGATGCGACGGCGGGCGCCGTGGAGCAGGGTTCGATTACCTTTCCCATTTGCCAGCGGGTGATCGACGACCGCATCACGGTTACAGAGGCTGAAATCGCCGCCGCGATGCGTGCTGTCGCGAGTGCCGAACGTTGGATGGTAGAGGGCGCGGCAGGCGTGGCGCTGGCGGGGTTGATGCAGCGCAAGGACGAATGGCGCGGCAAGAAGGTGGCCGTGGTGCTGTGCGGCAGGAATATCGGCCTGGACCGGTTCGTCCAGGCCGTGGGCGGATCCACCGGGATGACGACGGCCACCGCCGGCACCTAGATTTCGATTACGATCGTGCCCCATCGGCCCATGGCGAGGCCGGCCCACGATCGGAGACTGGCATGGCTGCGAGCAAGGGGGAGCGTCGTATCGGGACCGCGAACAGGCGGCGCATGCGGGCGTTTTGCGCGGGGGCGTTGCTGGCGGCAGTGCTGGCGCCGGTGGCCTCCGCATTCCAGGTGCTGCCGCGCATCAGCGACGTCGACCGCAAGCTGGCTGGGGTCGGCGGCAACCGTATCGTCGACAGCATCGGCCAGTGGGTGATCGGCAATGCCGTGCCGATGATCAAGAGCCCGGTGCACGAGGCCATTACGCTGGATGCGCTGGACTGCCACGCGCCGGCGGGCGAGGAAGCTTCCTGCGTCACGATGGACGAGGTACGCCGCAACCAGATCCTGCTGTACGGCGTGCGTTGGCCGGACGATCCGCCATTCCCGCTGAATCGCAAGTCGCCGCCCAGGATGGCCGACTGCAATCCCGATGTCACCCTGCGTTCGACCGCCCAGCCGCGGTGCTGGCGAGCGTTGTTTGTCGATGCCGAGCGCATCGCCGCCGAGCGCGCGCAGCAGCAACCGGGAAGACCGGCGTTCGGCCCCGGCGATTACCTGCTGTATCGCTCGCACTTCGGCGATCTGTCGTTCTTTCACGCGATGGGCACCTACGATGGCGAGCCGGCGCGCGACACGATCGCCCATATGCGGATGTGGGCGCAGTTCCTGTGGGGCGTGGCGACGCGGCGGATCCCGGTGGACCGCTACCTGCGATCCGTGGACGTGGAGAGGCTGGGGACTTATTTTCCGGGCGACATGACCGCCACCAACCTGCTGGCCACCGGCATCGTGGAGGTTCGCGCCAGGCTGGATCAGGTGGCGCTGGGGGCGCTGCTGCACATGGTGCAGGACAGCTTTTCGCACGCGCACACCGAGCGCGCCCCGGAAACCGGCGCGGCCTGCGAGGGCCTGCCGCGCTTCGCCCAGCCCGGCAAGGTCGTGCAGTTCTACAGCTACGCCTTGCAAAATGCCAGGCTGCACGACCGGGAGGACACGTTCGCCGCGCTGGCGGTACAGACGCTGCAAACGCGCCCCAATGTGGCGGACGTCACGGGCGCGTTCCTGACCCTGTACCGGGAACGGGCGCCCTGGACGCAGGCGGAAAAGTACTTCGACTGCGTATTTGCCTTGCAGGATCCCGCCGCGCCGGCTGGGCCCGGGCCTTACATCGAGGCCGCGCCCCCGCCGGGCAATTCTTTCCCGGAATACGAAGGCGGATCGTAGCGACGAGTGGATCGCCCCAACGGTGCGCGTGGGCACCGCCGGGCCATGCAAACCGGCTCATCCGTCCGGATACCTGCCAATGGATGAACCATCCATTCATCGCCCCCATGACCCCTATGCGGTCCGCCGCCCCACGGCCACAATGACCTTGTGTCCGTCCGGACATGCGGCGACGCTTCGCTTCGAAAGCGGCCGGTGAACAATATCGCGCCGCCCGCGGCCTTGCCCGGCGGCGCAATGGGAGACAACCATGAACGGTTCGACGTTGCGCAACGCGGGACGGCGGCGGCTGCTCGCGGGCAGCGCGGGTGCCCTGGCCACGCTGGGACTGGGCGCCGCGCCCGGCACGGCGCGCGCGCAAGGCGGGACAGCGCAGGCGCCATCCGGCGCCGGCCCCGCCCATGCCACGCCGCCTACGGGGGCCGCCCCGCCCTCGCCCGCGTCCAAGCCCTTACCCGCCTACGTGGCGTGGAAGAACGCGGACGCGGTGATCGTCCACAGCAGCAACACCATCGAGACCAAGCGCACGGCGTTTGGCGATGGCGTGATCACGCCGGCGGACCAGCTGTATATCCGCAATAACGTCTCGCCGCCCGATGCCTCCATCCTGAAGGACCGCGACGCCTGGACGCTTGGCGTGGATGGCGTGCAGACCCCCCGCGAGATTACCGTCGGCGAATTGAAGACCATGGGGCTGGTGACGATCGCCGCCGTCCTGCAGTGCAGCGGCAATGGCCGCAAGTTCTTCCCGCACAAGCCCAGCGGTACGCCATGGAATGTCGGCGCGGCGGGTTGTGTCATGTGGAGCGGCGTGCCGGTCAGGCAGGTGGTCGAAGCCATGGGCGGAGTGGCCGGCGGCGCGCGGTATATGACGGGACGGGGCGGCGAAATCCTGCCCACCGGCATAGACGCCAACACCGTCATGGTGGAACGCTCTGTGCCGCTGGACGCCATGCAGGACGCACTGCTGGCCTGGGAGATGAACGGCGAACCCCTTACGCTGGCCCACGGCGGGCCGCTGCGCCTGGTCGTGCCGGGATATTCGGGTGTGAACAACGTCAAGTACATCAAGCGCCTGGCCTTCACGCCGGAACAAACGCGCGCGGCCATCCAGGATGTCCGCTACCGGCTTGCACCGGTGGGCGCGAAGGAAACGTCGCAGCAGCCGGCCGTCTGGCAGATGGATGTGAAGTCCTGGATCAACGGCTTCGAAAGCGAGGGCACGCTGCCGCCCGGTCCTTATGTGATCCGCGGCGTCGCCTTCGGTGGGATGGACGCCGTGAAATCGGTCGACGTCTCCATCGACGGCGGCAAGACATGGCGGCAGGCCGCCTTCGTCGGGCCGGACCTGGGCAAGTATGCATGGAGGCAGTTCGCCTTGCGGGTGGACCTGAAGCCGGGCGACTACGTCTTCATGAGCCGCGCCACCGATATAAAGGGCAACGTGCAGGCGGAGTACCGCAACGAGAACGAGGCCGGATACTTGAATAGCAGCTGGCGCGACCATGCGCTGAACATCAAGGTTTCGGCATGAGGCGCGCGGCGTGTGCGGTCGCCCTCGCGATGGGAGCGGCGTCCGTGCCGGGCGCCGCCCAGGGCGAGGAAGCCGGCGCCTCGCTACGCGACCGGGGCAAGGCCTTGTTCATGGGCGGCGCCAACCCGGCCTGCGCGATCTGCCATACCCTGGAAGATGCCGGCGCGACCGGCGCGGTCGGGCCGTCCCTGGATGAACTCAAGCCCGATGCCGCACGGGTGGAAGCGGTGCTGCGCAAGGGAATGGGAGTGATGCCCGCCTATACGGCCTTGAGCGAAGAGGATATCAAGGCGCTTGCCGAGTATGTTTCGACTGCGACACGCCCGTGAGTGGTTGAGCGGTCAAGCATCGAGGGTGAGGCACGACGCCGTGCCGGCAGTGTGGCTAACAAATCCAAACCGCATCGGCGAGGATGATCAGTTTCGCTTCAGGTGGGCACGCGACAGGCCGGTTTCGCGGGCGACCTGTGTCATTCCCTTCGCACGTGCGACTACGCCGAGTGCATGGGCAATATATCCGGCGTCATTGGTCGACAACGCTTCTGACATGAATATGGCAATGGATTCGTCGGAAGAGAGGTAATCAGCGGGATCGTAATCCGTCAACTTTTCGTTCATGAAAGATCGCTCCATCCCTGATTTCCCTTTCATCCCCGCAGCCGGAAAAAATTATCTGCCGTTGACTAGTTCAACAGTGCCTTGAGTCACACGTATGACCGAGCGGTCCCGTGTTCCGCTATTAGGATGGTCCGCTTTCGTCATCCAGCCTGTAACGCACAACAACCACTCACACGTGCTTGCTTATCGCGCGCGCCGCGCGTATCACCAGCGGGCCAAGCTCCGCGCGGGCACGCTCCAGCGACCATAGTGGTTTCGGCACGGAAATGTTTACCGCTGCCACCGGCTCGCCGCTGTCATCCGACACCGTGGCGGCGACGTTGAGGTCGCCGGGATAGAACTCTTCATCCGCATAGGCGTAGTGATCCCGCCGTGCCTCGTCGATCAGGTCCCGCAATGCGGCGGGGTCGGTCGTGGTGCGCGGGGTGTGCTTGATGCGGGCAATGGCACGCAGCTTCCTGTCCAGCTCCGCCGGCGGCAGGTGCGCCCACAGCGCGCGGCCCGATGCCGAAGCGATGCAGGGAATGCGCGTGCCGGCCGGCATGTAGACCGGAATGTGCCTGGCCGGCGCGACGCGCATGACGAAAACCATGTTGTCCTGGTCGTCCGGCACCGAGAGGTTGACGATTTCCCCGCATTCCTGGTTCAGCTGGTGGAGGACCGCGTGCGCATGCTGGAACAGCGGCTGGCGATAGAGGTAGCTATAGCCGAGTCCGACCGCCTTGACCGTGGTGCTGTAGCGTTTGCTGCGCGGATCCTTGGACAGGTAGCCCGTCTGTTCCAGCGTATAGGCCACCCGCTGCGCCGACCCCATGCTGATGCCGTTTTCGCGGGCGATTTCCTGCAAGCTCAGCGAGGCGTGGGCGCGGAAGGATTCGAGTACCGCCAGCCCTTTCTCCAGGGACTGGATCAACAGGGCAGAGGCTTCGGGCATGGGCGTCTCCGGGTCGGGCTCCCGGGATCGAATTAGGGAAACCCTTACGTTGTTGGGCCGATGGCGGCGGGGTATAAAAATCGGTATGCGGAATTAATTATCGCATAGCGATAACACTTCGCAACCGCCACGGTTAAGCCCGCCAAACCGTGGACACCAATAATGCAGGCCAATCGAGGTTCCATGCAGTCCTCCGCCGTCCCCCATGACGCGGCCGTCGCCCCTGCCGGGCCGATGTCTTCAGCCGAATCGCAGCCTCTGCCCTCCTCCGTCGACGTCGCCATCATCGGCGGCGGCGTGATCGGCATCAGTGCCGCCCACGCCTTGGCGCAGGCCGGCGTACGCGTGGCCGTGCTGGAAAAAGCCACGCTGGCCTGCGAGCAGTCATCCCGCAACTGGGGCTGGGTGCGTACGCTGACGCGCGACCTGCCGGAAGTCCCGCTGGCGATACGTGCCAACCAGCTATGGAGCGACATCCAGAGCCGCGTGGACGTCGGCTTCCGCCGCACCGGCATGATGTACCTGCAAGAGACCGAGGCGGACGCCGCCACCCATCAGGCCTGGATGGACCGGGCAAAAATCTACGGGATAGACGCGCGGCAGCTCGATCGCCGGGCGGCGCTGGACCTGCTGCCTCACTCCAGCCGCGGCTGGACCGGCGCCATGTACAGCCCCACGGACGGCGTGGCCGAGCCGCAGTTCGCCGTGCAAGGCATTGCGTCCCTGGCGCGCGAAGCAGGCGCGGTCATCCTGCAACGCTGCGCGGTGCGCGGCGTCGAGCGCGCGGCCGGACGGGTATCGGCCGTCATCACGGAACGCGGCCGCATCGCGGCGCAGGCGGTGCTGGTCGCCGCCGGCGCATGGTCGCGGCTGTTCTGCGGCAACCTGGGCGCGGACTTTCCGCAGTTGAAGGTGCGGGGATCGGTGATGCGCACCCTGCCCTTCGACGCCGGGCTGACGGCGGCGATCAACGGCAAGGACTTTACCTGCCGCAAGCGCGCCGACGGCGGCTATACGGTGTCGCAGTTCGGCTCGTCCATGGCGGACCTGGTGCCGGACAGCTTCCGCCTGCTGCGCCATTACCTGCGCCCCTGGCTGGCCAACAACACCTTCGTGCGGCTGCGGTTCGGCAAGCGGTTCTTCGAAGAACTCGCCACGCCGCGGCATTTCGCCGCAGACCGCGTTTCGCCCTTCGAAAAGCACCGCGTCCTGGATCCGCTGCCGTCGCGCGCTGGCGTCGAGCAGGCATGGCAGCGATTGACGGATGCCTTCCCGGTTTTCAAGGAGGCGAAGGTCGCGCAATCCTGGGCGGGCTATATCGATGTGACGCCCGACGCCATGCCGGTGATGGACGCCGTGCCCGGCCTGCCGGGGCTGTACCTGGCGTCCGGGTTTTCCGGACACGGCTTCGGCATCGGGCCGGCGGCGGGCGAGGCCATGGCGCAATTGATCCAGGGCCAAACACCCCAGGTCGATCTGCACCCGTTCCGGTTCAACCGATATACCGAACGGACGACGCGATGAGCCACGCAACCGTACCGGCAAAGACGCCACGATGGCGGCCACGGCTTGTACCGATGACGCCGCCGCGATAGCCGCCAGGCAGTTGTCCCGACGCACCGCCGCCGCGGCACCGCATACCGAAAAATCCATACACAGGAAAAACGCCACATGGACACCACGACGACCGAGCTGCATCGACGATCCACCATCATCGACGGCCTGGTTTTCTTCAGCGATGGCAGCGCGCGGGATATGCTGGCCGGCGGCGTCAGCGCGATCAACCTTACCGTGACCGACATGGGGTCGGATTTCGAGCAGGCCTTGAGGGATGCCATGACGTGGCGCGAACGCTGCGCGGCACCGGATTCGCCATGGATGCTGGTCGAACGCGCCGACGACATCGCGCGCGCCAGGCAGGCCGGCAAGCTGGGCCTGATCATGGGATGGCAGAACGGACGTCCGCTGGGCGACCAGGTCGACCGCGTCGCGCTGTTCCACACACTGGGCATCCGCGTCATCCAGCTGACCTACAACGAAGCCAATCTGCTGGGCGACGGCTGCCTGGAAAAGCGCAACGCCGGCCTGAGCGACCTGGGCGTGAAGATGGTCAAAGAGATGAACCGCGTGGGCATCGCCGTCGACCTTAGCCACTGTGCGGCGCAAACCTGCCTGGACGCGGCGCGCTATTCCAGCAAGCCCGTTTTGCTGACGCACGCCAACGCCAATGCGGTGATCCCGCGCCCCCGCAACAAGTCCGATGAGGTCATCAAGGCCGTCGCGGAAACGGGCGGCGTCATCGGCTGCAGCATCCACGCCTACCTGAACTGGCGCGGCGACCCGAAGCAGCAGCCGACCCTGGAAGACTTCGTCGCCAACGTCCGGCACATCGGCCAGCTGGTGGGCTACGAACATGTCGGCATCGGCACGGACTTTCCGTCGGTGGACACCTACGAGGCGGTGCGCCACGTCATGGTGATGTCGCGCACGAAGTACGCGGCCTCCGGCGGCGATTTCTCCAGTGCCTTCGGCGATGTGATGGAAGCCCGCTATCCGGTTGAAACGCCGACACCGGCGCAATTCCCGGCCTTCACTCATGCATTGCACAAGGCAGGCCTGACCGATACGCAAATCATGGGCGTGCTGGGCGGCAACTTTCAACGCGCTTTCGCGCAGAGCTGGGCGACCGCCTGAAAACAAACAACCAGGGGAAAAAATGAGAACGCTGTCCAGCCAGACGGTCCACACCGGCCACGCCATCCGCGCCGGTCTACCCAGCCGCGCCTGCGAGGCCCCCGGGCGGCTTACGTGGTACCGGCGCATCGCGTCGTCCGCACTGGCCGTGCTTTCCGCACTATCCATGCTGTCCGCCTCGCCCGCCGCGCGCGCGGCCGACGACTACCCGGCCTACCCCATCCACATCGTCGTCCCCTACCAGGCCGGCGGTTCGACCGACATCGTCATCCGCAAATTCGCCGAACTGGCCGCGCCCAGGCTGGGCCAGTCCATCGTCATCGAGAACCGCGGCGGCGCCGGCGCGACGCTGGGCGCGCGCGCCATCAAGACCGCCAAGCCGGACGGCTACATGCTGGCCATCCTGCCCAGCCCGGTGTACCGCATGCCGCATATCCAGGACATGGGCTACGACCCGGTCCACGACTTCACCTACATCATGATGCTTAGCGGCTATACGCTGGGCGTGGCGGTGCCGTCCGGCTCGCCGTTCAAGACCTGGGCGGATTTCATCGGCTACGCCAAGGCGCATCCCAACGAGGTGACCTACGGCACCGCCAGCGTGGGCAGCGCCTCCAACGTGATGATGGAAGACATCGCCACGCGCAACGGCGTCACGTGGCGGCACATTCCATACAAGGGCGAATCCGATGTGCTGACCGCGGTCATCGGCGGCCAGGTCACCGCCTATGCCGGGTCCACCACGGTCCAGCCGCTCGTTCAGGCGGGCAAAATGCGCATGCTGGTAACCTGGGGCGAACATCGCAGCGCCCAATACCCGGAGGTCCCGACGCTGCAGGAACTGGACGGCACGCCGCCAGCCAACGCGCCCTTCGGCATCGCGGGTCCCAAGGGCATGCCGCCGCAGGTGGTGACGAAGCTGCAGACCGTATTCAAGCAGGTCGCCGAGTCGGAGCAATTCAAGCAGGTGCTGACGCAGTACGGCCAGGAACTGGTCTATATGGACGGCAAGGACTACGCCGCCTATGCCGCGCGCCAGTACCGGCTGGAAGCGGACATCGTCCGCAAGCTGGGCCTGGCCCAGAACAAATAGCTGGAAACCCGCCGCGGCCCATGCCGTGCCATCACGATGCAGCTGGGGGTTGTTCGATGATTGCCTACGTCCCGTCTCCTTGGAGCGCCATCAGGCGCCGCCTGTCGGTCCTGCTTGCCGGCGGCCTGCTGGCCGTGCTGGCCATGGCGTCCATGCCGTCCGCGCGCGCGGCCGACTGGCCCGACCGCCCCATACGCCTGGTGGTGGGCTACCCGCCCGGCGGCGGCACCGACACGGTGGCGCGCGTGCTGGCGCAGCAGCTGACCAAGGTCCTGCATCAATCGGTGATCATCGAGAACCGCGCGGGCGCCAGCAGCACCATCGCCGCGCAGCAAGTGGTACGTTCGGAACCCGACGGCTACACGGTGTTCTTCGCCACGGGCTCGCCCCTGACCGGCGCGCCGCTGACCGTCAAGGGACTGACCTACGACCCGCTGAAAGACCTGATCCCCGTCACGCTGATCGGCGGCGGGCCTTTCATCCTGGTCGCCAATCCCGCCTTTCCGCCCAACACGCTGCCGGAACTGGTCGACTACGCGCGTGCCCATCCCGGCCAGGTGAACTACGCGTCCCCCGGCATCAGCACGGCCAACTACTTCTTCGCCGAACTGCTGAACCAGGACGCCGATATCAAGACCGTCCATGTCCCGTACAAGGGCAGCTCCGCGCTGATCAACGACCTGATCGCCGGGCAGGTGCAATACACCCTGGATACCCCGGGCACGACGCTGCCGCTGATCCATGCGGGCAAGCTGAAGGCCCTGGCGATCTTCAGCAAAAAGCGGCTGGATCGCGCGCCGGACATCCCGACCGCCGTCGAGGGCGGCTACCCCGACATGGTGGGCGGTTCCTGGTATGGGCTGCTGCTGCCGAAGGGAACGCCCCCGGCCATCGTCGATGCGTTGTACCAGGCCACGAAGCAGGCGCTGGCCGGCGAGGACGTACGCCACGCCATGGAGGCGCGCGACGTCATCATCCAGGGCAGCTCGCCGGCGCAATTCAAGGATTTCATCCAGGCCGAATACACCAAGTGGAAAGCGGTCACGGACAAGCTCGGCATCCGCCCGCAGTAAACAACGCATACGCAAGGAGTCCAGCATGGCGACCCCCACCAGCGCCCCCGACCTGACCGCCGGCAGCGCGCCATTGACGATGCGGCCGACGCTGACCGGCCTGAACCACATGATCTCCGCCGGGCACTACCTGGCCACGCAGGCCGGCATGGATGTCCTGCGGGCGGGGGGCAATGCCGTGGACGCCGGTGTCGCGGCCGGCATCGCGCTGGGCGTAGTGCAGAGCGACATCGTCAACTTCGGCGGCGTCGCGCCCATCCTGATCTACCACGCCGACAGCGGCAAGGTCTGGAGCATTTCCGGGCTGGGCTACTGGCCCCGCGCCACGCGCCTGGACGACTTCCTGCACAAGCACAAAGGGACCATCCCCGCCGGCGTCCTGCGCACCGTCATTCCGGCCGCGCCGGATGCGTGGATTACCGCGCTGGAACGCTTCGGCACCATGAGCTTCGGCGAGGTCGCGGCCGGCGCGATCCGGCTGGCGCATGACGGCTTCGTGATGTATTCGCTGATGGCGGAAGTGCTGGCCGACAATGCCGCGAATTACGCGCGCTGGCCTTCCAGCGCGGCCGTCTATCTTCCCGGCGGCAAACCGCCGCCGGCCGGCGCGATTTTCCGCCAGACGGACCTGGCGCGCAGCCTGCAATACCTGGCGGACGAGGAGCACGCCCACCGCGGACAGGGCCGGCTGGCGGGATTGGCCGCGGCGCGGCGCGCCTTCTACGAAGGCGATATCGCCGCCGCCATCGTCAAGTACCACAAGGAAGAAGGCGGCCTGGTCACGCATGAAGACCTGCGCGATTTCGCGGTAGAGGTGGATCCCGCCCTGGCCACCGATTTCCATGGCACGCGCGTGCACAGCTGCGGTTTCTGGTGCCAGGGGCCATCGCTGCTGCAGATGCTGAACATCCTGGAACCGCGCGACCTGAAAGCCCTGGGCCACAATACCGCGCCCTATGTGCACCTGCTGACGGAAACGATCAAGCTGGCCTTCTCCGACCGCGAGGCGCATTACGCCGATCCGCGCCATGCGGACGTGCCGCAGCAGGCGCTGCTGTCCAAGGCGTACGCGCGCCAGCGCCTGGCCATGATCGACCCGGACCGCGCCGGGCCGGACATGCCGCCGGCGGGACAGCTGCCGACCGCGCGCGATATCGAGCTGCGCGAAGCCGGTCCCGGCGATACCGCGCGCACCGATCCGCGCCTGGATACCTCTTATGTCGCCGTTGTCGACAAGCACGGCAATGCGTTCTCCGCGACGCCCAGCGACGGTTCCTACAACTCGCCGGTAATACCGGGCACCGGCCTGATCGCCTCCGGGCGCGGCAGCCAGTCCTGGGCGCAGGCCGGCCATCCCTGCGCCGTCGGGCCGGGCCGCCGCCCCCGCCTGACGCCCAACCCTTCCCTGGCGATCCGCCCGGACGGCTACGTCATGCCCTTCGGCACGCCCGGCGGCGACGTGCAATGCCAGGCGATGCTGCAGACCTTCCTCAACATCGAAGTTTTCGGCATGGAGCTGCAACAGGCCATCGAGGCGCCCCGCTTCGCCAGCTTCAGTTTCCCCTCTTCCTTCGAACCGCATACCGCCGTGCCGGGGCGCCTGATGATCGAAGACCTGATCCCCAGGGAAGTCGGCGACGCGCTGGCCGCCATGGGTCATTCCGTCAAATGGTGGCACGACCGCAACTGGCGCGCGGGCGCGATGTGCGCGGTGCGGCATGACCTGGACACCGGCATCCGCTGGGGCGGCGCCGATCCGCGCCGCCCGGCCTACGCGGCGGGCTGGTAAAGTCCTGGCGGATTCAGGACACTCGGCGCCCAAGTGCCGTAACCGAATCCTTCAGGAATAGGCGCTGCTACCCTAGGAGGGGTCTACACCCCAATCCGAAGGAGGATGCGCATGTCCGATAACGTCATCGGCACTTTTTTCACCGATACACGTTTTCTGGGAATTCCCTTATTGAACTGGCTGATCGCGGTCGCCGCCGCGTGCGTCACTTTCGCCGTGGCGCGGATCGCCATCGGCTTTCTCCGACGCAGGTTGCAGGCCCGCTCTCACACCGCCAGCGCGCACTTCAGCGCGACTGCCGGCGAAGTCATCGCCGGCACCAGCAATACGCTGGTCGCCCTGGCATCCCTGCTGGTCGGTGCCGGCCTACTGGACCTGCCGGCGCGCTGGGCGCAGCGCATCGATGGCCTGTGGTTCGTCGTCGCCATCCTGCAGATCGCGCTGTGGGCGCATCGCGCCATGATGCTCGGCATGCATCATTATTTCCGCCGCCATGCGGCATCGGATAGCGGGCAGCTTACGGCCCTGGCCGCGCTTTCCCTATGGGGCGCCAAGGTATTGCTGTGGGCGGTCGTGCTGTTGGCCATGCTGTCGAACCTGGGGGTCAACATCACCGCCTTCGTCGCCAGCCTGGGCGTGGGCGGCATCGCCGTCGCGCTGGCGGTGCAGAACATCCTGGGCGATCTTTTCGCGTCGATGTCGATCGCGATCGATAAGCCGTTCGAAGTGAATGACTTCATCGTGGTCGGCACGCTGGCCGGCACGGTGGAGCATGTAGGCCTGAAAACCACCCGCATACGCAGCCTGGGCGGCGAACAGATCGTCATGTCCAACGCCAGCATGCTGACCGCCACGATCCAGAACTACAAGCGCTTGCGCGAGCGCCGGGTGGTGTTCCAGTTCGGCCTGGACTACGCGTGCACGGTGGAGCAGGTGCGCCAGGTGCCGCAGATCGTCGAACGGATCATCCGCGCCCAGGACAAGACCCGCTTCGACCGTTCGCATTTCAAGGGCTTCGGCGAAAGTTCGCTGGATTTCGAGACGGTCTATATCGTGCTGGACCCGGGCTACAACCCTTATATGGATATCCAGCAGGCCATCAACCTGGGAATGATGGAGGCGTTCGCGGAAATCGGCGTGCGCTTCGCCCACCCCGTGCGCATGCTGCATGTCGAATCGCTGCCCCAGCCCGGCCGGCGCGAGGAACGCGGACGACGGCCGGAGGCGGACGGCGGCGCGATGCCCATGGCCCTGTCGGGACAAGGCGGCCGCGAAAGCTGACCGGGCGGCGCGCCCGGCGATTCCGCCCGCCGCGGGATCGCCGGCGGGCGCGTGCCGATGGCGGTCGCGGCCTCCACGCACTTCGCGTCGATTCGCGTGTCGATTTCCGCCACGTTCGCGCGTCGTGGCAGGACGGCGCCGCGATCCCGCTTGCCGTGCACACCCGGAGACCGCTTCCATGGCATTGCAGCTCTACTTCCACCCGTTCTCGTCCTATTGCCAGAAAGCCCTGATCGCGCTTTACGACAACGGCATCGCGTTCGAGCCACACCCCCTCGAAGGGCCGGACAGTCCCACCGGCAAGCGGCTGGCCGAACTGTGGCCGATGAAGAAGTTTCCGGTGCTGCGCGACGGCGACCGTACCGTGATCGAGGCCACCTGCATCATCGAATACCTGGGCCTGTACCACCCCGGCCCGGTCCGCATGATTCCGCAGGATCCCAAGGCCGCGCTGGAAACGCGATTCATGGATCGCTTCTTCGACAACTACGTGGCCACGCCGCAGATGCAGATCGTGTTCAACCAGATCCGCCCGGAAGGCGCGCGGGACCCTTATGGCGTCGAGCAGGCGCGCACGATGCTGGACACTTCCTACGCCTGGCTGGACAAGAAGATGACGGACCGCGAATGGGCGGCGGGCGACCGTTTCAGCCTGGCGGACTGCGGCGCCGCGCCCTTCCTGTTCTACGCCGACTGGACGCAGCCCATCCCCGAGCGGTACGCCAACGTGCGGGCCTACCGCCGCCGCCTGCTGCAATACCCGTCCTTCGCGCGGGCCGTCGACGAAGCGCGGCCTTTCCGCGGGCTGTTTCCGTTGGGGGCGCCGGACCGGGACTGATCACATACCGTACGATGGCCGGCGCCGGACGAACCTTTGCTCGGTGACCGGCTCGCCCCATTGCGAGCCGGCGGCTTCTTCCGCCAACGCGAAGCCCGCGGATTCGTACAGGTGACGCGCGGCGTCCAGGCCGCGGAAGGTCCACAGATAGGTCTCGTCGTACCACTGGTCGGCGAACGCCAGGGCGCGGCTCAGCAGCGCGCGTCCCACCCCCATGCCTTGCAAGCCGCCGTCGACGATGAACCAGCGCAAATGCGCCTGGCGCGTCTCCGTATCGCCATCGATCACCACGGATCCCAGCACGCGCCCCGCCTCCGCATACAGCCACAATCCTTTGCCCGGCGCCGGCAACGATTCGGCGAAAGCCGCCAGCTCCGTCGCCACCTTGCGTTCGAAGAACACGCCGAAGCCGACCTCCGCGGCGTAATAGCGCGCGTGCAGGGCCGCGATGTCGCCGATGCAGCCGGGCAGGTAGCCCTCGACGATATTCGGGCCCCGGGTCGGGGCCGAGGTCGGGACCAGGTTCGGGTTGTCGCGAGACAAGGCGTCGCCGTACAGGCCCAGCAGCCGCAGCAAGGCCTGCTGGTCGGCCGGCACCAGTTGACGCAAGGCCTTGGAGACCTGGTCGGTCGCGAAACGATCGATGCGCGCGCGCAGGGCCTGGCCCTGTTGGGTCAGATACAGCCGGGAGGCGCGCGCGTCGGCATCGTCGCTCTCGCGCCGCAACAGGCCCATGCCTTCCAGCTTGGCCACCTGCCGGCTGGCGTTCGATTTGTCGAGCCGCAGCGTGGCAGCAAGATCGCGCGCCTGGATGCCGGGCGCAAGCCCGACTTCGATGATGGCGTGCACCGCCGAGGGCGCCAAGCCGCTGTCGGCCAGATACGGTCGCATGAAGCCCAATTCCCGTACCAGCCTGCGCGAGAGTTCGCGCAATTGCTGAATGGTCTGCTCACGCGACAATCCCACGCAGTCCGTCACGTCCATGATGTCCCCCCGGCGCGGCATCGATGGCCGCAAAAAGTTGCGTTTCGCAACCAATATACCAGAGGAATCGCCCTGTACGCGTACCTGTTCCCAGGTAAGGGGACTTGCCCTGCGACTTTCCCGGTTCACGCGCAGCGGCGGTTCCGTTCCTACCGCCTGGGCGCCGGGAACACGGGCCAGGTCGCGGCCGCAAGCAGTCCCGCCAGCAGCCACACCGCGCTCCATGATGTTGCCGCCAGGACGTGCGGGATGGCGGCGGGCGCCAGGAACAGGCTCAGGTAGACCAGCGTATTGCACATCCCCAGGGCCGTCCCGGCGCGCGCGGGACCCGCCAGCGTCGCGAGTTCGGTGTAGGCCACGCCATGCCACGCGGACACGGTCACACCCGCCGCGATGACGGCCGCCACCAGCAGCAGGGCCGGAGCGTCGGCGGCGGTCGCCAGGGCCAGCGCCGCGAAGGCCGCCGCGGCGATCAGCACGACCGTCCGCACATAGGCGCGCCGGTTGCCCCGCAGGTCCGTATGGCGGCCGCTCCAGACCCTCAGGATCATGGCGCCCAGCTGTACAACGACCATGGCGAAGGTCGTCCCGGCGATCCCCACGCCGCCGAAGTCGTGCAGATAGACCGTCGCGAAACTGAGCACCGCGAACTGCGGCGCGCACAGCACACCGATGGCCAGGACGAGACGCCGGATCGTCGGGTCGCGCAGCGGGCTTGCCTTGGGCGGCATACGCGTGGCCGGACCGGCGTCGGATTGCGCGGCACGGGCAACGCCAACGGCCGGACGCTTGTCTTCCGGCTCCGGGGGATCGCGCAGCCAGCGCCACGCCAGCAGCGCCGACCCCGCGCACATCGCCGCCAACAGGCCATAGACCGCGCCAAACCCGGCGCTCGAGGCCAGCCACGGCAACACCAGGGCGCCCAGGCCGCCGCCCAGCGGCACGGCGGTCTGCCGGATGCTCATGGCGAGGCCGCGTTCGCCTTCCTTGAACCAGCGCATGATCGCGCGTCCGCTGGAGCCGTTCACGCTGCCCCCCGCCAGGCCCACCACGCACATCAGCGCCAGCAGCCAATGGAGCGACGGGACGAAGCCGGAGGACGGCACCATGAACGCCGCCATCGCGACCAGCGCCAGCGTGGTCGCGGTCAGGCCCGCCAGCAGCACGGGGCGGTCGCCCCAGCGGTCCGTCGCCACGCCCCAGGGCAATTCCGTCATGGCCACCCCCAGGCCGATGGCGCCCAGCGCCACGCCCAGCGCGGCATCGTCCAGTCCATAGCCGGATCGCATCCACACGGCTGTCGTCGGGATACCGGCCGCCGCCGCCGAGAAACTGACGTTGGCGACAACGCCGGCAGCCAATACCTTCCAGCGATGTTCCGGCCCGTACAGTCGCCCCTGGATTGCCGGGCGAGGCGCCACGGCCGCCCCGGCCGCCTGCCCCTCCGCCAAGGCGGGACCGCGCCCGCCTGCCGCCACAGTAGCCATGGTGTCACCCTGGAACAGATTCGATGGCGACAGTGTGGACGGTTTCAATAGTTCTGAATATCACATAATATTTCCCTATTACTTCGATAAAACCGGACGTTCAGGATGCAAGTGAACCTCGACATCGCCGCGCTGCGCACCCTGGTCATCGGCATGGACCTGGGCAGCTTCGCCAAGGCCGCCGATCGCGTCGGACGCTCGACGTCCGCCATCAGCGCGCAGATCCGCAAGCTGGAAGAACAGGCCGGCGCGCCGCTTTTCCGTAAATCCGGCCGCGGGCTGGCGCTGACCGATGCCGGCGAGGTCATGCTGGACTATGCGCGACGGCTCGTGGGCCTGAACGACGAAGCGGCGGTGGCCACGCGCGGCCTGGACATGGAAGGCTGGATACGCCTGGGCCTGCAGGAGGACTTCGGCGAAACATTGCTGCCCGCCCTGCTGGGGCGCTTCGCCCGCGCGCATCCGAAAGTGCGCATCGAAGCCCGCGTGGCGCGCAATACGGAACTGCAGGAACGCTTCGATGCCGGGCAGCTGGATCTCGCCTTGCTGTGGAATAGCGCCACCGAAGCCTGCGGCGCACCCACACGAATGCACATCGACGAAACGCGTGACGGCGCACCGGAAAGTCGGCGTATCGAAGCCATGCGCCAGCGCCTTGCGCGGCCGCGCATGTGCTGGATCGGTTCGTCGGTAATGCCCTGGCGGCCGGAAGCGGGCGAGCCGCTGCCGCTGATCGCCTTCGACCGGCCCTGCATGTTCACGCAGGCCGCCACCGCGGCGCTGGACCGCGCGCGCATCCCCTGGCGCCTGGTGTTCACCAGCCCCAGCCTGAACGGCCTTTGGGCCGCGACGGCGGCCGGCCTGGGCGTCAATGTGCGCACCGCCTATGGATTGCCCGCATCGGTACGGCCGTTGGACGCGAAGGCCTCGGGCCTGCCCTCGCTGCCCACGTTACCGCTGCTATTGCTTCGGCGGCCGGGCGAGACGCAGCCGCTGGCCGACCGCCTGGCCGAACTCATCCGCGAGCACATGGACCGCGAGATCGAGCTTCAATCGCGCGGATAGCCGGCCGGCGCGACCGCGGCGCCCTGCACGCCATGGCGCTCCAGGGCATCCGCCACGAAACCCGCGCGCTTGACGTCCTCGACGTAGGCATCCAGGCAGGCGGCCACCGCGGCGCCGCGATTCCTCGCCGTGGCCATGGCTTGGTAAATGGCCATGAAGCGCCCGTCCAGCATGCGCAGGCCGCCGTGGCGTTCCGCATCCGCGCGCATCTGCTGGCGCACGCCCGCGGCGGCGTCCAGGCCGTCGCGCAGAAACACGTCCACGGCCTTGCCGGACCCGGGAGCATCCACCACCCGCGCATGCCGGAGCTCACGCGCGAGATGCAGGGCATACGCGCTGCCGGCGCCCACCGCCACGCGGCGCCCCGGCTGATCCACTTGCGCATTGCTGACGATGGCAGAGTCGGCGCGCACGACGTACACCCCTTCCATCAGCACATAGGGCGGCGTGAAATGCAGCGTATCGCCGCGCGCCGGATCGATGGCGAAGAAGCCGAAGTCCGCCTCCCCCTCCCCCACCGCTGCCACGCATACCTTGGCCGACGGCAGGACCAGCAAGTCGATGCCCACGCCCAGCCGGCGCGCCAGCTCCGTCGCCAGGTCGACGGCGACGCCGCCTGGTTCGCCCGTCGCCGCATCGGCCTTGAAAAGCACGGGATTGGCGCTATTGATGGCCGCGCGCAGCCGCCCCCGCGCGGCCAGCGCCCGCGCGCCGTCCGCGGCCGCTGCCGTGCCTGTCGTTGCCGCCGTCGTCATCGCTTATTTCTCCGCAATGCCGGCCTTCTGGATGATGGCGGGCCATTGCTTGAACTCCCGGTCCATCAAGGCCGTCAGGTCGGCGGCGGACCCGCCGATCGGACGCGTGCCGCTCTCTTGCAGCTTGGCCGCCACCGTCTTGTCGTGCACGGCCTCCATGAAGGCCTGTTCGAGCTTCTTGCGCACATCGGCCGGCACGCCGGCCGGCGCGACGATACCGATCCAGTACGTCGATTCGAAGCCGGGGTAGCCGGACTCGGCAATCGTCGGTACGTCGGGCAGCTGCGGCATGCGCTCCAGGCTGCTGACCGCGTATAGCTTCAGTTTGCCCGCCTTGACGAAATTCGCGGCCGTAATATAGGCATCCATCTTGACGTCATACACGCCGCCCACCAGGTCGGTCAGCGCGGGCGCGGCGCCCTTGTAGGGGATATGCGTCATGTCCAGCCCGGCGGCCGATTTCAGCAGTTCCATGGAGAGATGCGGGAAGGTCCCGGAGCCCGCCGTGCCATAGGACAGCTTGTGTGTCCTGGCGTACTGGATGAACTCCTTGAAGTTGTTCGGCGGCAGCGCGGGATTGGCCACCAGCAGGCCCGGCATATCGCCGATCAGCGCGATGGGGACGAAGTCCTTCTGCGTGTCGTAGGGCAGCTTTTTGTAGATCGACGGGTTGGCCGTGTGCGAGGTGGTCGCCATCAATAGCGAATAGCCGTCCGCCGGCGATTTCACGACGTTGTCGGAACCGATCACACCGCCCGCGCCGGCACGGTTTTCCACGATGACCGGCTGGCCCAGTATCTGCGATACCTTGGTCGCCACGAGCCTGCCCACCAGGTCCGTGCTGCCGCCCGGAGAAAACGGCACCACCAGGCGGATGGGATGATCGGGAAAGGTGCCCGCGTGGGCGGCGGCGCATAGCGTGCTGGCGGCCAGCAGCAAGACCGGCGCGATCCATAGCTTTTTCATGATGTCTCCTTCGTGGCGCGATCCGCGCCCTTATCGTTATATGTTTCCCCGGCGGGTCCGTCCCGGCCCCGCGATTTCGGCGCCATCCTGGCGGATGCGCCGGCCGGCGCAAGCGGCGGCCGCGCCGGAAATGCCCGCCTCAGCTGTGCGCCGGCGCCCCGTACAACGCGTCCGCGTTGGTCACCAGGATGCGCTTGCGGTCCGCCGCATCGGGCGCCCATTCGGCCAGCAAATCGAACAGGTCGCCGTCGTTCGGCATCTCGCGCCCCACCATATTGACGTGCGGCCAGTCCGATCCCCACACCATGCGTTCGGGTGCGTGGCGGATCAGCGCGCGCGCGATCGGCGTAACGGCCGCGTAGGGCATGTCCCCCTTGACGCAACGCATGGGGCCGGACAACTTGATCCATACCCGGCCGGTATCCAGCATCTTCAGCACCGTCTTGAATGCCGGCTGGTCCACGCCCTTGTCGGCGGGCACGCTGGCGAAATGGTCCAGCACGATTTTGCGATTCGGCAGGGCCAGCAACCGGTCGGCATAGGACACGATGTCCTCGCCGTGCGGATAAAAGTGAACGGGCCAGCCCAGGTTCTCGACCTGCGCCGCCATGTCCGGCAGGATCTGCGGCAGATTCGATGCCCGCCTGGCGCTGACGAAGCGCACGCCGCGCACGCCGGCCCGGTCCAGCCGCAGCAGTTCTTCATCCGAGAGTTCGTCCGGCGGCAGGATCACCCCGGCGAAACGATCCGGGAAGCGCTTCAATGCGTCCAGCATATAGCTGTAATCGCGGCCGTAGCCTCCGCCGCTGACGACCACGGCCTTGCGCAGGCCCAGGGTGTCGAGCATGCGAATGGCCGTTTCCGGCAGCGCCTCGCCGGACACATAGGGGCTTTCGGGATCGAAGGGCCATTTGTCGGCGGGACCGAACAGGTGTATCTGGCAATCCCAGCCGCCGGGAGGTACCTCCATGGCGGGCTTCCTGATGTCGGGATTGGGTGGCGGGGTCAGGTATGGCATGTACGTCTCCTGGATCTTGCCGGGTCTTGTCGTCGATGGCCCTGGCCCCGTAGTATCCTGGCTCGCCGGCATGGCGGGGTAATGCCTTCTGCGCGCGCGGCGATGCTCTTTTCTTATCGGAGTAACGATTTGCAGCTGCCTCCCCTCGAACCCAACCTGCGCAGGCTGCGCGCGTTCGTCGGCGTGGTGCAGGAAGGCAGCGTGCGCCGCGCCGCCGACATGCTGCACCTGACGCAGCCCACGGTCACGCGCGCCATCCAGAAGCTGGAACGCGAGATCGGCCATCCCCTGTTCGAACGCACCTCCACCGGCATGACCGCCACGGCCATCGGCCTGACGGCCGCGCGCCGCGCCGGGCGAGCGCTGGCGTATGTGCGTGCCGCCGAAGACGAACTTGCCCGCCTGCCGCGCGAGCCGGCCGCCGCCACGCCCGCACACGCAGCCGGAGCCGGGGTCGCATCCCCCGGCCCTGGCTGCGCCGCCCGCATCGTCCACGCGCTGACCAGCCGCCACCTGCAGGCCCTGATCGCCCTGTCCGAGCACGGCACCCACAGCGCCGCGGCGAACGCGCTGTCGCTGTCGCAACCGGCCATCACGCAGGCCCTGAGCGACCTGGAGCGCCTGGTGGGCGCGCCCTTGCTGCTGCGCACCAGCCGCGGCATGGCCGCCACCGCGGCGGGTGAAATCCTGCTGCGTCGCGGCAAACTCGCGCTGGCGGAAATCCAGGCGTGCGCCAGCGACATTGCCGAACACCTGGGCACGGTTACCGGCACGGTGGCCATCGGCGTGCTGCCCATCTGCGGCACGCTGCTGGTGCCGCGCGCGGTCAACCGGCTGTTGCGCGACCACCCGGCGCTGCACGTCGTCCTGGTCGACGGCCCCTACGACACGCTGCTGCACAAGCTGCGCGAGGGCCGGCTCGATGTCATCGTCGGTCCCCTCCGCGATCCTTCTCCCGCCGCCGATACCCGCCAGGAGGCCCTGTTCGATGGCGCGCTGTCGGTGATCGCCCGCAAGGACCATCCGCTGGCCGGCCGCTGCGGCCTGACGCTGGCCGAGCTGGGCCGCTGCGAATGGGTATTGCCGTCGCGCGAAACCCCCGCGCGCGCCATCATCGAACGCGTCATGGCCCGCGCCGGCCTGCCCATGCCCGATAACCCGGTGGAAGCGAACGCCCTGGCGACCCTGCGCGCGTTGCTGATGGAAAGCGACCGCGTCGCGATGATCTCGCGCCACCAGATCTACTTCGAAGAACGCGGCGGCATGCTGGCCGTGCTGCCCATCGAGCTGGCCGATACGGCGCGCTCGATCGGGATGACCGTGCGGGCCGACGCCCAACCGCCGGCCGGCGTGCAATCGCTGCTGGACCACCTGCGCGCGGCGGCCCGCGAGCGCCTGCTCGCCTGACACACCGGCATTGCCGGACGGACGCGGTCCCGTATCGCTCGCGGCTCCCGCCGCGCGGGGCGGATGGGCACCGGCCCGCCGCCAGCCGGGATATCATCGCGATCATCCGGCCGCCCGTCGCGCGGTCCCGCTTCCTTCCCCGTTCCCATGACGCATACGCTTATTCCGGACACCCGCTCTTCGGCGCTCGACCCCATCCTCCAACGCGTCCTGCGTGCCATCCGGCGGCGCCGCGAACACGGTTTCCATTTCGCCGGCAATTTCCTCGCGGTGTCCTTCGACCGCGTCACCGTCGACGACAGCCTGGTCAGCATGAAGGCGGAATGCCATGCCCGGGATGGCGCCATCGACGGCACCGCGCTGGGGGTACTGGCCGACCTGGCGCTGGCCGCGCCTATACGCGCCGCGCTGCCCGCCGATACCCGCCTGGCCACCGTCAACATGCAGCTGCAGCTGACGGGCGCGCCCTGCCATGCGCCCGTCACCGCACGCAGCAGCTTTCATGGCTTTCTGCACGGCGCCGCGGGCCGCCAGGCCGTCAGCCGCGTCACCCTGCACGGCGCGGGCCGGGAAATCGGCCTGGGCACGGCCACTTTCATGGTGCTGGACCTGCCGCCCGGCATTCCCATTCCCTTCCTGACGCCGGTCGATCCCGCGCTGGACGAAACGCCGCTGCTCGACCCCGACACCGATCTGGATGCCGACGAGCGCGCGCTGTTCGATTACGTCCGCATGGCCCTGGACGACAGCAGGCCAGCCAACGATTTCACGCAACGGCTGTGGGGCTACCGCGCGCATGCCCGCGAGGGCGGCGCCTCCGGCGCGCTGGCGAACGGACCGCACATCGCGAACCGCGTCGGCCACGTGCAGGGCGGCGTGCTGCTGGGCTTCGCGCAGGCGACGGCCCAGGCCGCGCTACCGGCCGACTGGGGCTTGAGCAGTATCACGGCCACCTATGTCAGCCCGGGGGAAGGCGACGAACTGAAGGCCGAGGCGGATGTCGCTCATCGGGGCCGCACCACCGCGGTCACTCGCGTCACGATTACCACCGGACAAGGCCGCCGCGTGCTGGAGGTGCTGGCCACGCACTCGCTGCGCGCCGGCGCCGCCTGACCCCACGGTCCAGCAGGCGGTCGCACCCGCCGCTATGATGGATGTTCGAAGAATGCTTACCGCCCGTATCCCATGAAAATCGCCACCTTCAACGTCAACGGCATCAACAGCCGCCTGCCCAACCTGCTGCGCTGGCTCGAACAGACCCAGCCCGACGTGGCCTGCCTGCAGGAACTGAAGGCGCCGCAGGAAAAATTTCCGGAAGGCCCCATCCGCGATGCCGGCTACGGCGTCATCTGGCACGGACAGAAAAGCTGGAACGGCGTCGCGATCCTGACACGCGGCTGCGATCCCGTGGAATCGCGCCGCATCCTGCCCGGCGACGACGCTGACGAACAAAGCCGCTATATCGAAGCCACGGTGCAAGGCATCGTCGTGGGATGTCTGTACCTGCCCAACGGCAACCCCGCGCCGGGCCCCAAGTTCGACTACAAGCTCAAGTGGATGGACCGCCTGATCGCCCATGCCGCCGGCCTGGTCGACAGCGGCCAGCCCACGGTGCTTGCCGGCGACTACAACGTCATCCCCACCGATGCGGACGTCTACAAGCCGGAGCGCTGGGTCGACGATGCGCTGTTCCGCCCCGAATCGCGCGAGGCCTTTCATAAGATGATCGCGCAAGGCTGGACGGATTCCCTGCGCACCTGCCATCCGGACGCGCGCATTTTTACCTATTGGGACTACTTCCGTAACGCGTATGCACGCGACGCCGGCATACGCATCGATCACCTGCTGCTGAATCGCGCCCTGGCGCCGCGCCTGCTGGATGCGGGCGTGGACCGCGACGTGCGCGGCTGGGAAAAAGCCAGCGACCATGCGCCGACCTGGATCACCCTGAAGCCAACCTGACTAACGGCCACGGCCCCGCGCCGGCCGCATCGGCGGCCCATTGCCCGCGCCGCGCCAGGCGGCGCGGCGCCACTGTTCCGGAATTCCGCCGTATCAATTCCGCTGGACAACGTTTATCCCCGCCTCGACAACGCTTATCGTGGTCGCCTCGAAGGTGCGCGCAGCGGCGTCCTGCCGGCGCGCCCCGCCCCGATTCATCCTTTGGTAGGAAACCGATCATGAGCAAACTCGCAGGCAAGGTCGCCGTTGTCACCGGCGCGTCGAAGGGCATAGGCGCGGCCATCGCCAAGGCGCTGGCCGCCGACGGCGCCGCCGTCGTCGTCAATTACGCCTCCAGCAAGGCCGGCGCGGAAGCCGTCGTGCAGGAAATCACCGCGGCCAAGGGCAAGGCGGTCGCCGTCGGCGGCGACGTCTCCAAGGCCGCCGATGCCAAGGCCATCGTCGCCGCCGCGGTGGCGCAATTCGGGCGCCTGGACATCCTGGTGAATAACTCCGGCATCTACGAATTCGCCGCTCTCGGCGACATCACGGAAGAACACTACCGCAAGCAGTTCGACGTCAACGTCCTGGGCGTGCTGCTGATGACCCAGGCGGCCTCCCCGCATCTGGGCGAAGGCGCCAGCGTGATCAACATCAGTTCCGTGGTGTCGCGCATCACGCCGCCCGAGAGCGCCGTCTACAGCGGCACCAAGGGAGCGGTGGACGCCATCACCGGTGTCCTGGCGCGCGAACTGGGCCCGCGCAAGATACGCGTCAATGCCGTCAACCCCGGCATGGTGATTACCGAAGGCGTGCATAGTGCCGGCATCGCCGGTTCGGAAATGGAAACCATGGTGATCGCCCAGACCCCGCTGGGCCGCGTCGGCCAGCCCCGGGATATCGCCACGGTCGCCGCCTTCCTGGCTTCGGACGATGCGGCATGGCTGACGGGCGAAACCATCACCGCCAGCGGCGGCCTGCACTAAGGCGACAGGGGCGGCGTATAGTCCCAGCTTTCGTCTACCGTCCGCCTCTCCATGCACGTCTTCGTCCAAAGTCCCACCGCCCTCGACGCGACTGCGGTGGAAAGCCTGGCCGCCCGCCTGCGGGGCACCGGCATCGTCCACCAGGGGCCGGCGGCGGCCCGGTTCACGCTCCCCGCGCAAGCGGATGCGCCGCGCGACACCTTGCATGCCGCTTGCCAGGCGATGGGACTGGACAGCGCGGTGCTGCCGCCGGGCCGCGGCCTGGCGGACTTCAAGCTCGCGGTGTTCGATATGGATTCGACACTGATCAATATCGAGTGCATCGACGAACTGGCCGATCTGGTCGGCAAGAAAGAGCAGGTGGCCGCCTTGACCGAGCAGGCCATGCAGTCCGGCAAGATCGATTACGACACCAGCCTGCGGATGCGCACCCGGCTGCTTGCGGGATTGCCGGTCAGCGCCTTCGAACCTTTGTATGACGCGCGTGTGCGTTTTTCGCCCGGCGCCCGCGCGCTGGTCGCGGGCCTGCGGCAGGCGGGACTCAAAACGGCGATCGTCTCGGGCGGCTTCGATTACTTTACCGGCCGGGTACGCGCGGAGCTGGGCGTGGATGTGGACTATTCCAACCGGCTCGCCGTCGAGGACGGCCGGCTTACCGGCGAGCTGGAAGGACAGCTCATCAACGCGCAGGCCAAGGCGCGCCACCTGGCGCGCCTCTGCGCCGACATGGGCATCCCCACGTCGGCCGCGATCGCCATCGGCGACGGCTCGAACGACCGCGAAATGATGGCGCTGGCCGGCCTGGCGGTGGGCTTTCGGCCCAAGGCCATCCTGCGTCCGCTATTGGACGTGGTCATCGACCACCTCGGCCTGGATTCGCTGCTGAACGTGCTGGCCCCGCCGCGCGGCTGATACGCCTAGGCCGGCGGCGTCGACTTCCGGTAAATCAGCTGGCCCGGTAGCAGCTTGTGTTCATTGCCGGTGCTGTCGCCCAGCAGCAGCGCGATGGCGGCGGCGATCATCTCCTCCACCGGCTGCCGTATGGTCGTCATGTCGTAGGCCGCGTTGGAGGCGACCGGGTGATCGTCAAAGCCAAATACGCGCACGTCTTCGGGCACGCGCTTGCCCAGTGCATAGCGCAAGGCGTCGATGGCCCCCGACGCAATTTCATCGTCGGCGCAGAACAGGCCGTCCAGCGCGGGATGGCGCGCCATGAGCGTCCGCGTGGCCTCGTACCCCCAGGCATAGGTGAATTCCTTTTCGAGCGCGGGCGCCGAGGGCAAGCCCAACTCGGCCACTCTCTGCATGAACCCGGCCAGCCGGTCCCGGTTGGTCGAAACGGTGGGCATGCCGCCCAGGAATCCCAGACGCCTGCTACCCGAACGGTGGAGGACATCCGCCGCCAGGCGGCCGCCACCGATGTTGTCCGTGGAAACGGAATGACCGTTCCCCACCTGCGAATACCGGTTGAACATGACCACCGGCACGCCCTGCCTGACGCAGAGGTCCGCGCCGGACGAGTTCAGCGACGCTGTCGTGATGATGACACCGCGGACCCGGTACTGCAGCACCAGGGGCATCAGGTCATCGACGGTCTGTGGCGGCGTCGCGTTGAACAATAGCGCTTGCAGCCCCACGCGATGCAGCTCGCGGGTGATCAACTCCAGCACCACCGGATACCAGGGGTTGGTGATGTTGGCCATGACGATGGCGATGATGTTGAATCTTCCGCTGCTCAAGCCGCGCGCGACAGGGTCCGGCCGGTAGTCGACAAGGTCTATGACCTTGAGGATCTTTTCGCGAATCTCGTCCGAGATCGCGCCTTTGCCCGAGACGAAGCGCGATACGGCGGCCTGCGAAACGCCGGCGAACCGGGCGACGTCCTTCTGTGTGGGGGTTTTCTTTTTCACCGTGATACTGGCATGGGGCCGCGTCCGCGCTGCCGCGCGGCCGCCGCCTGGAAATGGGTCAGGCAATTTTCCATGATTCGCGACACATCGTTGTCGTAGCGGTTGTACGCAAGGCTACCCAGGAAGGTGATCGAACCGACGGCGAACAGGCCGCCGCCCTGTTCGGCCAGGCCGACCGCCATGTGGGCCCGCACCCCTTCGTACTTGCGGGGCAGCGATGCCGCGATGGTCCAGGTAAGTATTTCTTCGGGCACCGTACGAAAAGTCGGACCGTGCCCATCCGAAATAGCCACGATCTTCAGGTAGCCGGGCGAGCCGAGTTCCGGCACCACCTGGTCCAGCTCGAAGCCGGCGGCGCCGCCGCCTGACAGGCCATGGCCGCCGAAGGACTCATCATCCACGCCCTGGAACAGCCAGGCCACGTCGGGATCGCGCGATTCCGGAGTGCGATGGTAACCGACGCCTTCGAACGCCCCCTGCACCGCGAAGCCGACGCCGCCGGTCACTTGGGGAGGGATGCCATTGCGACGCCACATGCCGCCGTAGCCGCCGTCGAGCTGATGATAGTACTCGCCCGGTTCGCTCGCCCAGGCGCGGATCCCGCCCTCGGCGCGCCGGATCTCCAGCATGTGCGGCGCCGATGCGGGGCGGGCGATCTTCCAGTAGAACCCATTGGCGCCCAGGTACATCAGGTAGCCGCCGGCTTCCCGATAGGCGACCAGCGCTTCGATCATGCGCCGCGTGTGGTATTCGGGATGGGAGCCGGTCAGCACGACATCATAGGGCGCGAGCGCGTCCACGCCCTGGTCGTCCAGGTCTTCATCGGTGATGACGTCGTAGTCGTAGCCCTTCTCGTGCAGCCAGTCGGTCAGGTGCGAATCCGCCGAAAAATGGCGCAGGCCGGAGCCGCGCGCATCGGCGAAGGTCAGATACCCCGGGCGCATCGTCAGGATGGGCCGCAGCCGCGACGACAGGCTGATGCCGGCCGTATCCTTGTGGCGGTTATAGGTGGACGCGCCGAATCGGGTGACCACATCGGGGTTGTGCGGATAGGCGCCCCATGCGCGAATGCGTTGCTCCAGTTCGCCCGCGTAATTGCCACGCGCATGATTGGCGTAGGCCTGGTAGGTCAATGTCGGCGCCAGGAACAGGATCCTCGCGCGCGGTCCGTCCGCGCCGGGCGTCACGTAGAAAGGAATGGTGTCCTTGCCCAGGCCATTGTCCACCTCCAGGCCATACACGCCGGATTTCATGCCGGGCGGTATCTCCAGGTTCAGGGCCTCCCGCCAACCGCAGTCGGCCAGGGCGTCCGCGTGGAAATACAGCGCGGCGTACTCCGCCGGGGCCCGCTTCCAGTCCTGGTTCAGGCCGGTCCACGCCGAGCCGCGCACCGCCCGGCCGGGCATATTGACCAGATCGAGGTCGGGCATGCCAGGCTGGGTGCCGGGAATGCGCGGGTCCTGCATCCCGGCGGACAGGTCCCAGGCGGCGATCAGCCGTTCCGGAAGCTGGGCAGCCGTACCCGCATCCGCGCCGACTGCCGCGACGGCATGCAGCGTGGGCGCTTCCACCAGTCCATTGAAACCCGATGCCGGATGGCCCTGCCATAACGCCCCCAGGCAGAGCCGCGTGGGTGGCGGCAGGCCCGCATCCGCCATTGCCTGCCCGGTCCGGGTCGGGATTGCGGGACCGGCGCCCGGCGTACCGGCCGGCACGTGGCTCAACGACACATCCACACGGCCTGTCTGCCTGTCCACCATCCACTGCACCGCTTGCCAGCGATCCTGCAGCGGATGCAAGCCGGTGGGCAGGTCGCGCGTCGCGCCGCCTTGGCCGTCCAGCACGCGCACGCGCAGCTCGCCCCGGTCCAGCACCAGGGCCAGGCCGTTGGTACCTTGCTCGTCCTGCAGGCTGGCGAGTACCTGCGGACTGTCGTCGCGCAACAGCGTGGGCTTGCACCGCAAGCTCAGCTTCAGGCAGCGGCCGTTGCCGTCGGGCAGCGCGGGCAGCGCGGCAAGCGCGCAGGAGCCGGAATACACCGGCTGGTCCAGGCCGGCATACTCCGCCTGCAAGGGCAGTGCCACGGGTTCGAGCTTCATGCCCGGGCCTTGCGGGTTGGGGTCCGCGCAATGGATGCGCACTACCCGCGCGCTGAATGGCCGGTTGCCTGCCGAACTGATCCGAAAGGACAGTCGTTGTCCGGGCCGCGCGCTGAAGGGGGTGACGTAGCCGACGATAGGCGGGTTTTCAGGGGATGCCGTCATGGGTGCGGATTCGTGTTGGAAATGGCGAACATGGCTTCAGTGCACCGCCAGGTATTGTTCGAGGCGCGCGGGTGTGGCGCGTGCCTCGGCGCTGCCGAAGCTGTCCGCCACCGCGCCGTTTTCCAGCACGACGACGCGGTCGGCGATGTCCAGCGCCATGTTCAGGTTCTGCTCCACGAGCAGGATCGTCAAATCGTCGCCTTTCAGCTGGTTCAGTACATTGGCGACGGCCTTGACCATGATGGGCGCGAGTCCCTGAGAGGGCTCGTCCAGCAGCAACAGGCGCGGTCCCATGGCCAGGCCGCGCGCCATCACCATCATCTGTTGCTGGCCACCGGAGAGTTCGCCGCCCTTCTTGCGCAGCAGCTCCTTGAGCAGCGGAAACAGGTCCATCAGGCGATCCAGCGTGTAAGGCGAACCGGGCCGGTAGCCGAGCATGATGTTCTCGCGCACCGTGAGCAACACGAACGGGTCGCGCGTTTCCGGCACGAGCGTCACGCCCAGCCGCGAGATGGCATGCGGACTCAGGCGCGTAATGTCCTTGCCGTCGAAGGTGATGGTGCCACTGGCGGCGCCGTTCAGGCCCATGATGGAACGCAGCGTCGTGCTCTTGCCGGCGCCGTTGCGCCCGAGCACGGCCACCACTTCCCTGTTCCCGATCTCGAACGAGACGTCGTGGATGGCCTGGCTGGGACCGTAATAGGTATTGATGGAATCGACTTTGAGCAACATGTTCAGAGTCCGAAGTAGGCGGCATGAACGGCCTGGTTTTCGGCGATCTCGGCCGCCGTGCCGGCGGCAATCAACGTGCCCCGGTTCATCACATGGATGCGGTCGGAGATCTCCATGACGACATTCATCTTGTGCTCGATCATGACGATCGTGTATTGCGGCTTGATGGCCGCGATGAAGGTCTTGACGCGCTCCGTTTCGCGCTGCGACAGGCCGGCCGTAGGTTCGTCGAGCAGAAGAATGCGCGGGCGCGTCGCCAGCGTGACGGCGATCTCCAGCAGGCGCTGGTCCCCGTAGGACACCGCGGCGGCCAGCGTGTGCTCGTACTGCCCAAGCCCGAGCTCATGCAGCAGCTGGCTGGCCTGCTCGCGCAGGGCCGTGTAGCGGTCGACCCTGCGCCACCAACCCACCCGGCCGCCCCGCGCGGCGCGATACGCCGCCAGCCAGACGTTCTCCAGGAACGTCAGTTCCAGGTACACGCTGGAGATCTGGTACGAGCGGCCCACGCCGCGCCGCGCGATCTCGTGCGGCTTGAGCCGGGTCACCGACTCGCCTTGCAGCAGGATATCGCCGCCGCTCACGGGAAGATCGCGCGTCAGCAGGTTGAACAAGGTGGTTTTGCCGGCGCCGTTGGGGCCAAGGATGCTGTGCAGCATGCCGGCCTCGAACCCTATGGACAGGTCTTCTATGACCACGTTCGCGCCGAACTTCTTCGTGACCCCGCGGGCCTCGTAGGCATACGCCGGCGCGGCGTTCGCGGACGTCATGACGGCGCTCATGGCGTGCTCCTTTGCTGGCGGCGCGCGGTGAAAAGCCCCCGCACGCGCTCGAACAGCTCGATGGCGCCGCCTTTCAGGAAAAGGACGACCAGGATGATGAACAGGCCGAACAACAGCGGCCAGCGTGCCCAGATCAGGCTGAAGAACCCCTGCAGCCAGATGAACAGCGCCGCCCCGATGATCGGGCCGAAGATCGACGACATGCCGCCGATGATGACCATGAACACCGCCGTGCCGGAGTTGGTCCAGGAAATGGCATCGATGGGCATGATGCGGTAGAGCATCGCGAAAAGCGCACCGGCCACGCCCGAGGCCGCGCCCGCCGCCACGAAGGCCAGGAGTTGCGCGCGGTAGACCGAATAGCCCAGCGAAGCGGTGCGGCGGGCATTCTGCCGCGCGGCGTTCAGCACCAGGCCCAGGGGGCTGTGCATCAGCTGGTACAGCGCGGCGAAGACGGCGACGAACAGTACCGCCGCGAAGATGTAGAAGTTCTCGTGTATCGACATATCCAGCCTGCCGAGGCCCGGTACGTCCAGGTCGGGACGGCGGATCCCGCCCAGCCCGTCTTCGCCGCCCGTGACGCTATGCCAGCTATACGCCAGGTAATAGATCATCTGATTGAACGCGAACGTCAGCATCATGAAGTAGATGCCGGTACGCTTGATGCTCATCATGCCCACCACCAGGGCCACGGCGGCGCTGCCCGCGGCCGCCAGGACGATACCCGCGACCAGCGGCAGGTCCGTGTTGATGAAGACATACCCGGCGACATAACCCCCCACGCCAAAGAAAGCGGCCTGACCGAAGGAATACAGGCCCGCCACGCTCACCAGCAAATAGGTGGCCAGCGCGAAGATGCCGTAGATCAGGATCTCCGTGGCGATGTTGATCGGCATGCAGAACGGTGCCGCGATGGCGACCGCGATGGCTATGGCGGAAACCGCATAAGTCGAGGCGATACGTTTCATCAGCGTTCCCCAAACAGGCCCTGGGGCCGGATCATCAAGGTGGCCACCATCGCCACGTAGATGAGGACGGTACTGGCGGACGGCACGAACACGGACGACACGCTCTGGATGACGCCCACCAGCACGCCGGCCGCCAGTGCGCCGTAGAGGGAACCCAGGCCGCCGATCACCAGCACGACGAAGGCAATCGAAAGCATCTCCGAACCCATGGTGGCGTTGGCACCCAGCAGCGGCAGCACCAGCCCGCCCGAAAATCCGGCCAGGCCGGTGCCCAGCGCGAACCCGGCCGTGATCAACCGGGATACGTCGATGCCGAGGCACTGCGCCATCTCGCGCTTGTCGATGCCGGCACGAATCTGCGAGCCGAGCCGGGTGCGCTCGATCAGCAGCCACACCACCGCGATGGTCAGCGCCGCCATCACCCCGTTGAAAGCCAGGTACCTGGGAAGATAGGTGAAGCCCAGGTCGAAGGCGCCCTCCAGCCATTCGGGCGCCGCCGCGCTCAGGCCCATGGGCCCCCAGATAATGATGATCAGCTGTTCCAGCACCAGCGCCGTGCCGAACAGGAAAAGCAGCTGGTACAGGTAGGGGCCGTTCATCAGACGCGCCACCCCGAGTTTTTCGACCAGCACGCCTACCGCGGCGGGAACCACGAAGGCGATCGCCAGCGCGAGCGCGAAGGGGATTCCGGCCTGCAGCGCGGCGTAGCAGGCATAGGCGCCCAGCGCGTAGAAGGCACCGTGCGCGAAGTTGGGAACGTTCAACAGCCCCTTGATGATGGAAAGTCCGAACGCGGTAAGCGCGTAGATCATCCCGATCGCAAGTCCGTTCAGGAGCTGCGCGGCTAGCAAGGAAATCATGGGTTGCCCTGATGAATAGGGCCACCCGGCGCGCTCATGCGCCGGGCAGCGTGCGAACCGGGGTGGCGGTGCGAGCCTGACGCGGCCTTACGCCGGCCGCTTGCATTCGTTAAGCTCGGGTGGCTGCTGCTTGTCGCTCTGGGCCACGATGGTCGCCAGGTCGAACTCGTTCTTCATGGCCTGGGGTGCCTTGCATTCGATCACGTAGTACGGACGTATGGTCTGATGCGTGCGGGCGTCGATATGCGTCGGCCCATAGATGCTGTCGAACTGCATGCCTTCGAGCGTCTTGATAACTGCCTCCACGTCAACGGATCCCGCCTTGTCCATGGCCATCAGCAAGGTCCGCACCGAGTCATAGCCATAGGCCGCCGCATAGGAAGGCACGTTCTTGTACGCTTCCAGGTAGCGCTTGACGAACGCCTTGTTGATCGGCGTATCGATGTCCTGATAGTAGTTCAGGCCCAGGATCATGCCGCTGCGCATGGCCGGCGACAGCTCGCGCATTTGCTCCACTTCGAGGGTCCACGGGCCGACCAGCCGCACCGACTTCACGCCAAAGCTGTGGAATTGCCGCACCGCGGTCACGGCGTCGGCGCCCGCGGTCAGCAGGCAGATCAGGTCGGGCCGGGTCGACAGGGCTTTGGTGAAATACTGGGTGAACTGCCGCTCGCCGGAGGGATGATTGTCGTTGCCCACCAGTTCCAGCCCCAGCTCCTTCGCGGCCACCTGGGTGTAATGCAGCAGCGATTGCCCGAAGGCGTAGTCCGCCGTGATCGTGTAGATCTTCTTCTTGTCCGGCAAGGTCTTGCTGACGTATTCCAGCGTCGCGCGCAGCGCGGTGTAGGCGTGCGCGGACCATTGGAAGGTGTACGGGCTGCAGCGCGATCCCGTGAAGTCCTCCGACCCGCCGGCGGCGTACTGCAGCACCTTTTCCTGGCGCGCGACCTCGAGTTCGGCCAGTCCCACGGCGCTGGAGAAGTTGCCGACGAAATAGCGCAGCTTGTCCGTGCCGATCGCCTCGGTCAGGCGGCGCACGCCCACGGCCGGTTTTCCTTCGTCGTCGCGCACGATCAGTTCGATCTTCTTGCCCAGTACCGTGCCGTTCCGTTCTTCGAGGGCCAGCTTGGCGCCCTTATGGACCAGGTCGCCGGCATAAGCGAAAGTGCCGGTCTGCTGCGAGATCACGCCCAGGGTAAGGGTGTCGTCCGAGCGCTGTGCCCACGAGATGCCGCCAAGCGACGATCCCAGGGCGGCGACGCCGGCCTTCAGCAAGGTGCGGCGGTCCAGTTTTTTGTCTGTCATCATTATGTTCCCCTTGAAAGCGCCGGCTCAACGCGCGGCTTGGTGGTTTGCGAATCCCATCTCCGCGCCGAAGGTGGTCAGCCCACGCTCCAGCCGCGCCAGCAGATCTTCCATCTCGGTCTTGCTAATGACCAGCGGCGGCGCAAGCAGCGTGGCATTATTCAGCGGCGGGATGCCCGCCGTATAAACGATCAGGCCCGCATCGAAGCAATGGGCCGTGAAGCGCGCGTTGGCATTGCGCGACGGATCCGGCGGTGTCCCGGTGACGGGATCCGTGACGAACTCGAACCCCCACAGCAGGCCGCGGCCGCGAATATCGGCGATCCACGGGAAGCGGTCCGCCAGCCGGCGCAGCCCGGCCTCCATCTGCGTGGCGCGCGCCGCCACGTTGGACAGCACATCGTTCCTGCGCATGTAGTCGACGACCGCCAGGCAGGTCGCGGCGGACAGCGGGTTGGCGCTGAACGTATGGCCGAAAGGCACGGTCTTGCCGGTGGCGGCGAAGGTTTCCACGATGCGCTGATGAAACAGGACCGCGCCCATCGGCGTATAGCCCGAGGTCATGCCCTTTCCCGTGGCGATCATGTCGGGCGCGATGCCATCGTGGTCGCAACCGAACCACGTGCCGGTACGTCCCATGCCGGTGATCACCTCATCGGAGATCAGCAGCACTTCGTGGCGGTCGCAGATTTCGCGCAGCGTGCGCATGTAGCCCACCTCCGGCGTCAGGGCGCCGCCGGCGGCGCCCACGACCGGCTCCACAATAACGGCGGCCACCTTGTCGGCGCCATACTCGCGGATGACACGGTCCCACACCATGGCGCCGTGGCCTTCCACGTCCTGGCCCGACAGCGGAAAGCGGTAGGGATAGGGAGGAGGGGCGACCGCGAAGGTGTGCAGCAGGTCGCCATAGTCGGCGCGACGCGCGTTATGCCCCGACATGGAGAGCGCGCCCATGGTCATGCCGTGATAACTGATCGCGCGACCCAGGACGTGCGCCTTGCCGGGCCGGCCGCGGTCGCGCCAGTATTGCCTGGCCGTGCGCAGCGCCAGTTCGGTGGCTTCGGATCCGCTGTTGACGAAAAACGCGTGGCTGATGCCCGTGGGCGCCAGGTCGACCAGCGCCTGTGCCAACGCTTCGGCCGCCGCGTTGGTGAAGTGCGTGCGATACGTAAAGCACGCCTTTTCCGCCTGGGCATGCATCGCATCCAGCACCTCGCGCACCCCATGGCCTATCGATACGGTCATGGCGCCGCCCGAGCCGTCCAGGTACTGGCGACCCGCGGTGTCGTAGATGTAGACGCCCTGCGCCCGATCCACCACGGGCAGGCGTGCGCCCAGCGGCTGCTTCAGGAGCACGTCGATGTCGGCTGGATTGAATACGTATTCAGAATTGGGCATGTTGGATCGGTTCCGACCAGGCCGCGCGAGGCGTCAGCCGGCATTTCTTCGCAGTTTCAGGGAGGGAAGTCGGGTTGGCGGGGGCCGCGTCAACAGGTTGACTGCGGTGAATTCGGATTCTTAACGAACCGCGGACGAGGTGCTATGGGGGTTTTCCCGGCGCGCCCGGACGCGAGGTCGTCGAAAGGCCATATGCGGGTAAACCTGTATTTGCATACGTATGCAAAGCTCCGATGGTAGTCAGCCCTGTTGACCGCCAATCACCATAAGGAGCCCCGCCCAGCCATGATCCGCTACCTGAAACGCGGCCGTACGGCCCAAGTCAAGACCGAGGGCGACGCCCAGGTTCGCGCCACCGTCGAAGGCATCATCCGCGATATCGAAACGCGCGGCGACGAAGCCGTGCGCGAGTACAGCCGGAAGTTCGACAACTGGGATCCCGCCGATTTCCGCCTGAGCCCCGACGAGATCGCCCAGGCACGCCGCCAGCTATCGCAGCGCGAGATCGATGACATCGCATTCGCGCAGGCGCAGATCCGCAATTTCGCGAGTATCCAGCGCGCGTCCATGCAGGATGTCGAGGTGGAAACCTATCCGGGCGTGGTGCTGGGCCACAAGCACATCCCCGTCAACGCGGTGGGCTGCTACATCCCGGGCGGGAAATACCCCATGCTGGCCTCCGCGCACATGAGCGTACTCACCGCCAAAGTGGCCGGCGTGCCGCGCATCGTATCCACCGCGCCCCCCTACCAGGGGCGCCCGCATCCCGCCATCGTCACCGCCATGGACATGGCGGGCGCCGACGAGATCCTGGTGCTGGGCGGTGTGCAGGCCCTGGTGGCGATGGCGGTGGGTACCCCCAGCGTAGCACCGGTCGATATGCTGGTCGGCCCGGGCAATATGTTCGTGGCCGAAGCCAAGCGCCAGCTCTATGGCCGCGTGGGCATCGACCTGTTCGCGGGCCCCACGGAAACCCTGGTCATCGCCGACGACAGCGTGGACGGCGAACTGTGCGCGGTCGATCTGCTGGGCCAGGCCGAGCACGGCCCTACGTCGCCCGCCATCCTGCTTACCGACAGCGAAGCGCTCGCGCGCGCCACCATGGACGAGATCGAGCGGCAGCTGGACAAGCTTCCCACCGCCGCCATCGCGCGGCAAAGCTGGAACGATTGCGGCGAAGTCATTGTCTGCGACGACATCGACGAGATGGTGCGGGTCGCCGACGAGCTGGCGTTCGAGCACGTACAGGTCATGACGCGCGATCCCGATCATTTCCTCAAGCACATGACGAACTATGGCGCCCTCTTCCTGGGTCCCCGCACCAACGTCAGCTTCGGCGATAAGGTCATCGGGACCAATCATACGCTGCCGACCAACCGCAACGCGCGTTATACCGGCGGCCTGTGGGTCGGCAAGTTCCTCAAGACATGCACCTACCAGCGCGTGCTCACCGACGAGGCCAGCGCCGCGATTGGCGCGTACTGTTCCCGTCTCTGCCATATGGAAAATTTCGCGGGGCATGGCGAACAGGCCAATATCCGCGTGCGCCGCTATGGCAATCGTGCCGATCTGCCCTGGTACCAGCCGGTGCGGGAGGATGCATGACGATGCTGCCCGCCAGCCCCAGCTTCCGCCTGGATGGGCGCCGCGCCTTCGTCACCGGCGCCAGCGGTGGCCTGGGCATGGCGGCCGCCACCGCGCTGGCCCGTGCCGGCGCGCACGTGACCCTGGCCGCGCGCCGCGAGACCGAACTCGGGCAGGTCCGCGACGCCCTGCGGGCCGAGCGGCTGTCCTGCGACTACTGCGTGCTGGATGTCACGCAGCCGGCTCAGGTCGACGCCGCGGTGGCCCGCGGCGAACCCTATGACGTGCTGGTGAACAACGCCGGCATGAACCGGCCACGCCCGTTGACGGAGCAAAGCGACGAGGATATCGATGCGGTACTCGACCTGAACGTGAAGGCCGCCTTCTACACCAGCCGGGCCGTCTCCCGGCGCCTGATGGCGGAAGGACGCCCGGGGGTCGTCATCAACGTGTCGTCGCAGATGGGGCACGTCGGCAGCCCGCGGCGGGCGCTGTATTGTGCAAGCAAGCACGCGCTGGAAGGCATGACCAAGGCACTGGCCTGGGAACTCGGCCCGCATAGCATACGCGTCAACTCCCTGTGTCCCACCTTCATCGACACGCCGCTGACAGCGCCGATGTTCGAGCAGCCGGGTTTCCGGCAGTGGGTGACCGACCGTATCGCGCTGGGGCGCGTCGGCCGCCTGGAAGAAGTAATGGGCGCCGTTCTGTTCCTGGCCAGCGATGCGTCCAGCCTGGTGACGGGCAGCGCCCTGATGCTGGACGGCGGCTGGACGGCGGCATGAAATCGGGCCCGCGTGCGCAGGATGTCGCCGCCCTGGCGCAAGTATCGCAATCGGCGGTCAGCCGCGCGTTCACGCCGGGCGCCAGCGTTTCGGAGGAAACGCGGCGCAAGGTGCTGGCCGCGGCCCAGCGGCTTGGGTATCGGCCCAATGCGATGGCGCGCAGCCTGATCACGCGCCAGAGCCGCATCGTCGCGCTGGTGATGAGCTACCTGGAGAACCAGTTCTATCCACTCGTAGTGCAACTGCTGTCGCAGCGCCTGCAGAAGGAGGGATACCATGTGCTGATGTTCATCGCCGAGATGGACGAAGCCGCGGATGGGGTGCTGGCCGATATTCTGCAATACCAGGTCGATGGCATCGTCCTGGCGTCGGCCATGCTGTCGCCCACGCTGGCGCACAGCTGCGCCGAGGTCGGCGTACCCGTGGTGCAGTTCAACCGAGTGTCGGATCTTGGAGGGCTGGCGCGCCATGCGACCAGTTCGGTCAGCTCGGATAATGCCGGGGGTGGACGCATGGTGGCCGAATACTTGCTGGCGCATGGCTATCGCCGTCCCGCTTTCCTCGCGGGCCTGGAGGACTCTTCGACCAGCCTGGAACGCGAGCGCGGCTTTACCGAAGCGTTGGCGGAAAGCAAACGGGAAGTGATAAGCCGCGAGGCAGGCCACTACAGTTTCGATGGCGCGCAAGCGGCCGTGCGCCGGATGTTCGCAGGCCCGGACGCGCCGGATGCCATTTTCGCCGCCAACGACCACATGGCCATCGCGGCCCTGGACGTGCTGCGGCAGGAACTGGGATTGCGCGTGCCCGCGCAGGTGGCTGTCATCGGCTTCGACGACGTCCCGCAAGCGGCCTGGGGGGCGTACCGGCTTACCACCGTGCGTCAATCCGTGAGCTCCATGGTCGATGCGACGGTCGGCCTGCTGCTCGAGCAGATGCGCGGCGAGATACGCGCGCGCGATGTCGTAGTCCCTTGCGTGCTGGTGGAACGGGATACCGTGCACCGATAGCGCCCGCATGCCGGTCCGGGCGGAAATCGCCGGGCGCCTGCGAACGGCAACTCGGGCCAGGCGGCCGGCAGGCGCTCATTGCCCCCGGGAAAGCCCGCCCCGCCGCTCTCGCAAGGGCAATATCCAAAGCGCCGCCGCCAAGCCCAATGTCCCACCCAATATCGTCTGCCAGGTACGCGCCGCCAGGAGCTCGATGGAATGCTGCCCGCTGGCCGCCAGCGTAACGACGAGGGTGAACGCGAACGCCCCACAAGCAATGTCATAGCGCTTAGGCAGCGCAATACCGTACAGGACCATCGCCAACGCACCCGCGCTCCATAGCAGCACCGGCGCATGCGTGGCCAGGGGCAGGCATATCAGCCCCAGGGGCACACCCACCAATGTGCCCACGATCCGCCGTCGCACACGCTCGACGGTGCCGGATGCCGTGCTCGCCACGACATAGGCCGCGGCCGTGACTGCCCAAACGGATTCCGCCAGCCCGAACGCCTGGTTGATCGCAATGGCTATCACCGCCGCGATAGCCGCCTGTATCCCCATGATGGTTTCGGGGGCCAAGGGCCAGCGGTTCGGAATATCCGCTGGCGAGAGCGCCCCGACCGTCCCCGTGTACTCGAACCGGCCTGCCAGTAACCTGGGGATGATGGCGGACGGGATCGCTATCGATACCGCCACGCCGACCGACACCAGGTCGGTGCGGTCGAAGTTGAAGCTATACGCCAGGATTTCGCCGATGTAGACCTGCGACCCCATTCCCGCGCCAAGGACGCCGAATCGCTTCAGGAATCCCACCAGGAAAGCGCCGAGCACCAGCGCGAATTCCGCGCCCGCCGGCATCAGGCGCGCCAAGGAGGGTCCAACGCCGATATACAGCAGCGCCCCAAGTCCCGATGTCGCGCACAGGACCGCAAGGTCGCGGCACGATGCGCCAGGGGTCGCGCGGGCTTCCGAGACGCTCGCCCAGAGGGCATAGGCCCCGGCCAGGAACGCGAGCGTGGCAGGCGGCAGCCGCAGGGTGGCCAACGCGTGCACGCCGCCCAGCATCGCCGCAATGCCGTACGCCGCCACCAGCCGCAGCCCCTTGATGCGACCGTGCCCGTCGGGGTCGAGGTCCTGTAGTCGGGCCAGCAGCGATGGCATCATGGCGAGTGTCCGGTTCGATCGTTTGTGGAAGAAGCACGTTTTGCTATTCCGGGGGCTGCCGCCGGCGCCCCCATCCCGTGCGCGGCGCGGTCTGCTATTCCCGGGCACCCGCCACGGGCAGGCGCCAGCCGCGACGGATGGCCATCAGCCGCAGGCCGAAGCAAACCAGCGCGCCGGCCAGGGTGGCAGCGATGGCGGGGACGTCGAGCATTTGGCCGACCACTACGATGCCTGCGCCCGCCAGGGCCGCGACGGCGTAGATATCGGCGCGGAGTACGGCGGGGATTTCGGCCGCAAGGATATCGCGGACCATACCGCCGCCAATGCCGGTGAGCATCCCCAGCAGGGCCGCCATCAGCGGGTTCAGTCCGAAGGCGAGCGCTTTCTGCGCGCCAGAAACCGCGAAGAGGGCCAACCCCGCGGCATCGAAGATCAGTACGGGACTGCTCAGCTTCTCGATGGCCGTGGACCAGTAGAAGGTGATCGTCCCGGCCAGCAACGAGACCGCGAGGTACCGCCAGTCGCTGATGGCGCCGGGAGGTACCGATCCGATCAGCAGGTCGCGCGTGATGCCGCCGAAATTGCCGGCGACGAACGACAGCACGAGCACGCCGAAAAGGTCCAGGCGCCGCTTGACGCCGGCAGTCGCTCCGCTCAGGGCGAAGACGAAGGTGCCGGCAAGATCGAGGATCAGAAGCAGCATTTCGGGAGCAGCGTGTCGGTGGCCTGGGGGACCGCCATATTGCCAGCCATGCCAGGGCGGCGACAACAAGTCCGTCGCACCCGCCCGTCCGCGAACGGCCACGGACGGTCGATCACTTCGGAATCGTTTTCGCGGGGCGTCCGTAGCGCAGCATAACGCTGGAATACGCCAGCACGTGCCCGCGCATTTCCTCGATCAGTTCGTCCCGCTTGAGCCCCGACTTCAACGCCCCCGGCTCCAGGTCCAGCGCATACGCCTGGAAGATGTAGTGGTGCGGCTTGTCCCCCATCGGCGGGCAGGGCCCGTAGTATCCGGGACCGTTCGTGCGGTTGGTCCCCGGCGTGGATCCCTCCGGCCCTTTCGCGCCTACGCCGCGCGCCAGGGTTTTGGTCGATGCGGGGATGCCGTAGACGACCCAGTGCACGATGCCCAGGCCTGTCGCGCCGTCCGGATCGTAGACCGTAACGGCGTAGCTTTTGGTACCGGCCGGCGCGTGGTTGAAATAGAGCTCCGGGGATATGTTCTCGCCCCCGCACATCGCCCCTGTCGCATCCTTGGCGTTCGCTGCGTTGGCGCGGCTGAGCGATGCATTGTCCATCAAGCCCTTGGCGACCAGCTCGAAGGGGGGTGCCGCGGTCGCGGACATCGCCCACGACAGGCATAGCGTGCCTGCCGCGAAACCGGCCACGCGTGAACGGAGGGATCGGGTCATTTGGAGCTCCTTCGGTTAGCGCCGGGGGAATCCCGGCGTCGAGACGTTGATAGACAAGCTACCGGTCGAACCCGTTCCCGTTCAATGTCCCGTCGCCGGATAATCCGGCCCCGGGTCGCTGAACCCGCCCATGCTCCAGGGGTTGGCCGCGCCCGGATGCGGCGGGCCCGGATGATTGAATTGGTCGCCAGCGCAGCCGCCCAGCAGCAATCCCGCCACGCATACCGCGGCGATGGTGGCGGCGACTTTCCTGACGCTAATCTGTTGCGTTTCCATGATCAGCTTCGTGCATCGCGCGCACGCTCGAAAATGTCTATCCATTGTGCATATTGTGTGCCGATACGCTGCGCGGCCTCTTCGCGGCCGACCTTGCCGGCCTCGTAATCGGCGACGGCGCTGAAGAAGCTGGTGCGCCCGACGGCAAAGCCGATGAAGCCGGGCACCGGCGCAGCCGTTTCCAGCCAGGCGCGGACTTTGCTGTCGTCCGCGCCGCGGCCCAGGACGATGCAGCTGACGCGGTCGCGGCCGCTCCGGCGTGCCTGCCGCACCACGCTTTCGCAGTCCTCGCGGCGGTCCAGCCCTTCGATTTTCCAGACGTCCGGCTCGACGCCGGCACCCTGCAGGGCGCTGATGGCCTCAATCATCAGCGTGGGCCGCAGCCGCAGGTCGTAGACATCCTTGTCGCCGTTGACGGAGGCCATCTGGGCCTCCGTGGCGGGCACGAGCAATTCGAACATCAGGCGCCGGCCGGCATCGCGGCAGTAGTCGGACAGCGCGCGCAGCCGGGACGCCTGGCGCCGGTTCATGGCGTCGTCGTCCTGCGGGTTGTAGCGCACCAGCACCTTGGCGAAGGTCGGATCGAACTCTTCGATATGGTCCGCGTAGTCGTCGCCATATTCGAAATGGAATTCGTCGGATCCGCTGCGTTCGACGGACAGCGCCGTGACGTAGCCGCGCCGGCGGGCATCGCGCAGGATGGAAGCGCCGAATTCCTCGTCGACCAGGATGCCGGCCTTTTCCCGGGCCAGGCCGCGCTCGGCCGCATTCAGGAAGCCTTCGTAGATCAGTTGTTTGCTGTCTTCCACCTTGGCCTGCTGCGCCGCGCTCAAGGGTGGCTTGAAGTTGAACATGCTCTTGACGTACGAATTGCGATGATCGAACGGCAGCAGGTACAGGGCTTGGTCATAACCGGGTTGCATGGCGGCCTCCTGGAAAATCAATCGTCACGGGCACGCGGCGGCGATGCCCGGACCGGAATATCGGCATCGGCCAACTGGCCGATGCGGTCCAAGGTAATGTCGGCGGAGGGATAGCTGGCGTTCTCCTCGTCGTTCAGGGCATAGTGCCCCTGGCGCACGAAGACGGTGGTGACCCGCTCGCCCCAGGCGCGCTTGATGGCGGCCAACAGGCGCAGCTTGTCGTCGACCATCACGTAATGCGGCGCCGGATGCGCTTGCGCGATCTGCGCCAGCATCCGCTCCTTGTGGACGTGGATCAGGACCCGTCCGTCGACGGCATCCCACAGGCCGGCGGCGCGGATCTTGTGCGGCTGGAACACCACGTCGCCATCCGAAAGGATGACGGCCTTGCCCACGCTGGACAATGCGTCCAGCGCGCCGGGGAATACGGCGCGCTGGAACGGGTACTCCATCAGGAAGGTGGACACCTGGACCAGCTGCGCATCGTTCGCGCCAGGCTGGCGCAGGTCCTGCAGACTGCCGAGGTAGTCCGCGTAGCCGGATTCGTTGCGGCGTTTTTCGTAGACCTGCCGATAGCGCCTGACGGCGTCTTCGCCCAGGACGTCGCGCAGGCGTTCGTCCAGATCGCGGTTCATGCGATCGTTGTCGAACAGTGTGTTGTCGACGTCGAACAGGAATAGCGGTTCGTCGCGCATGCCGTCAGGCCTCCGCAGGGTTGCGTCGCACGGGGGCGCCGGGCGCGCCGCGCGGTACCTCAGGTGTGCTCGGTAGCGAGCACCCATGGTAAGCCAGCGCGGCATGGCACGGCAATCGCCCGACGGTAACGCCGCTGTAGCACTCAGCCGGAAATCAGCCTGTCATGCGCCGGCGCCCGCCCTGGAATCAGCCGGGATACGGACCGAGGAAATCCAGTTTGCCGATCGGGACCCCGCTATGGCGCAGGATGCCGTAGGCCGTCGTGATGTGGAAATAGAAGTTGGGCAGCGCGAAGGACAACAGGTAGGCGTCGCCCTGGAACGTCGGCTTGAAGTCGCCGAAGGTCAGCTGGACGCTTTTGCTTTCGCTGCCTTCCAGCGCGGACGCCGGAACGCTTTGCAGCCAGGCCACGGTATCGGCGATGCGCTTGCGCAGCTCGGGAAAGGTGGTTTCGACGTCCTCGAAGCTGGGGGCATCGAGGCCGGTCAGGCGCTTGACGGCGAACTTGGATGCGTCGCTGGCGCGCTGAATCTGGCCTGACAAGGGATACATGTCCGGCGCCAGGCGGGCATTGACCAGCGTGGACAGGTCCAGGCCATTCTGGGCGGCATGCGCTTCCGCCTTGTCCAGCAAGGCGGTCAGCACGTTCAGGGCGCGGACGAAAACAGGGATGGAAGCCTGGTACATCGACAAAGGCATGATGGGTCTGCTCCGGTTCTATGGGAAAAGGCGGGACGGGCAAGGGACCCGGCCGCGCCATGCACGGGCGGATAGTAGCGTCCCGGCGATGAAGGAACGGCGCACAACCCTGCTGGCGAGCGGGTGAATGAACCGGCGACATCGTTGCATGCCGCGCCGGAAGCGCTTTCCCGATCCCTCGCGCCACCGGCATAATGCCTCCGGCCGGCAACCGCCGGGAACCCGCGGGCGGGTCGCGGGCGGGCATATGGCGCGGACAGGCCCGGCCTGGACGCATCGGAGCGTAACTTATGAACCACCCCGTATTGGTCGTGGGCGCGGGCCCCGTCGGGCTGACCATGGCGATGGCGCTGAAGCGCCGCGGCGTGAACCTTCGGGTCATCGACAAATCCTTCGCCCGCAGCGACAAATCCAAGGCCCTGGTCGTCTGGCCGCGCACGCTCGAATTGCTGGAAATCCAGGGTTGCGCGCCGGCGTTCATCGCCGCCGGCATCCGCGGCCGGGGGGCGCGTATCTTCGCGGAAGGCAATCCGCTGGTGCACGTGCGCTTCGACATCGCGCGCAGCGCCTACGATTACGCCCTGATGATCCCGCAGAGCGAAACCGAGCGTGTACTGGAGGAACAGCTGGCAGCCCTGGGAACGCAGGTCGAACGCCGGGTCGAACTGCTTTCCTTCCAGGACAATGGCGATAGCGTCGGCGCCGTGCTGCGGCATCCCGACGGCCGCGAGGAAACCGTGGACGCCGCCTACCTGTGCGGCTGCGATGGCGCGCACAGCACGGTACGCCATGCGCTCGGCGTGCAGTTCGACGGCAGCACCATGCCGTCCGACTGGGTGCTGGGCGATGTGCACATCGAAGGCGACCTATCGCGCGAAGAGCTGACGATCTGCTGGCAGCAGGACGGCGTGCTGGCCATCTTCCCCATGGGCGAGACCCGCTTTCGCGTCATTGCCGATGTCGGCGCGTCCTCCGTGGCGGCGCCGGCGGCGCCCACGCTGGAAGGCCTGCAGGCGTTATTGGACGCGCGCGGTCCGCAGGGCCTGCGCGCCTACGACCCGTTCTGGCTAAGCGGCTTCCGCATCAACGAGCGCAAGGTGCGGGACTACCGGCGCGGCCGGGTATTCCTGTCCGGCGACGCCGCCCACGTGCATAGCCCGGCGGGCGGCCAGGGCATGAACACCGGCATGCAGGACGCCTTCAATCTGGCCTGGAAGCTGGCCATGGTGTGGCACGGCCAAGCCGCCGGGACACTGCTGGACAGCTACTCGCCGGAACGCAGCGCCATCGGCGACCAGGTCCTGCGCAATGCGGGCAACATGACCCGTATCGCGTTGCTGCGCAATCCCATCCTGCGCGAGCTGCGCAACCTGGCGGCGGGCACGCTTTCGCGCATCCCGGCGCTGCGCCAGCGCATCGTGGACCAGTTGACCGAACTGGACCTGCACTATCGGGAAGGCGGCTCGCTCACGCAATCGCCGCGCGGCGCGGCCGAACACCCCTCGCCGGGAGACCGCGCGCCGGACATCGGCCTGCGCAGCACCGACGGCAACGCCCGCAACCTGTACGCGCTGCTGGCCACGGGCCGCTTCGCCGTGCTGTCGGTGGACGCGCCCGCCGTGGACCTGCCGCAAGGCACGCGTTCCATCGCCGTGGCGGCCGTGGCCGCCGCCGATACCGCCTACCAGGCGGGCCACGTCTACCTGGTCCGTCCCGACGCCTATGTGGCGCTGAGCGTGCGCGCCGGCGACGACGCCACGATCATCGCCGTGCTGGAACGGCTGGAGGCCGGCTGAGCGGCGCGGCGCTCAGGAAAAATACAGCTCCAGCGCGTTCGGCCCGTACACGCGGCGCCGCGCGGCCTCGTCCGGGATGGCCTGCTTGAGCCAATCTATCGCGCGCCGGTAATCGGTGTCCTTTTCGCCGCCGACGAAGGGGCAGTCGCTGGCCCACAACATCTTGTCGTAGCCGACGCGGCGGCAAAGCTCCTGCGCGCAGCCCAGCGCATAATCCCCCAGGCGATAAGCGCCGGACAGCTTGACCCAGGTACGGCCCTTTTCCACGGAGGCGACCATCGCGCGGAAACCGTCGCTGTCGACGCCCTTGGCGGGATCCGGCCGACCGATATGGTCGATGACGATCTTGACGCCGGAACGCTCCAGGTAAGGCAGCACCAGCGGCAGGCGCGGTCCGTCGATGTGTACGTGCACATGCCAGTCCAGGTCCACCAGCCGGCGCAGGAATTTACGGTAATCCCAGCTATCCAGGTCCGGCAGCTGCGGCATGCTGATAAAGGGCAGCCGGACGCCGACGATGCCGTCGCGGTCCATCTGGTCCAGCACGACGCGCTCGATGGACGGTTCGGCGATGATGGTCCCGCGCAGGCGCGGATTGCCGCGCACCGAATCGATCACATAGTCGTTGTAGTCGCCCCAGGGGCTGGCCGCCGCGATGACCGCGTAGCGCACGCCATACTGGTCCATCACCCCGGTCAATTGCTCCACGGTGAAGCTGTATGTGGGAGCGTGGCGCGGATTCGGGATCAGCGGCATGTCCTGCTTGAAGACATGCACATGGGTGTCGACCAGAAGGCCTTCTTCGGGATACGCCGTATTGCTCACGTAGAACTCCTGTTGGCGGCGCGAACGCTGCCATGATCCCCGTCTCGCGACGGAGCGTCCGGCAACCGCGCCATTGCTATGCCAGCCGGCCGGGCTTGCGCTTATTGGCGCTGGATGCCCGCCTGCTGGATCACCTTGCCCCACTTGTCGATGTCCGTTCGCAGGATCGCGCCCATCTCTTCCGGCGTGCTGCCCTTGGCCTCGGTACCCAGGTCCAGGAAGCGCTGCTTGACGTCGGGCATCCGCAATACCTCGTTCAGCTGGGCGTTCATCACCTTCACCGCCTCGTCCGGCACGCCTTTGGCGGCGAAGATGGCATTCCAGCCGGTCACGTCGTAGTCCAGGCCGCTTTCGCGGACGGTGGGCACCTTGGGCAGCCAGGCGGAGCGTTGCGTACCGGTGGTGGCGATGGGCGTGACTTTGCCGGCGTCGACGATACCCTTGACCGCCGCGTAGGACTCGAAGGCGACATCGACGTCGCCGCGTATCAGGGCCGTGACGACGTCGGCGGTGGTCTTGAACGGAATGACGGAAGCGTTCAGCCCGGACGTGGATTTGAACAATTCCGCCGACAGGTTCTGCGTGCTGCCGGGATTGATGGTCCCCAGGACGATAGGCCGCTTCTTCGCTTGCGCCAGCACATCGGCCAGCGTATGCAGCGGGCCGTCGGCCTTGGTCAGCAGGATCAGGTCGAAGTAGGCGACGGTCGACACCGGCGTGAAATCCTTCACGGGATCGTAGGGCAGCTTGAACAGCGACTTGCTGATCGCCGTGCCGTTCGAAAACGCGATGAAGGTATAGCCGTCATGCGCGGCATTCAGCGTCGCGGTGCCGGCCACGATGCCGCCGGCGCCGGGGCGGTTCTCGACGATGATTTTTTCGCCGTAGCGCTCGCCCATCTTCTGCGCCACCAGGCGCATCGAAATGTCCGCCAGCCCGCCCGGGCCGAAAGGGATGATGAAGCGTATCGGTTGCTCGGGATACCGGGCCAGGGCCGGCGCGGCGGCCAGCACGCCAGCCAGCAGCGCCATGCAATAGGCGGCACCGCGACCTGCCCGCGCCAACGATCGCGCGATCGATCGGATCATGAAAGTCTCCCTGGTTGTTATAAGCGGCGTCCGCGGTGCGCCCGCACCGTTCGGACATCGTGTTGACCGGGAGTCTAGGCAGGCGGGAGGGCCCGCACAAATGAATTGTTTGGCGGGATTTATTCGCCGCGTTCATCTTCCGCGCGCGGCAATCCCGCGCGCAGCGCATCGACCAGCAGGTCGCGCAGCGTCTGGGCCGGCCCGGACAGCACGGCGCCGCGGCGCGTCAGCACCGCCAGGCGGCGCGCGATGCTGGGCTGCAGCAATGGGCGTGTCACCAGGCCGTCGGCCTGCGCCACCGAAAGCGCCGGCACCGCGGTCAGCCCCAGGCCCGCGCGCACGAAGTCCAGCGCGACCGCCGTATGCTGCGTTTCGTAGGCCCAGCGCAGCGTCAACCGCCGCTCGCCCAGGGCGTCGTCGATCGCCGTGCTGTTGCCCGCGGGCAGGCTGATGCGGATCAGGGTCTCGCCCTTCAAGTCATCCCATTGCACCGCGCGCCGGCCCGCCAGCCGGTGATCGGCCGGACAGACGAGGACGAAAGGCTCATCCGCGAAGGGTTCGACGGCCAGGTTATGGGGATTCGCCGCGACCACCGAAATGCCGAATACCGTGGTTTCGGCGTGGGTCAGTTCGGCGATCTCCTGGATGGAATTGTCGAACACGCGCACGGCGATCGCCGGATGCAGATCGCGAAAGCGCGCCAGCGCCGGCGCGATGCGATGCGCGGCCAGCGTGGGCAGGCATCCGAAGGCCAGCCATTGCGGCGCCGTACGGCTGTGCTGCCGCAAGGCATCGTAGGAAAGCTCGAATTCGCGCATGGCGGCGCGCACGCGCGGCAAGAGCGCGCGACCCGCGTCCGTCAAGGTGACGTCGCGGGTCGTGCGGGCCAGCAGGCTCACGCCCAGGCTGGACTCCAGCTTGCGGATACGATGGCTGACGGCGGTCTGGGACAGGCACAGATGGGCGGCTGCCTGCTGGAAGCCGCCCTGCTCCACGATGGCCAGGAACGCCTGCATGCCGAGAAAGTCGATTTGCATGCGTCCTATTAAAACGCAATACCGCCGTGCTGCCCGCGACCTATTCCTTCAGGGTGTTGGGCACCGGCTCGCCGGCCAGCCAGGCATCCAGATTGCGCCGCACGCCGCGCGCGAACTCCTGGAATACAGGCTCGGCGACGAAGCCGTAATGCGGGGTCAGCAGCACATTCTCCAATCCCAGCAGCGGATGCCCCCCGGGCAGCGGCTCGGCGTCGAACACGTCGAACGCCCCGAACCCCGGGCGGCCGGCGCGCAGGGCCTCCACCAGCGCATCGGTGTCCATCAGGTCGGCGCGCGAGGTATTGACCAGGATGCTGTCCTGCCGCATCAGGGCCAGGCGCTCGCGGTTCAGCAACTGCCGCGTGGGAGGGGAAGGCACCAGGTGCAGGCTGACGACCTGCGAGGTACCGAGCAGGTCCTCCAGGCTGACCGACGCCGCCCCGTGTTCGGCCGCGCGGGCGGCCGTCATGTTCGGGCTCCAGGTGACGACTTCCATGCCCAGGGCCCGGCCCACGGCCGCCACCCGCTGGCCGATCTGGCCCAGGCCGATAAGGCCCAGCCGCTGGCCATGCAGCACCGGCGGCAGGAAGGCCACGCGCGCGGGATCGCGCCACGTCGTGCGCGCCGGCGTCAGCCTCAGGTCGGCGATACCCCGCGCGGCGGCCAGGATCAGCGACCAGGTCATCTCGCAGGTGCTGGCCTTGGAAGGCCCCCACTCCGTATGACTGACCAGAATGCCCCGTTCAAGCGCCGCCTTCAGGTCCAGCTTGGTATTGCGCGTGCCGGTGTACAGGATATGCCGCAGGTCGGGCAGCCGCTGCATCAGTTCGGCCGGCATCGGCGTGCGGTCGCGGATCAGCACCACGCACTGCGCGCCGCGCAAGGCATCCAGCAGGGCATCGCCGCGCAGCATCGTGTTGTGCAGCACGACATCCGCCCTTGCGCCTATCGCCTTCCAGTCGACGCGCTCGCGCAGGGCGTTTTCCCAGTCGTCCAGGACGACGATCTTCTGTTTACCGCTCATGCCTTCGCCCTTGCCAGCCCAGCGACCTTGCGGGCGTCGGGTGCGTTGCCCAGGTCCCAGCAGGCCTTGATCAGGTCGCGCGTCTGGTCGGCGCCGAGGATCTGGTCGGACATGCCGCTGAACTTGGCTTCCAGGTCGGCGTCGCTCATGGGGCGCTGCAGGGAACCGATGGCGTGTTCGACGAAGATATGGACCTTGCTGCCGTCCTTCAGCGTCGCGACCGCGTCCACGCTGGCCTCGTCGATGGCGTCATCCACCGTGGCGACGACCTTGCGGCGCACATCCACCACGTCGGGACGATTGACGATGTCGTCGGCGTACTCGTCTTCCGAGGCCCGGCCGAAGATCAGGCCGGCCGCGCAGCCGTGATACACGCTGAACTTGCCCTGCAGGCCGTCGGCGGGTTCCTTCTTGCCGGTCAGTTCCAGTACCAGCGAGTGCACGCGCAGGTCGATGCGCTCCAGGTTCTCCGGCGTGACGCCCTTGGCGCGCAGCTGCACGCAGGCATCGATGCTGGGATGAATGACGATGCCGCAGGCGAAAGGCTTGTACGTATTGAACGAGATCTCGAAGCGCTTGCCGAGCTCGTCGGTGATCTCGTTCCAGTCGAACTTGGTCGACGCGACCTGCGCGAAACCGCGCGGGGCCTCGATGGCGCGCTTGCTGGACGTGAAACCCTCGCGCGCCATCAGCGCCGACATCAGGCCGGCACGGGCGGCGCCGCCCGGGTGAAAAGGCTTGGTCATGGTGCCGAACTGCTCGCGCAGGCCGACGGGCTGCGAGGCTGCGATGCCCAACGCCATCTGCGTCTGGTCCACGCTCAGGCCGAGCAGGCGCGCGCACGCCGCCGCCGCGCCGAAGCCGCCGGTCGTGCCGGTGATATGCCAGCCGCGATCGTAGTGCTGCGGATAGACCATGTTGCCGATGCGGCAGGCCACATCGATGCCGATGACGACGGCATCGATGATCTGGCGGCCGCTCGCGCCGGTCAGTTCCGCCAGCGCCAGCACCGCCGAGCACACCGGGCCCGCGGGGTGGATGATCGTCTTCAGGTGCGTATCGTCGAAGTCGAAGGTATGCGACGTAATGCCGTTGATCAACGCGGCGCTGGCGATGTCCACGCGTTCGCGCCGGCCCAGGATGGTGGCTTGCTCCGAGGGCTTGAGCACCTGCACCGCGTGCAGGGCCGCGAGCGCGGCCTCATGGTGCGCGGCGCCGACGGCGCAGCCCAGCCAGTTCATGAAAGTGCGATGGGCCTCGTGGTCCACCTCGTCGCTCCAGCCGCGCGAAGGATGGTTGACGACGAATTCCGCCAATGTGCGGGTCACGGGCGGCGCATTGTGATCGGCATCGATCTTGGTGTTCAGGGCCATGCGTTTCTCTAGGTTGGAGGTGGTGAAAATCCGTCGGCGGCGGCGCCGCCGTCAAGTGGTCATGCATCCAGGCTGATGTGCTGCGCCTTGGCCAGCTTGGACCAGCGGTCGAAATCCTTGCTGACATAGGCGGCGAACTGCGCCGGCGACATCGGCATGGGGATGATGGCTTCGGTGTCCAGCTGCTTCGTCAGCGCGGGGTCCTTCAGGACCTTGTTCAGCGCGGTATTCAGGGTTTGCACGATACCGGAATCCATGCCGGCCGGGCCGGACACCCCATACCACTGAAGCACGTCGTCAAAGCCCGTCATGCCCAATTCCTTGAACGTCGGGACATCGGGAAAGGCGGGATTGCGCTGTTCGCCTGTCAACGCGATGGCGCGCACGGCGCCGGAGCGCAGGTGCGGAACCGCGGCGGCCAGGCCGGGGAACATCGCCTGGGTCTGCTGGCCGAGCAGGTCGGTAAAGGCGGGCGCGATGCCCTTGTAGGCGATATGCACCATCTTCGTGCCGGCCTGCTGCTGCAGCAGCTCCATCAGCAAATGCGTCAGCGAACCGGCGCCGGCCGACCCGTAGTTCATATTGTTATGCGCCTTGGCGTAGGCGATGAACTCCTTCAGGTTGTGGATCGGCAGCTTGGCATTCACGACCAGCACGTTGGGCGTGCCGCCTATCATGCCGACGGCCGTGAAATCCTTGATCGGGTCATAGGGCACCTTGCGCGTGGCCGGGCTGGTGCCCAGGGTCGCGACATAGCCCTGCATCAGCGTGTAGCCATCGGGCTTCGAACGCATGGTCTTCTGGCAGGCGATCACGCCGCCCCCGCCGCTCTGGTTTTCCACCACGAAGGTCGCGTCCAGTTCCTTGCCCCACGCGCTGGTCGTGGCACGTCCCACGTAATCGCTGCCGCCGCCGGGCGCCACGGGCACGATGTAGGTGATCGGGTGGTCGGGGTACTTCGATGCGCCGAAAGAGGCGTAGGGCAGGCTAAGGGCGGTAGCGCCGGCGCCGAGCAGGAAGGAACGACGATTCACGGTATGTCTCCTTGTTGTAGCTGGTTTTTTACGGAATGGGACGAAGGTTGGTATCGCGCCGCGCCGTCCCGCGCGGCGGCACGGTTCATATGGCGGATAGGCGATCGTGGGCGTTGATAACGTGATCGGCGAGCAGCCGCGCGCAATGGTCGGCGTGCGCCGTCGTGATCGAATCGCGCAAGGCCTGCACGATCTGCTTGTGCTCGATGTTGGACTGTTCCCGGTGCGGTTCGGACGACAGGTTCTTCAGGCGCGCCAGGTGCAGCTTCTGGATGACCTCCCGGTAAGTCCTGGCGATCTCCCGATTGCCGGCGTACTCGATGAACAAGCCGTGAAAGCGCAGGTTCTCGCGGTAGTACGCCTGCGGATTCGCATCCCGGATAGCCTCGTCCATGGCCCGGACGCAAGGCTCCAGCGCGTCTACCAGCGCCTGGCGGCGCTCTGCCGGCAACTGCGACGCCATGCGGCCCGCATGGCTGTCCAGGATCGAACGGAATTGATAAAGATCGCGTACCTCGTCGTCGGAGAGTTCGCGCACGTACACGCCGGAATGCTTGCGCGACACCACCAGCCCCAGGCTTTCCAGCTCGCGCAGCGCCTCGCGCACCGGCACGCGGGAGACGTTCAGCCGCTCGACCAGCTCGGATTCCCGCAGGGCTTGTCCCGGTTCGAACTCGCCGGCCAGGATCTGGCTGAGAAGCCGGTCGCGCACCAGCTTGCCCAGCGAGGTGTTCTTGATTTCCGCGAATGTGTCTTGCGCGATGGGCGCCGAGAGCCAGTCCATAGCCATCCGAGAATTGCCGTTTGTCTAATCGTATACGATTATACGAGATACCGCACCGACTGGCCTATCCCCAGGCCCCCCTGCTTCCCGCCTTACATCCCTTCTCCGTCGTCCGGGCCGGCTGCCTGGCCCGCCCCGTCCTGCCCCACAGACGCCAGCCTATTGGCTTGCTGCCTTTTTGCCTCGCCGTCCCGCGGGTTTGGCCGCGCGCCGACCTCGATTTGTCGCAAAATCCGAAATTTTCTGCGACAAGTATTCACAAACTGATTTAAATTCGCTTCAATTCGGGATTTGTGCCCGATTCAGGACATGCCAATGCGAGACATCGCTTTTCTCCTCGAAGCCTCCTACCGCCGCGTCGATCGCGCGATGCTGCCCCTGCTATGGGTGCTGTTCGCCGTCGCGCTGGGCCTGGCCCCGCAGTACGGCCGCTGGACATCGGCGCTGGCCGTCGGCCTGCCGGCGGTGATACTGCCTTCCCTGCTGATCGTATGGTGGCCGGCGCGGCTGTTCACCCGCCTGACCGTGGCGACGGCGCTGATGGTCTTCGCCGCGCTGCATATCCATCTGATGTCGGGCATGACCGACATGCACTTCGGCGTGTTCGTCCTGCTGTCGCTGCTGCTGGCGTATCGGGACTGGCGGCCCATCGCCTGTGCCGCCGCGGTGATCGCCATCCACCATGTGTCCTTCAATTTCCTCCAGCAGTGGGGCTATGGGGTCTCCTGTTTCACCAGCCCCGGGCTGGGCATCGTGGCGCTGCACGCTTCCTACGTCGCGGTGCAGGCCATCGCGCTGGGCTGGCTTGCCTGGCGCATGGAAAAGGACGCCGTCACCGCCGAGGAACTGGCGCGCCTGAGCGCCCATCTGGGCCGTGAGGACGGCGTGTTCGACCTGCGTTTCGGCAGGCTGGACATGAACAGCGAACTGGCCAGCGCCTTCAAGGCCACCATGGACGCCGTGCACCTCACCATGAGCCATGTGCGTGTCGGCGCGCTGGCCATGTCGGGCGCTTCGCGCCAGCTCATGGAGGGCAACGGACAGCTGGAAGAACGTACCCGCATCCAGGCGGAGTCCCTGCAGCGGACCGTGGCCTCCATGCAGATGCTGGCCGACAATGTCCACAATAACGCCGCGAGCGCGGATACCGCCGCGCAGCTGGCAGTGACCGCGCGCTCCGTGGCCGGATCGGGCAGCCAGGCGGTCACCGAAGTGGCCAACGTGATGGGCGAGATCCGCCAGGAGGCGCAGAAAATCTCCGAGATCACCGGCCTGATCGACAGCATCGCGTTCCAGACCAACATCCTGGCGCTGAATGCGGCGGTGGAAGCCGCGCGCGCCGGCGAAAGCGGCCGCGGCTTCGCCGTCGTGGCCTCCGAAGTGCGGGCGCTGGCCCAGCGCAGCGCGACCGCGGCCAAGGATATCCGCGGCCTGATCACCGCGTCGCTGGACAAGACGGACAACGGCGCGCGCAAGGCCGACGATGCCGCGGCGGTCATGGGCGAAATCGTCGACAGCGTCGAGCGCGTGGCGACCATCGTCGCCGAGATCGGCCATGCCAGCCAGACGCAGCGCACTGGCATCGATGAAGTGAACGCCGCCGTCGCCGAGATCGATGAACTGACCCGGCAGAACGGCGCCCTGGTGACCGCCGCCGCGGGCGCATCCAAGACCCTGGAAGCCCAGTCCGCCCAACTGATGGAGGCCATCGGCGCCTTCCGCCTGTACGACAGCGCGGAAGCGGCGCTGATCCGCGAGCCGGCGCGCGACGAGGACGAGTACAGCGACGCCTCCGGCCCGGCCGCCATGGCGCCCTTGCTGCCGGCCTGAAGGCCAGGGACGCGACCGCCATGACGGCGTAAAAGCGCCGTGCTATACAGGACGCCGAAGGCATGGATCGCTGCCCCGCGCCCATGCCCGCGCGACTGCAGGCAGGGTACGGAGAAACGCATGCCATCCAAGGAGCACTGGGAAAACGTCTACGCCAGCAAGCCGGCGACGGCGGTCAGCTGGTACCAGCCGCACGCCGCGCTGTCGGTGGACATGATCCAACGCATCGGCCTGGGCCTTGACGCCGCCGTGATCGACATAGGCGGCGGCGCCTCGACGCTGGTGGACGATCTGGCCGGATGCGGATACGGCGACCTTACCGTATTGGATCTTTCCGGCGAAGCGCTGGCCATCGCCCGCCGGCGTCTGGGATCGCGCGGCGCGGCGGTCCGCTGGCTGGAAGCCGACGTCACGGCCGCGGCGCTGCCGACGGCACGGTTCGACATCTGGCATGACCGCGCCGTCTTCCATTTCCTGACCGATGAAGCGGACCGGCGTGCCTACGTCCGGCAAGTCATGCGGGCGGTGAAACCCGGCGGGCACGTCATCGTGGCGACGTTTTCACCGGACGGCCCCGCCGAATGCAGCGGACTGCCGGTGGTCCGGTACGATGCCGACACGCTGCATGGGGAGTTCGGCCCGGCATTCCAGTTGGTCGGACACGAGGATGAAGCCCACACGACGCCGGCCGGCCGCATCCAGCACTTCGTATATTGCCACTGCATCAAACCGCACTAGGCGTGCTCACGCCGCGATGGCTTCGTGCTCTTGCCGGCCGTGCCGGTGGGTGTTCGAGTCGCCCGGCCGGAAAACGCGCAGCCGATGGCCGTCCGGGTCCAGCACCACGAAGGTACGGCCGAAATCCATGTCCGTGGGCGGCTGCACGACCGCCAGGCCGCGGGCCTTCCAGTCGGCATACAGCGCGTGCAGGCTGTCGTCATCGCCGACGGGAATGCCCAGCTCGCATCCGCCGCCGCGCGTGATGACCATGGGTTCCGCATCGCGCCGCGACCACAGCCCCAGGCGGATGCCGGAGGACAGGTCGAACAATGCGAAGGTCGGCGAGGCTTCCACGGGCTTGCAGCCGAACAGCGATGAATAGAACGCCGCGCTGGCGACGGGGTTTTCGACGAAAAGCAAAACGTGGTTGGGGTGTGGCATGGTGCTTTCCTCTTTTTCATCGGCCGGACGACCGCGCGCGGCATCCGGGCATCCGGATGCAATGCGGTAGGCTATCCAGCCCTACTGTCAGAAATTGTCAGTAGCGTTGGCCGTCACTGGAATATCGTGGTGCCGGCCGAACGCCATGTCGCCGTATCGAACGACGGTCGAGGCCCGGCGGTCTCGACAACAGGCCGTCCGCCGTCGCGACGCCAGGCGGCGCCGTGACCGGCCGTACGATCAACAGGCCGTCATTCCGGGGTCGCGGCCGACATCAGCGCGCGCCAGGTTTTCAGCAGCGCCTGCCGGCGTTCCGGATAGCGGTCGCCCGGCGCGGCCAACGTGACGATGCGGTCGGTGCGAAAGTGGCGGAAACCCTGGCGCAGCTCGCACCACGCCGCCACGATGCGCACGCGCTCGAAAAATCCCAGCGCGAAAGGCCAGATGACCCGCGCCGTTTCGGCGGCGTGTTCGTCGCGATACTCGATGCGCAGTTTGCGCTCCCTGCGTATGGAGTCCCGGATCAGCGCGACGTCCGCCGTATCCGTCACCTGCTCGCCCGGGACCACGAACAGCGCGCCGTCGTCGAATTCGTGCCCCAGCTCCGGCGGCAGCACCGCGGCGATTTTCGCCAGCGCGTTGCGTGCCGCCTGGCCCAGCTGGCTGTCCGCGTGTTCGGCCACCCAGCGCGATCCCAGCACCAGCGCCTGGATTTCCTCTTCGGAAAACATCAGCGGCGGCAGCATGAAGCCGGGCCGCAATACATAGCCCACGCCGGCCTCGCCCTCGATGTGCGCCCCTTGCGCCTGCAACAGCGCGATGTCGCGGTACAGCGTACGCAGGCTGATGCCCAAATGCCCGGCCAGCAGCGCGCCGCTCACCGGATAGCGGTGGCGGCGCAGCATCTGCAGCAGGTCGAGCAGCCGTTGGGCGCGTGACATTGGGTTGGGGGCGGGATGGCGCCTGGATCATTGGACGGAATTATGCCGTCCGGCGCGCCGGCGCGGCTGCCAATTTCAACGCAATTCCTGCCCAAAAGTCCGAACGGCGGAGTCGGACCGTGACTTGGCCCGGCGCCGCCGACCGTCTCCGCGCCCCCCCCGCGCTGGAGGCGCGGGCGCTTCGTCCGCTAATTCGCGCGCGGCAGCGCGTATGCCCAGGGCCGGCCGCCGGTATCGCGGCCGCGGAACGCGTCGATATCCTGGCGCATGGTCAGCGTCAGGTCGATCTCGTCCAGGCCGCCCAACAGCATCGCGCGCAACCGCGCGGGCGACGGGAACGACAGCACCTCGCCGCGCGCCGTGGTAACGGTGTTGCGCTCCAGGTCGACGTCGATCAGCGCGTCGGCCCCGCGCGCCATCGCGTCCGCCGCCATGGCCTCGACCGTGGGTTCCGGCAGGATCACCGGCACCATGCCGTTGCGAAAGCAATTGCCGTAGAAAATGTCGCCGAACGACGCGGCAATGATGACGCGCATGCCCCATTGGCGCAGCGCCTTGGGCGCGCCCTCGCGCGACGAACCGCAACCGAAATTGCGGCCGGCCAGCAGGATAGTGGCCTCGCTAAAGGGTGCGCGGTTCAGGATGAAGTCGGGATTCGGCGTGCCGTCCGGCCGCGTCTTCCATTCCGAGAACAGGCCTTCCTTCAGCACCCCCGGCTCATGCGCGCGCGGCAGGAAGCGCGACGGAATCATCTGGTCGGTATCGATATTGATCTGCATCAGCGGCGCGGCGTAACCCCGGATGCTCGAAAATTTTTCCATGTCAGGCTCCGCTCGGCAATTGGCGCACATGGGTCATGCGTCCGGTCACCGCGGACGCGGCCACCGTGGCCGGACTGGCCAGGTGCGTGCGCGACCCCAATCCCTGCCGGTTTTCGAAATTGCGATTGGTCGTGCTCATGATGCGCTCGCCCTTGAAACGGTCCTTGCCTTGGGCGCACAGACCGCAGCCCGAGTCGTGCCATTCGAAACCGGCCTCCAGGAAGACCCGGTCCAGGCCCTCTGCCTCGGCATCGCGCTTGACCTGGGTGCTGCCCGGCACGCAGATCGCCGTAACGCCCGCGGCCACCTTGCGGCCCTTCAGGACGGCGGCGGCCTCGCGCAGGTCGGACAGCCTCGCGTTGGTGCAGGAGCCGATATACGCCGCGTCGATGCGGACATCCTGCGCCCGCGTGCCGGGCTCCAGGCCCTGGTAGCGCAGCGCGCGCTCGACCCATGCGCGTTCGCCGGGGTCGGCGTAATCCGACGGCGACGGAATACGGCCGCTGATGGGAATCACGTGCTGCGGACTGGTGCCCCAGCTCACCTGGGGCTCCAGCGCCGTGCAATCGATGTCGATTTCGCGGTCGAAGCGCGCGCCGTCATCGTGCGCCAGCGCGCGCCAGTGCGCCTCCGCGGCGTCCCATTGCGCGCCCCCGGGCGCGAACTCGCGGCCGTACAAATACTCGTAGGTCGCGTCGTCGGGCGCCACGAAACCGTACTTGGCGGAGAACTCGATGGCCATATTGCACAGCGTCATCCGCGCCTCGATCGGCAGCGCGGCAACGGCCGGCCCGGCGAACTGCACCGCGTGCCCCGTGCCGCCGTTGGCGCCCACGCGCGAGATCAGGTTCAGGACCATATCCTTGGCGTACACATGCGGCGGCAGGATGCCGTGGAAATTCACGCGCATGGTTTTGGGCCGCGTTTGCATCAAGACCTGCGTCGCCAGGACATGCTTGCACTCGGACGCGCCTATCCCCCAGGCCAGCACGCCCAGGCCGCCGAGCGTACAGGTATGGCTGTCCGGACAGACCACCGTCAGGCCCGGCAGCGCGATACCGAGCTCGGGCGCGATCACATGGGCTATCCCCTGCCGCGCGTCGTCCACGTCGATGAAGTGCAGCCCCAGTTTGCGCGACAACAGGCGCGACTCGTCGATCAGCTGCGTGCCGATGTCGTTCCAGCCCTTGCGGATACCGATGCCGGGTTTGGTTTGGACCGCATGGTCGATCAGGCTGAACACCTGGGCGGGGCTGGCGACGGCGCGGCCTTCCTGCCGCAGTTCGCGCATGGCAACGGTGCCCATGGCTTCGTGCAGCATCAGGCGGTCGATCTGCAGCAAGTGCTCCCGCTCGTCGAATGCCTTGATGAAATGCTCGTCCCAGATCTTGTCGAAATAGGTGCGCGGCTTCGATGCAGCCGCGCCGGCATGGGCAGTTTCAGCCATGTTTCTTTCCTCGATAGGTATGGCGGTCCCGGAGGCCACGCTCCGGAAGCCGTCCTTGCATGCCTCGCGGCCGGATCCCGCGCCGGCGGCGCGTTCAGCCTTGCGCCGAGATATGGGCGGTTTCGATCACCTTCCTGTACTTCGCGATTTCGCTCTGGATGTACGCCGCGAACTGCTGCGGCGTGCCGGGCATCGCCTCCGTGCTGTTCTTGTCGAACGCGGCGATCACATCCGGCAGCGCCAGCGCCTTGTTCACTTCCTGGTTCATCCGCATCACCACGTCGTCGGGCGTCTTTGCCGGCGCCAGCAGGCCCGCCCACGTCGCGGAAACGATGTCGTAGCCCTGTTCGCGCATCGTCGGCACGTCCGGCGCGAAGCGCGAACGCTTATCCGTGGCCATGCCCAGCACGACCAGCTTGCCGGCCTGGACCAGATCGCGCAAGTCCAGCCAGGTACCGAACATCATGGTGGTATGGCCGCCCAGCAAATCGGTCAGCGCCGGCCCCTGGCCCTTGTAGGGGATATGGGTGATATCCAGGCCGCCCATCTGCTGCTTCAGCATCTCTCCCGCCAGATGCGGTGTCGTGCCCACGCCGAACGAGCCGTAGCTGAGCTTGCCCGGATTGGCCAGCGCGGCCTTCTTCAGGTCGGCCAGGCTCTTCAGGCCGCTGCCCGGATACACCGCCAGCGCCTGGTCGGACGCGCCCATCATCGCCACGGGCCGCAGGTCGCGCAGGCTGTCATAAGGCAGATGCTTGACCAGCACGCTGTTGACACAAAAGCTGCCCGCCACGCAGACATACGAGTAACCGTCCGGCGCCGACTTCGCCACGAAATCGACGCCGATCACCGTGCCGGCACCGGGCTTGTTTTCGACGATGGCCGCCTGGCCGACGCTCTGTCCCACCTTGGTCCCGATCAGGCGCGTCACGAAATCGGTGGTGCCGCCGGGCGGGAAAGGAACGATCAGGCGCAGGGGCTTGTCGGGCCAGTCCGCCGCGCGCGCGGTGCCGGCCAGGCCGGACATTGCCGCCAGAGCGGCACCGCCGAGCAGCATGCTGCGGCGCGATAAGGACGAATGGGCGATCGGTTGCATGGAAGGTCTCCGCGTTATGGGTGGCGCGCACACCTATCGCGAGGACGCGCGCAAGAGCCGGAGGCGCGTCTTCCATCGCGCGCTCCGGCGAAAAACGTGGAGTATCGTGACTGCCCAGGGGGCCGGCAAATTGGTTGGACCAGTAAAGCGATGCCCCGGCGTTCCGCCCCTTCCGGGGCGGCGCCAGGACAGCGCTACCAAGCCCATCAGCCCACGGCCTGTTCCCGCGTATCCGGAATCAACCGTTTGCCGTAGCTGATCACATCGTCCTGCCTGAACCCCAGCACGCGGTAGAAGTCCTGCACCGCCTGGTTGTCGCCGCGTATCAGCAGATTGATCTTGGGGCAGCCGGCCTGGATAAACCGCTGTTCCACCGCATCGATAAGCGCCTTGCCGTAGCCGCGCTTGCGGCAGGCTGGGTCGACCGAAAGGTAGTTGATCCATCCGCGATGGCCGTCGTAGCCGGCCATGACCGAGGCGACGACGCGATCGCCGACCGTTCCCACCAGGAACCATTCGGGCTGCACCGTCAGCTTGCGCGCGATGTCCCTGTGCGGGTCGTTCCATGGACGGGTCAGCCCGCAGGCGTGCCAAAGCTGGATAACGCAGCTTCGTCGCGCGACTGGTAGGGCCGGATGTCGAGATCGGGGTGATGCATGCTTGCGCTCCTTGAAGGTAGGGAACGAAGGCCGGGGACATCACCGCATGGGCAGATAGAAAAACGCAAAGGCCACGGGGATGTCGTGGCCTTCAGGGTGGATCGCCGGATCAGCGGCAATCGAACGGCATGAAACCACTCAACGTCGGCGTCGAGTGATTCGTCGGAAAGCGAAGGCGGCGGGGATGCCGATGATGGATGTATTCACTTGCGGTGTCGGGATTTTGCCGGCATGGATGGCGGGCTCGCGGGAAACGTTCCTGCCGCAGCGTGTCCAGGTATGGTGGCGAGCTTACCCTGGCATGTCGACGCGTGGCAAACCTTACCGGCGGGACGCAGCGCCGGCGTCGCTCGCGTGCAACGACGCGCGCAGCCAATCGATAAATGCGTCGGCCTGCGGCGCAAGGGTACGCCCGGCAGCCGGCAAGGCGCATAGACCGCCGTCGAACGCCACCGTGCCAAACGGCGCGACCAGCCGCCCTTCGCCGAGTTCGCGCGCGATCAGGCGTTGTTCGACCAATGCCACGCCCAGGCCCGACAGCGCGGCCTCGATACAAAGGTGGGTATGCGGGAAAGCCAGCGTGTCGCCGCGCGCGACGGACCGGCCCGTCTTCGCTTCCCACTGATCCCAGGCGCTGGAGGTGTATTCATGCGCGATGCGCGCACGCTTGCGCGGGGGCAGTTTCGCGTAATCCGGCGTGCACACCGCGGCGAAGCTTACCGGCGCCAGCGGGAGCGCGCGGCGGCGGTCCGCGTCGCTATAGCCGGAAAGATCCCAGGCCAGCAGCAGATCGGCGCCCTCGTTGCGCATTTCGCGGGCGGACGTCATGGACAGGCGGATGCGGATGTCCGGATGCGCCCGGTAGAACGCCGCCAGTTGCGGCACCAGCCAGCGCATGGCGAAAGTCGCGCTGCAGGCCACGTGCAGGCCCGGGCCGCGCGCGTGGCGGCCCAGCCTATCGTAGGCTTGCTCCAGCTGGTCGAACACCGACCGCACGGCCACGTGGAAATCGCTGCCGGCCTGCGTCAACCGCAGGCCGGTCCCGTCCTTTTCGAACAGCGCGACGCCGGCGTGTTCATGCAGCAGGCGCAGATGGCGGCTGACCGCGCCATGCGTGCGGCACAGTTCTTCGGCGGCGCGAGTCACCGATCCGGTACGGGCGACGGCTTCGAAAGCCCGCACAGCGGCGAGCGGAGGCAATTGGCGCAAGGGAAAGCCCGATGATGAATATCGCCGCGATCATTCAATAAAAATCGCCTTGGATCAAGCGGGCCGTGCCGTCGCGCCTGCGATAAGGTCCTTGCCTGACGAACGGACGGGGCGCGCGGCTGCCCGCGCGCCCCGTCCATCACCGGCTGGCCGGTGCGCGTTTACTTGCCATATTTGGCCTTGGCGTCGGCCATGCACGCGTCCTTGGCGTTGCCGCTCATGGCATCGCACTTTTCCTTGGCGACCTTGTAGTCGGCGTCACGCTTGTCCTTGTTGGCATCGTGGCGGGCTTCGGCCTGCTCCTTGCCCGCCTTCTCGTCCGCCTTGGCCTTCTCGCGGGTGGCCTTGGCCTGCTGCTCGCAGACGTCCTTGTCATTGCCCTTCATGCCATCGCACTTCTTCTGGTCGGCGCGATACTGGGCATCGATGGCCTTCTCTTTCGCGCTTTCGGCGTGGGCACCCACGGAAAAGGCGGACAGGGCGATCAGGGCACTTGCGAGAACCGGCTTCATGGCGTTCATATACTTCTCCTCATGATTTGGCACCCGGCCTTCCTCTTGCAATGAACGAGGAGGCCGTGGCGCGGGTGCGGCCCTATGCCGCACCGCGGTCCGGATAGAGCAAGTGCTGTGCCGCGGCGGACGCGGGCCCCCAACATCGCATGCATTGCCCAAAAAGAAAAAGCTTGCGTTATCTATCTGTCAGTAGATAGAATGCCTTCCATGGAAACGACGACCGTCCGCGAACAGCTGTTGAACCATGCCAGGGTGCTACTGATGACCCGCGGGTACAACGGCTTCAGCTACCGAGACCTTGCGACGCTGGTTGGCGTAAAGACGTCCAGCATCCACTACTACTTTCCCACCAAGGAAGACCTGGTGCTGGAGGCCGTCAACCGCTACAGCACGGAAGTGCTTGCCCAGGTGCGCGCCATCGACGACGCGCAGTCCGCCGCGCGCCAGCTGGAAGCCTACGCGCAGGCCTTCGGGATGTTGATGCACGATGGCGACCGCATCTGCCTGTGCGGCATGCTCGCCTCGGACATCGCGTCGCTGCCAGAGAACGTCCGCAGCGCTGTGCAGGGGTTCTTCCGGGCTAACGAACGTTGGCTGGAGGGCGTGCTTGCGCGGGGCCGCGACGATGGCACGCTGCGCGTCAGCGGCGATCTCGGATCCGCCGCGCGCGCGCTGTATGCCGCCTTCCAGGGCAGCGTGCTGGCGGCGCGGCTGTTCGGGTCCAAGGCAAGATTGCAGGATGTGGTCGCCAGCGTACGGCAAGGCGAACACAAGAAAGACCGCCGGGCGAAATAACCGCCCGCACGGATTTGGCCCACGGTACGCGAGCCGGCGTACCGGCCTCGCTTAATGCGAGGTTTTTTTCAACCCCTTTGTCTATCTATAGATAGATAGATTTCTTGACCCACGGAGAAACACCATGAAAGCCTTCAAGAAACTGATCCTCGCCGGCCTGGTTGCCAGCCTCTCCACCGCCGCCGTCGCGGCGGGCACCGCGGGCAGCGACAATGCCAAGCCTCATCCCGACACCAAGGTGGCCGATTTCCTGCGGGTATTGAATGGCAGCAAGGGACCGGCCATAGAAACCCTGTCGCCGCAGAAAGCCCGCGCGGTGCTGGTCGGCGCGCAGGAAAGCGTGAAGGTGGATCTGTCCGGCATCGAGGTGTCCGAGAAAACCATCACACAGGATGGCCTGACCGTACCCCTGACGATCGTGCGTCCGGCCGGCGCCACGGGAACTTTGCCGGTGTTCATGTTCTTCCATGGCGGTGGCTGGATCCTGGGCGATTACCCCACGCACCAGCGACTGGTGCGCGACCTGGTGGTGCAGTCGGGCGCCGTGGCGGTATTCGTCAACTACACGCCTTCGCCAGAGGCGCACTACCCCGTGGCCATCAACCAGGCCTACGCCGCGACCAAGTGGGTCGCGCAGCACGGCCAGGAGATCAACGTCGACGGCAGCCGCCTGGCGGTGGTGGGCAATAGCGTGGGCGGCAACATGGCGGCCGTGGTCAGCCTGATGGCGAAGGACCGCCAAGGCCCGGCCATTCGCTTCCAGGGCCTGTTGTGGCCCGTCACCGATCACAACTTCAACACGGGCTCGTACAAGGAATACGCCAACGGCTACTTCCTGAGCCGTTCGATGATGCGCTGGTTCTGGGACGCCTATACGCGGGACGAAGCGCAGCGCAACGACAAGTACGCCTCGCCCCTGCGCGCATCGCTGCAGGACCTGAAAGGCCTGCCCCCGGCGCTGGTCCAGGTCGCCCAGTTCGATGTGCTGCGCGACGAGGGCGAAGCCTACGGCGCCAAACTGGATGCCGCCGGCAACGAAGTCACGGTTACCCGCTACAACGGCACCATCCATGACTATGGCCTGCTCAACGCCCTGGCCGACGATGCCGTCACGCGCACCGCGCTGACGCAGATGGCCAACGAGATCCGTATCCGCCTGCGTTAAGCGTCCCGCGCGTCGCCGGCCCCGATCCATTCCTCACCGGGCGGGGCCGGCCGCCGTTATCACTCCGGGCGGCGCACTACTCGTATCGTCCCGCTGTTGCCGCCGCCGCAATACAACAAATCCCGCCCATCGGCCTCCAGTCCGGACACGCCGGTGCCGGCGGGCAGATCCAGCTGGGTAAGCACCTCGCCCGTGGCGGCATCGATTTTCCGCAGGTCGCTGGCGTCGCCCTCCCAGGTGCCGTGCCACAGCTCGCCATCCAGCCAGGTCACGCCCGTGACGAAGCGATTGGACTCGATGGTGCGCAGGATCTTCCCCGTTGCGGGATCGAGTTGATGGATTTTGCGCTCGCGATACTGCGCGATCCAAAGGAAACCCTCGGCCCATGCCATTCCGGAGCAGCCCGGCGGCGCCGGAATGGCGCCGGATACATGCCCCGTCCGCGGATCGATTTTCTGGATCCGGTCGCCCGCGATCTGGAAAATATGCTTGCCGTCGAAGGCGGTGCCCGCATTGGCCTCGACGTCGATGGTACGCAGGGTCGTTCCCTTGTGCGCGTCCACGCAGTGCAGCTTATCCCCGGACGCGAACCAGACATGCTCGCCGTCGTAGGTCACGCCGTGCACGGCGCTGACGCCGGGAAAGGGCCCCAATTCACGGATGATGCGGGCAGGTTGTTTCATGGGGTCCTCTCCTCGTTCATGGAATCGATAGGTTCTTATGGACCGATGCTAATCAACGATGGGCGGCAGCGGGAGTAACAAGGTTGTCGTGTAGCCCGGCGGCGCCGGCGCCATCCAGCGGCGCGCGCGGCCGCGCCCGGCGGCCTGGGCCTTGCCGCGCGAGGCCAGGGTTTCCAGCGCGCGCTGCACCGTGCGCTGGCTGGCGCCCAGCGCCAACGCCAGCGCGGAGCTGGACCACGATTCGCCATCGGACAGCAGCGCCATCACCGCCGCGTGCGGCTCTTCGGAGGGATGCGCCAGGACCACCACGTCGCGCCCGCCGCGCGGCGTCAGCTGGAACCCGCGCGGCGTGGCGTCGATGCCGGCCAGGCCTTGCAGCGCGCGGCGCAGGCGGCCGATTTCCACGCGCAGGCGCACGCGGTGCGACTCGTCGCCGTGGCGCGTCCGGAACGCCGTTTCGATGAGACTGTCCCGGGAGACATCGGCCGGCCATGCCTGGGCCAGCAGCCTTGCCAGGGTGAACAATACGGGGCGCGTCGCCAGCAGTACCGTGGTGTTGCCTTCGACGACGACATGGCGGCAGGCATCGACGATGAAGGACCGCGAGCCCAGTATCGCTTCCACCTCTTCCAGCCGCAGCAGGCGTTCGGCCCCGGCTGCCACCAGGCGCGCGGCCGGGATCTGCAGCGCGCGCGCGGCGCCGTCGACTTCCGCCATCAGCGCGGGGATGCCGGCATTGCGCGCGGCGCGGCGCGCGCGTACCAGCGCATCGCGGGCCGCGCCGGCGTGCACCCTGCGTATCGCGATGCCCGCGCGCGCGAGTTCGTGCGCCACCCGGGTAGCGGGGCTCAAGGCGGTGGGATCGATGCCGGCAATGGCACGGTCGGCTTCGTCCAGGCGGCCGAGCAGCAGCAGGCGCCGCACCTCCAGGTGCCGCGCGTGCGCGGCATTCATGCGGTCGCCATGCGCGTCCAGTGTCGCCCGCGCCGCGTCCAGCGCCTTGGCGGGCCACGCCAGGTCCCGCGACACCAGCGCGATCTCGGCTTCGGCCACGACGCAGCGCGCGCGTGCCGCGGCATCGCGGCCGCCGTAACGCGTGGCCGCGCGGCGCAATAGCGCCCTGGCGCGCGCGAAATCCCCCAGCTGCGCCATCGCCAGGCCCCGCAAGGCCAGCGCCGGCGCGTCCTCGCATAGGGCGACGCGGTTCAGCGCACCCAGCGGATCGCCCGCCGCCAACGCCCGCGCCGCCATCGTGATCAGCTGTTCCATAAGGATTCCGCCAAATTTGTCACTCCCTGCCGCGGGCAGGGCGTCCGTAATCTACCACTGCCCGGCAATCGAACGAAGTGCCGGCGAACACGGGCGGGCGCATCGATGGACACGACAGGCAAGCACGACACGGCAACGGTCCAACAGGCAGCCACCGCGAAACGCCATCCATGGCGGCTTCCCGCGGCGGCGCGCGCGGCACCGCCATATCGGCGCTTCGGCGGCTGCGCGCTGGTGCTCCTGGCGTGCGCGGGATTGACAGCGGCATGGCACATCGCGCTGCCTGCCATCGCACGCCTGCCCCTGTGCGGCGAATCGATGCCGGGGACGATGTGGCTGCGCATGCCGGGACAGACATGGCCGGGCGCGGCCCTCTCCTTCCTGGCCATGTGGACCGCGATGATGGCAGCGATGATGCTGCCCGTCCTGGCGCCCGCGTTGTGGCGCTATCGGCGGGCGATAGGCGCCGGCGGCGCGGCAGCCGCGCGGGTTCATCCGGACCGCGCCGTCGTAGTGGCAGCGTGCGGATACCTTGCCGTGTGGGCCGGCCTGGGCGTTTTCATTTATCCCCTGGGCGCGGCGCTGGCCGCCCTGCGCATGCACCAGCCGGTCCTGGCGCACGCGGACACCTACGCCGTGCCGGGCATCGTGGCGGCGGCTGGCCTGTTGCAGCTCACCGCCTGGAAAGCGCGCCATCTGGCCTTTTGCAGCGATGCGCCGATCGACCTCGCCACGCAGGCCCCCGTGCGGCGTGCATGGCGCTACGGCACGCGGCTGGGCGGTCACTGCATCCAGGCCTGTTGCGGACTGACCGCGGTATTGCTCGCGACCGGTCTCATGAACCCGGCGTCGATGATCGCCGTCACCGTCGCCGTTGCCGCCGAACGCCTGCCGCGCAACGGCACGCGCGTCGCCCGCGCCACCGGTGCCGTGCTGGTGCTGGCCGCGCTGGCCATGGCCGCGCGAGGGGATCTGGCTTGATATGCAGGCACGGCGGCAACGGCGCGCGCCGCGCCGACGCCGCATGCGCATCCCGGACAGCGTGCGCGCGCCGCCCTATCTGCCGCCCATCCCCGGCGTCACCCGCGCGGGCAGATAACGCAGCGCGATCGCCATGGCCGTCAGCGCCGCGATGGCGGCGACCGCCATGCCCGTGCGGTAGCTGCCGACGTAGGCGTCCAGGATCAGGCCATGCAGCATCTGCGCCGTGTGCGGCGCCGCCGTATCCGGCGCGCGCAGGGCCGCCAGCCTGGAGGCTCCCGCCAACAGGGCCGCGCGCGTACCGTCGTCGACAGCCGCCTGCGCCAGGCGATGGAACAGGTAATACGGGAAGGACACCAGCGAAATCATGCCCGCCGCCGCAACGGCGAGCACGCCGGCAATACGGCTGACGGCGTTGTTGATGCCGGAGGCGACACCCGATTCCTCGTCGGCGACGGAACTCAGCACCGCGGTGGTCAGCGGCGCGACGCTGATCGTCATGCCGACCGCCATCAGCAGCAAGGCCGGCAGATAGCCTGTCCAATAGTCGATCGCGCCGCGCCCTTCGACGATCGCGAAGGCCATGCATCCGGCCGTGACCAGGCCCGCGCCGGTACTCAAGGTCGCGCGCAGTCCCCAGCGATCTCCCAGCCTGCTGGCCAGCGGCGACAACAAACCCATCACCAATCCAAAGGGGATCAGCGCGGTCCCCGCCTGCAACCCGCTATAGCCATGCACCTGGATAAGCGTATAAGGCAGCAGGAAAAACACCACGCTTAGCGCGAAATACAGGCCCACGGTGATCCCGTTGGTGGCGCTGAACACCCGCGACCGGAAGATGGACAAGGGCACCAGCGGCGCGCGCGATCCCGCTTCGTGGACCACGAAGGCGGCGAGCGTCAACACGCCGGCCGCGAGCACGGCCAGCAGCGCGCCGCGACCCTGATGCGCCTGCGGCAATTCGCCGGCCGCGTAGATCACCAGCGCCAGCCCCGCCGTGACCAGCAAGCCGCCCAGCCAGTCCGTGGCGCCGCGAATCGCGCCGTAGGTTTCCGGGACGAAGCGCAGCGTCAGGGCGACGGCCAACAGCGCCAGCGGAAGGTTGATCCAGAACACCGCGCGCCAGGACAGCAGGTCGATGAATACACCGCCCAGGACAGGCCCCGACACCGTGGTCAGCGCCGCGGCCGCGGCCCATATGCCCACCGCCCGTCCACGTATGTTCTTCGGATACGCGGCGGCGATAATGGCCAGGCTTTGCGGCACCAGCAGCGCGCCGCCCAGCCCTTGCAGCGCGCGCGCCGCGATCAGCGCGCCAGCCGACGGCGCCAGCGCGCAGGCCAGCGACGCCAGCGCGAACAGCACGATGCCGGTCGTGAAAACCCGCCGGCGCCCATAACGGTCGCCCAGCACACCGCCCATCAGGATCAGCGCGCCCAGAATCAGCGCATAGCCGTTGACCACCCACTGCAGGACTTCAAAGCCCGCATGAAACTCCCCCTGGATCGCCGGCAGGGCGACGTTCACCACGATGCTGTCGATGAAGGCCATCGACGACGCCAGGATGGTCGCCGCCAGCAGGAAAGGCCTGGCGGACGGCGCGCAGGGGGTGGCGGGATCCGAAGTCATCGCTCGTGACGGTAGCATGTCCCGCCATGCGCCGGAACCGCGAGGCCCGTCCTGCTATTCTGGCAATTCGCGGCTTTCCCCGGCGCCGGCCAGGGCCGGATCCAGGCCTTGTATCGCGCCGCCGGCAGCGCCGCTCTCCCGTCGATCGCGCCTCGCGCGCCAGGAGCAAAAAAGACATGGACGTATGCGTTTTCGGCGCGGGCGCCATCGGCGGTTTCATGGCGGCGCGGCTGGCCGCCGACGGGCAGGCGAAAGTATCCGTGATCGCGCGCGGCGCGCATCTGGCGGCCATCCAGACCCATGGCCTGCGCGTGCTCTCCACCGGCGGCGACATTGCCGCGCGCCCCGCGCATGCCGTGGACCGGCCGCAAGACCTGCCGCCGCAGGATATCGTTTTCGTGACGCTGAAAGCCTACGCGCTGCCGGCCGCCGCCTCCGCCATCGCCGTCCTGCTCAAGCCCGGCGGCCACGCGGTCTTCGTCACCAACGGCCTGACGTGGTGGTGGAAGCATGGCCTGCCCGATCCCGGCCCCCTGCCCTTGCTGGATCCGGACGGCGCGCTATGGAACACGCTCACCCCGCAACGCGTGCTGGGCTGCGTCGTGTATGCGCCCACGGAAGTCATCGAGCCGGGCGTGGTGCGCCATACCGGACCGAACCGCTGGCTGCTGGGTGAACCGGATGGCGCGGACAGCGCGCGGCTGCGCGCCACCATCGAACTGATGCGCCACGCCGGCCTCGGCGCGGAGGCGCCGGCGGACCTGCGGCGCGAAGTCTGGTCCAAGCTGATGCGCAACGCCGCCTTGAACCCGCTGTGCGCCCTGACGCGGCTGCCCTCCAATGAACTGGCCAGCGATCCGCAATTGCTCGCCATCGGCGATGGCATCATCGCCGAACTCGTGGCCATCGCCGCCGCTCAGGGCAACCATGTCGAGGACCAGGCCGAAGAAGCGCGCTCGGCGCTGCGTCGCGGCGGCCCGGCCGGCAACAAGCCGGTAGGCGGCATGCGGCCGTCCATGCTGCAGGACGCCCTGGCCGGCCGCCCCACCGAAGTGGAAGCCATCCTGGGCCAGTTGCAGGCATTCGCGCGGGAAGCCGGCGTGCCCTGCCCGCATATCGACGGCGTGCTGCCGCTGATGCGCGGACTGGACCGGTCGCTGCGGCTGTCCCGCGATTGACGCCCGCGTCCGCGCCGCTACGCGATCCCTATCGGCTGCACAACGAAAAATCCACCGAGGCGCGATCGAAGGCGCCCTCGATATGCGCCAGCAGCGCCCGCGCATCCGCCTCGGTCAAGCCGCCATACGCGCAATTCGCCTGGAATTTCCGGATCAGGTCCTCATCGCTGAGCGGGTGTTCCGCGCCGCCCTTGAAGTAGCCCTGGCGGAATTCATGCACAGAGCCGTCGGCCATCTTCACCCGCACATGGCCGGTGAACTGCTTCGGATAGGGATTCTGGGGATCCACCACATACGACACCTTGGAAGCCACGCCCAGGATGGCCGGGTCCTTGACGATCACGTCGTCGTACTCGCGCAGCCCGGCATCGCCGCGCACGATCGCCACCGCGATCGCATACGGCACGCTGAACTTCGCGGCATAGCCATTGGGCGGCCTGCGCTTCTGGTCCAGGGGCTCCCACAGGCGGTGCAGTACGCCCTCCGCCGCTTCGCATTCGATGCTGGCGATGGACGCGGGATCCAGGCCCAGCTTGCCGAACTCGCGCGCGCAGTCGATATAGGGATGGCACATCGTCCCGCAGGCATAGGGCTTGAAGGCGATGGTCGGCCAGATCCAGGTATCGCCGAAGCCCGCCATCATCGCGTCGAAGTCGCCCGCCAGGGTATTCGCGAAGCCATGGAACAGGCCGTGCGAACCTTCGAACACGGTGCGCGGCCCCTTGAAGCCTTCCAAAGCCAGCCGCACCGCGCGATAGCCCGACTGCGCGGCCCAACCGGGATGCATGCGCTTGGTCCACGAGCCATCGGCCAGGTATTCGATGATGCCCGATGCCATGCTGCCCGCGATGCCGAAGGCATCGACCAGTTGCTGCTCCGTCAGCCGCAGCGCCGCGCCGATGCCGGCCACGGCGCCCATCACGCCGAACACCGCCGTCGGATGAAAGCCGGCCTTGTGTACCTTGGTCGGCGCCACCGCGCACAGGCGGCACATGATCTCGGAACCGATGGCCAATCCGCGCAGGAAGTCCTGCCCGGAAAACCCATGGCGTTCCGCCGCCGCGATCAACGCGGGCACGATCACCACGCCCGCATGCACCGGGCCGCCCTCGAAGGTGTCGTCGAAGTCCTCGCCATGGGCGGCGATGCCGTTCACGAAGGCGGCGCCTTCGACGCCCAGCTTGCGGGCATGGCCCAGCACCGTGCATGGGCCATCCGCGTCGATGGACGCGATGGCCGCCGCCACATACGGCTGCTCGCGCGCCGCGATGCAGATGCCGGCGATATCCAGCACCATGCGCCGGCCGGTTTCGCGGGCGCCGGGGGCGTTCTCCGGCCGCGCGGCCAGGATGCCGCGCGCCAGCCGCTGGGATATCGATACGTCGGGGTTCTTGCTTGCTTCGGACATGCTGTTTCCTGTCGAAATCGGTGGATGACGCGCGGCGGCGTCAATCGATGCTGATGTTGCTGTCGTGGGCGACTTGCGTCCACGTGCGTACTTCCTTGGCGATGTAGTCGCCGAACTGGGACGGGGTCATCGGCATCGGCTCGATACCGATCTGCTGCAGCTTCTGCTGGAACTCGGCCGACTTCAGGATGTCGTTGACCGTCGCGTTCAGCTTGTCCGTCACGGCCTGCGGCATGTGGGCGGGGCCGACCACGCCATACCAGGTCAGCGCCTGCATCGTGGGATAGCCCAGCTCCTGGAAGGTCGGCACGTCCGGCAGGACGGCCTGGCGCTTCTCGCCGGTAACGGCCAGCGGCGTCACCCTGCCCGACCGCACCGCGGGCAATCCCGCCGCCACGCCGGGAAACACCGTCTGCACGCGGCCGCCGATGACGTCGGTCAGGGCCTCGCTCATGCTTTTGTACGGCACCGACAGGTCATTGAAGCCGGCCACATGCTTGAACTCTTCCATCGCCAGATGATTCAGCGTGCCGTTGCCCGAGGTGCCGTAGCTCAGCTTGTCCGGATTCTGCTTGGCGTAGGCCACGAAATCCTTCAGCGTCTTCACATCCAGGTGCGGTCCGACCAGCAGCATGTTCGCCGTGCCGCCGATCATGGCGACCGGCGTGAAGCTCTTCACGGCGTCGTAGGGGGTTTTGCGCACGGCGGGATTGGTGCCGTGCGTGCCGACGTAAGCGATCATCAGGGTGTAGCCGTCCGGCGTGGCGCGCGCCGTATCGGACGCCCCGATGATGCCGCCCGCGCCACCCTGGTTCTCGATATAGAACGATTGCCCCAGCCGCTGGGAAAGCTGCTCCGTCAGCAGGCGGCCGACCACGTCCACGCCCCCGCCGGCCCCCTGCGGCGCGATCACCCGGACTTTATGGTTGGGATAATCGGCCTGCGCGTGGGCGGCCTGCGCGGCCATGCCGAACGCCAGCGCCAAACACGCGCGTGCCGCGATGCGCGCGGGGGTAAGTACCATCTTCATGTCGTCTCCTGGAAAATCCTTGTGTCGCCGGGCCGTCGTCCACGGCTAGCCCAGATAGGCGCCGCCGTTCGCGTGCATCGTCTGCCCGGTCAGATAGCGCGCCTTGGGCCCGCACAGGAACGCCACCAGATCGGCCACCTCTTGCGGGGTGCCGCGCCGTCCCAGCAGCGTCGAATGCTTCGCGTGATGCGCCGGCGTCCCTTGCGCGGAATGTCCGCGCGCCGTATCGATCAAACCGGGCACCACGCAGTTCACCGTCACGCCGTCGCCGCTCAGGTCGTGGGCCAGGCCGCGCGTCAGCCCGACCAGCCCCATCTTGGCGGCGATCACATGGGCGCGGCCGGCCGACCCGCCGTGCGCGGACATGCCGCCGATATTGACGATGGCGCCCGCCGGAGAGCGCCGCAGCCAGGGCGCGGCGGCGTGCGCGCACAGATAGGCACCGTCCAGGATCACGCCGGTGACCTCGCGCCATTGCGCCCAGTCCAGCTCGTCGAAGCTGGACTCGCGACGGATCGCCGCGTTGTTCACCAGGATGTCGATGCGTCCGAAGCGCGCCACCGCGGCATCGACCAGGCTTTGCGCGCCTTCCGGATTCGAGATATCGGCCAGATGCATCAGCGCCCTGCCGCCGGCCTGCTCCACCAGCGCGGCCGTTTCACGCGCCTCGTCGGCCGATCGCTGCGCGTTCACCACCACATCGGCGCCCTGCCGCCCCAGTTCCACCGCGATGGCGCGGCCGATATTGCGGGCAGCGCCCGTGACGATGGCCACCCGCCCGGACAAGGGCCGGTTCGTCGATTCACTTGCCGTTGCTTCACTCATCGCTGCTTCACTCATGCGCGGGACTCCTGAATTCCATGACGGGTGCCCCGGATGCCGGGGTCTTGGCCTTGGACACCGGCGTCCCGGCCTGCAAGACCTTGTCGGGCCGCATCCAGAACGACATCACGATGCCCACCGCCAGAATCGCGATCGACACCACGAAGGGCGAGGTATAGCTACCCGTGGCATCGACGATGTAGCCGAAGGTGATGGGCGAGATGACCGCGGCCAGTCCCGCGGCCGTGCTGACGAAACCCGTGGCGACGCCGGCATAGGCGGGCGCCACGTCCATCGGTGTCGCGAACACCGGCCCCGCGCTCAGCTCCAGGAAAAACAGCGCGGCGGCCAGGCACAGCGCCACCACGGTCTCGTCCTGCACGAACAGCACGCCGGACATGAACAGAATGGACCCGCCGAAACCCAGGATGACCACGTTGCGGCGCGCCGCGTTCACCTTGCCGGTGCGGGTGTAGAGCCAGTCCGTCAACATGCCGCCGGCGGTATTGCCGACCACGGCAGCCAGGAACACCGCGCCGGTATAGAACGCCGAGTGCTTCAGGTCGATGTGGAAGTGCGATACGAAGAAGCTGGGCAGCCAGCTCAGGTACATCCACAGCGCCCAGGCGTGCGCGAAGAAGACGATGGTCACGGGCAGGATGCGGCGCAGCAGCGCCAGCCAGGGCACCGGCGCGCGCTTGCCATCCTGCCCGCGCGCGGCGTCGGTATAAGGCGGCAGCGCCGCCAGCTCTTCGCTCGTGATCGCGCGATGGTCCCGGGGATCGTCGCGGAAGTAGCCGTACCACAGCGCCACCCAGACCAGGCTGATGACGCCCATCACCATGAACGAGCCGCGCCACCCCACGAAGGGAATCATGAACACGACCAGAGGCGGCGTCAGCGCCGCGGCCGCCCGCGAGGCCGAGTGCGTGAACCCTTGCGCGAATCCGCGACGTTCGCGCGGCACCCAGTTGCTCATGGCGCGCGTGGCGACCGGTATGGTGCCGCCCTCGCCGGTGCCCACCAGCAGCCGCGCCACGATCAGGCCGCCCAGGCCCGTCGCGAAGCCGGTTGCCAGCGTACCCAGCGCCCACACCACACCCGACAGCGCCAGCATGCGCCGCGGCCCCAGGCGGTCGCCGAGATAGCCGCAGACGATCTGGAAGATCGCATAGCAATAGCCGAAGGCGGCCAGCGCCACACCAAGGCGCGTATTGCTCAACCCGAATTCCTGCTTGATCAGCGGCGCCGCCACCGACAGGTTCACCCGGTCCACATACTCGATGAAATACATGGCGCACAGCAGGATGAACACCCTGCCCGGCGTGCCACGAAACATCCTCGCCTTGATAGCGACCATTTGTCTCGACTCCACGGGGTTGCCGCCAGCGCCTTGGGACGCTGCCGGTATTCGGCGCTGTTGCCGCGCCTTGCCTGCTTCCTGGTTGGATGCCCCCGCGGGCCCAGACGGGCGGTGGTACTTGCCACCGCCTCGAAAGAATTGCATTCTACAGATTGTCGACGATTCTACAATCTGCGGCATACAGTACTTTTGATATCCTTACCGCGCGCTGAAGTTAAGCCGGCGCGCCCACGGATGTGGGAAGAGTCCATCGTCACACCAAGGTCGTACCCCCATGCCGCCCAATGCCGCCTCGCCCTTCGATCTATTGCGTTCCATGACCCTCTCGGGCTTGGTGCAGGAGGAAATCCTGCGCGGCATCAAGTCCGGGGAACTGACCGTCGGTTCGCGCCTGAATGAAAGCGAGCTCTCCCAGCGCCTGGGCGTCAGCCGCAGCCCGCTGCGCGAAGCCTTTCGCGCGCTGGAGGAAGCCGGCCTGGTACGCCTGGAGAAAAACCGCGGCGTGTTCATCCGCGACCTCTCCGACGAAGAAGCCGCCGAGCTCTACGACGTCCGCGCCGGCATGGACGAAATGGTCGGCCGCCGCCTTGCGCCCCGCATCACCGAGGAACAGCTGGCCGAACTGGGCGCCATGCTGACCGAACTGGAAACCACCTCGGCGCGCGACGGCGTCAATCGCTACTTCGAATTGAACCTGGCCTTCCACGACCGGCTGGTGGAAATGACCGGCAATGCGACGCTGCTGGGGCTGTATCGGCAGGTGGTCAACCGAATACACCTGCTGCGCCGGCGCGGCTTCTCCCTGGCGGGAAGTTCATCGGCTTCGCATGCGGAACACCGCGCCATCCTCGACGCCCTGGCCACCCGCGACCCCGACATCGCGGCGCGCGCCATGCGGCAGCATGTGGAAAGCGGCTTCCAGCGCGCCGTCGCCGCGCATCATCTGGAAGAAAGCCCGGCGCCGACGCGGATACCGGCTTAGGCGCCGGCCGCTGCGGAACGCGGGTTGCGGCTGCGCGTCAGCCAACACGCGCCGCGATCGCCGACCAAATCGTCCACCGGTCCTGTTCAACAATTGCAGAGCCGGCCGGAACCCGCTGGCGAATGAAGCCAATCAGTTCCTCGATCTCTGCATCGCTCAACTCGTGCAGGATGGACCGCCCCGTGCGGGCGCGCAGATCGCTGGCCAGCGCTTCGAAATCCCCATACGTCCTGCGCGTTTCCCATAAGGTGCGCGACTCGATCCCGCCAAAGCCGGCCGCCTCCAGCGCCTGCCGTACGCGGCCGTCGCTGGGGCGCCGCCCCGACTCGAAGGCCGCCAGGCGGGGAAAGCACTCGAAGAAGTAGCCGCGTATATGTTGCGCCGAGCCGGGCAACCGCACGTCATCCACGGTGCGATCCTGCACCAGCAGCATGCCGCCCGGCGACAACAGACGCGCCGCTTCGCGGAAGCAATCCGTGTAATCGGCAAGGTGATGGATCAGCGCGCGTTCGAACACCACATCGGCGCTGCCCGCCGGCAGTCCCGTATCGTCGGCAGCGCCCACCTGGAACGACAGACCGGGCCGTCCATCGGACTGCCGCGTGGCCGTGTCCACCATGACCTCGGAGAAATCGACGCCCGTTACGCGCGCGGCACCCAGGTCGGCCCAGGCCAGCGAGTAGATACCGCCGCCGCAGCCCACGTCCACCACCCGCTTGCCGGCCGGCCGCGCCAACGCCTCCATGGCCTTCGCCCAATCCGCATGCGCTTCGCGATGCGCGTAGGTGTCCTTCACCGCTTCAGAATGGAAATCGATGCTCATTACCTGTCTCCGGTTTGCTCGAATTCTGAAGGCGCATTAGCCATATGTAAAATATATTGTTCGTTCCATATGAATATGTTTTTCGTCTTCAAAAATCCATGGAACTCCGACACCTGCGTTACTTCGTCGCCGTCGCCGAAGAACAGCACATGACGCGCGCCGCGCTGCGGCTGGGCATCCAACAGCCGCCGCTCAGCCAGCAGATACGCGATCTGGAAAACGAACTGGGCGTACGGCTTTTCGATCGCACGCCGCGCAGCATCAAGCTGAACGCAGCGGGCCAGGTCTTCCTGAAAGATGCCCGCCGCCTGCTCGCCGATGCGGCGGATGCGGTCGCCCGCGTCAGGCAGGCAGCACGCGGCGAATCCGGCCGCATCGCCGTCGGCTATACCAGTTCCGCGTCGTTGCATCCCCTGGTGCCCCGCCTGATGCGCGCGTTCCACGCCGAGCATCCAGACGTCGAACTGGAATTCCAGGAGAACGCCACGCGGGATCTGCTGGAAGCGGTGGCCGGCGATGCGGTGGATGCCGCGTTCGTACGCTCGTCGTCCGATCGGTATCCGGGGTTGCGTGCGGTCGTGCTGGCGCACGAGCCGATGGTCGTTGCCCTGCCCGCTGGGCATCCACTCGCGAAGCGGCGCAAGGCGATCGCGATGGCGGATCTCGCGGACCAGCCCTGGATCTTCTATCGACGTGCCGATGGTCCGGGCATACAGGACGAATTGATGCCGGCCTGCCGCAAGGCCGGTTTCGCCCCGCGCATCGTCGCTGATGTGTCCAGGTTGTTATCGGCGGTGACCCTGGTGTCCGCCGGGCGCGGTATTACCGTCGTGCCGCGGGCGCTGGATGCGATTCATCAGGGAAGCGTGATTTATCGGGAGCTGGATGCCAAGTCCTCGTTCACCATTCCATTGACCTTGGTGTTCCGCGATCCCGCGTCGGCGTTGGTCCAGCGGTTTGTGGACATGGCGCGCTCGGCTGCCTAGGGTCGAAACTCAATCAGCGGGGTGAGCAAGCACAGTTTTCCTGATTCACTTGTGCGTGGATCACGGGAGGTGGCGTATGGCTTTATTCTGGTTGTCGGATGCGGCGTGGGCGGCGATCGAACCGCATCTGCCTAAGAACCAGCTTGGGGCACGGCGTGTCGATGATCGGCGTGTGATCTCCGGCATCCTGCATGTTCTCAAGGTCGGCTGCCGCTGGTGTGATTGCCCGGCCGACTACGGCAGGCGATCGGTCGCTCGCGCGGTGGCTGGACGACCAAAGTCCACGCGCTCACTGACGTCGTCGGCCGCCCCTATGCCCTGATGCTGACACCCGGCAATGTCAGCGACATGAAGGCTGCTCCCGCCCTTCTCGAGCGGGCCGGACCGATGCGATACCTCCTCGGCGACAAAGGCTATGATGCGGACCGGTTACGCCGCCTGGCCCGCGAGGCCGGCGCCACACCCGTCATACCGGGCCGCCGTAACCGCAAGCGCATCATCCGATATGACGAACAGCGCTACCGGAGCCGCCACCTGATCGAGAACGCCTTCTGCCGCCTCAAGGATTTCCGGCGCATCCACACCCGCTACGACAAGCTCGCCACCAACTTCCTCTCCGCAGTAGCCCTCGCCACGGCTGTAGCCTTCTGGCTCTGATCGAGTCTCAGCCCTAGGGCCCAGACTCAATCTGCATTGTGATTTTGGTAGCCTCTGGCGGTTGCATGAACTCGATAGTCGCGCCATCGGGGCCGACGGCGTAGATCACCTTCGTTCCCGCTCGGGCACCGCCAGAGATCACCTGCGGCTTTCCCTGTGGTCTCCATTCGTAGACTGCAATCCGTGCCAGAACCCTGTCTATGTCGTCCACGATAAGAGCTAGATGAGCAAATCCTGGATCGAATGGCCTGGACGCTCGGTGTTGTAAATCGACACCTCGATACTCCAGTAGTTCAATCATCTGCCCTGCCAGGGATACGATGGCCATGCGGACGGAAGCTCCGTGAGCCCCGGTCACCTCTCCAAGGAATTCGCCACCCATATCGCCGGTCCGAACTAGCTGCCCACCCAATCCTTCAACCCAGAAACGAAGGGCTAAGTCCAGCGAGGCAACGGAGAAGCCGACATGGTCGGCGCGACGCACGGCGAAGTTCGATTCCTCAGGCATGAATTCTCTCCAAAGGTGTGATCAGCATCCTAGCACTCCCGTGACCTATAACCACCGAATCACGAAATCCACTACGCATCAATCAGTTGATTGAGTTTTGACCATAAGCTCGCGGAGACTTCCAGCCTCGCGCGCGGGATACCGTACCTTAGGTCCGGACGTCCATCGTGAGAATGATCTTCCCTACATTCAACGATGACTCCATCCGACGATGGGCTTGCGCGGCGTTCTCCAGCGTAAACGTGCTGTCGACGACGGGTTCCAGACTTGAGCCACCGGTGAAGCGTTCCAGCCAATGCTCGCGAAAACGCCGTACCATTGCATGTTTCTCGGCCTGCGCGCGGGACTTCATCACCGTACCTATGATCTGCAGGTGACGGTACAGGATCTGTTCAAGGCCGATGTTGACTTCGCCGCCTCCACCCAGAATGCCCACCTGCACCAGCCGGCCTCCGTTTGCGAGCGACGCCACATTCCGGGAGAAATACGGGGCACCAACGAAATCGATGACGACATCCACACCACGCTTGTTTGTCTTGTCGGCGACGACCTCGGCGAAATCCTGGGTTGTGTAGTCAATCGCATAATCCACGCCAAACTGGGCAACGCGTTCCAGCTTCCCGGCCTCGGCGGTCGCAAAAATCGTCGCGCCCGTGGCATAAGCCAGTTGAACTGCAGCCGAACCCACGCCTCCCGCTGCGGCGTGGATAAGCACCGAGTCGCCGCGCTGGAGACGTCCCAGATGCACAAGCGCCTCGTGCGCGGTCACGAAAACCTCGGGTATCGCGGCAGCATGGACATAGTCGAGTGCATCCGGAATCGGCATTGCCATTCTCCAATCGATGCGCGCGAGCTCTGCGTACGCGCCGCCGCCAACGACACCCATCACGCGATCGCCGACCTTATAACCCTGCACGGCACTTCCAGTACCTATCACTTCACCGGCGATCTCCAGTCCCATGATCGTAGAGTCACCGAAGTCCGGCCGGCCATAGCCGCCTCGCCGGTGCGTAAGATCCGCTCGATTCACGCCAGCCGCATGTACGCGCACCAGCAGATCGTCAGGCCGGACTTCCGGCGCGGGAGCGTCGCCAAGCTGAAGAACATCGGCTTCCCCAAACTCCTTGAATATGATGGCTTTCATTTCAATCCTCTTTGTTTGCTGATGCATTGCCTGTGTCGCTTTCAACCTGCGGCAGGACACCGAGCGTCACCTCGGCGGCTGCCGATGCCGAAATGGCGGCAGGAAACCCCGCATAGAAGGCGAGGTGCGTAATCGCGGCGGAAAGTTCTTCGCGGGTAACACCATTGGACAGGGCTCGATGGAGATGCGACGGCAGTTCATCGGAATGACCGCCCGTCACCAATGCGGCGATGGTGACAAGACTGCGATCACGTGGCGACAGCGATGGGTCGCTCCAGACGCGCGGGTACAGTATGTCGTCGACAAATGCCGAGAGTTTCGGGGTAAAGGCACGCGCCGCTTCGCGCGGGCTGCTGAAATCTGCGTGGGACATGGCGATGTTCCTTTCAAGCCTGACTGATGAACTTCTGCGTAAGGTAGTATTCGATGCCATCGGAACCGCCTTCCGACCCATGGCCGCTTTCTTTCATGCCGCCGAACGGCAATTCGGTCGCGACGATGCGGTATTGGTTGATGCCGATCATGCCGGCTTCGAGACCATCCGCCACGTCGATCGCAGTACGCGCATTATTGGTGAACGCATACGCGGACAGGCCGTATGGCAAGCGGTTGGCTTCCGCCAGTCCATCCGCAAGATCGTCGAAGCGCATCAGCACCGCGATCGGGCCGAAAGGCTCTTCGTTCATCACCCGGGCGTCCATCGGCACGTCCGTGAGCACGGTGGGTTCGAAGAAATAGCCGTCGCCCTCCATTCGCCTGCCGCCGGCACACACCTGCGCGCCGCGCGCCACGGCGTCGGCGATAAGATCTTCCATTTTGGCTAGCTGGCGCGGATTCGCCAGAGGGCCGACTTGCGTTTCCGGATCCAAACCGTCACCGACCTTGAGCGCCTTGGCAGCCCGCACGAAGTGTCCGACGAATTCGTCGTAGACATCGCGCTGGATCAAAAAACGCGTCGATGAGATGCAGATCTGGCCTGTACCGCGAAAGCGGTTCGCCACGCCTTCGACGGCGGCCTTTTCGACATCCGCGTCGTTGAAGACGAGAACAGGTCCATGACCACCGAGCTCCAGCGTAATCGGCTTGACGCCCTCCGCTGCGCGTGCGGACAGCAGCCGGCCGATCGGCACCGAGCCGGTGAAGGTCACCTTACGAACCACAGGCGAAGCGATCAGGTGCTTCGATACCTGGTCCGGAACACCAAAAACCACTTGCACCACACCCTTGGGGAGCCCGGCGTCATCGAGTGCGCGCGCCAGTGCGAGGGCTGTCGCGGGGCTTTCCTCGCCGGGTTTGATGATGACGCTGCACCCTGCAGCCAGTGCGGCGGAAAGCTTGCGTGCCGGCGTGATAGCCGGGAAGTTCCAGGGCGTGAATGCGGCGACGGGTCCGATCGCCTGCTTCTTTACCAGCTGCTGCACGCCCCGCCGATTGGACGGAACCACACGGCCATCGATACGACGCGCTTCTTCAGCGAACCACTCGAAGTAGTCGGCGGCCCGCAGCACTTCATCGCGGCTTTCCGCCAGTGGTTTGCCCTCTTCGAGCGTCATCTGGGTAGCGATGTGCTCGGCTCGTTCGCGCATCAGATCCGCGCTTCGTTTGAGGATACGGGCGCGTTCGGCCGGGACGGTGTTTCGCCAGACGTGAAACGCGCGCTGCGCAACCTGCAATGCACGGTCCAGATCGGCGCTTGACGCAAGTGGCACTTGGCCCAGCTCTCGACGCGTGGCCGGGTTGATCACGGCAGCCGTATCGCGATTCTCCGCGCCTATCCATTCGCCGTCGATAAAAAGATGAAGGGTGTCGTAAGAGCTGCTCATGGCAATAATTTCCGGGGTCGATTATTGGTTGCAATAGGAGGCGGATTCGATTTATCACCGTTGCGCCGCAAGCCGTGGTGGCGCGAGGCGCTCGGCCTGGGATTCGCGCAAAACCGGTGACTGACTACGGAATCAAGTCTAGGGGCGAACCGGGCGGTGATTTAGTGGGGGCAGGAAGAATGAATGTTGTCCCTGGAGGGAAAATCCCGCCGCCTCGATGGACAGAGGTGATGAATCGATCGTCCGCCATGGACGCGCGACGCATAGCGCCGCGAACCGGGTGGGTGCCCTATGATGAGAAACCGGCCTGACGCGGCAGGTCGACGAATGATAGAAAACAAGGATGCGCGATGGATAAGGTTCACAACATGTCGGTTTTCGCAAAGGTGGTCGAAATGGGCAGCTTCACGGCTGTCGCCAATCACCTCGATACAACGGTCGGCAATATTTCGCGGGCTGTATCGGTACTCGAGGAGAGTCTGAACGCACGATTGCTTCAGCGCTCCACACGGCGGCTGGCCGTAACCGATGCGGGTCGACGTTTCTACGAACGTAGCGTCGCCATCCTGGCGGATATCGATCTCGCGGAGGCCGAGGCGCGCGATGCGCTGCTGGCGCCGCGAGGGATGTTGCGCGTACACGCGGTCCCCGGCCTGGGCCGGCAGCTCGTTTCACGTGCCGTGCTGGCCTACCGGGGCGCTTACCCCGATGTATCGGTCGATCTTCTACTGTCGCAAAGAATGCCCAACTTGCTCGAAGAGCAACTTGATGTGGCGGTGGTGATCGCGCGCACGTTGCCAGACTCCGCGTACGTCAGCCAGAAGATAGGCGTGAGTCATTGCATTCTCGCGGCATCGCCCGGATATCTCGCGCAACATCCCGCGCCGGAACGGCCCGAGGATCTCGCCGATCACACATGTGTGCTTCTCAGTACGGTCGATTACGTGCCGGACGAGTGGCATCTGGAAAGCGGGGACAGCAGCGCGGTATATCGCCCGGTCGGGCCGCATTTCAGCGTAAACGACATGGATGCCATGTCCACGGCGCTGCGAGACGGCGCGGGAATTGGGCTGATCGCCGGCTTCTCGGCGATCGATGACCTGCGCAACGGCTCGCTGGTTCGCGTCCTGCCCGGATATCACACTTATCAACGCAACGTCTACGCGGTTTATTCGTCGCGTCAATTCGTCGACGCGAAGATCAAGCGTTTTATCGATGTGCTGAAAACGCATGTGGGTGACCCGCTGAACGCCTACGCGAACGAACTTGCCATCAAGGTCGGCGAACTCGTATGAACGCGGGACACCGGATAACGCGAGAAGCACTCCGCCCCCTTTTCTCCCTAAGCCATTGATCTGTACATAAATTCCCCGGGGCTCGACACTACCGGCAAAGTGTTGACAGTACCGCTTCGCTTCGTCGATGATGCGGACATGGAGACGATCGAACACGACGGCGCGGCCGGCGCTATGCCGCGTGGCGAAACGGTTTTTCGCCAATTGCTGCAAGAGATCTACACCGGCCGCTTTCCCCAGGGCGCGGTCGTAAACGAGCTCGAACTCGCCAAACGCCTGAACGTCAGCCGGGGCCCCGTCCGCGAAGCCGTCCAGCGCCTGCAAGGCATCGGCGTGATCACGCGCACCCCTTTCATGAAGGCGCGCGTCATTAAGCTAAGTGTCAACACTATGATCGAGCTGTTCGAAGTCCGTGCCGCGCTGGAGGGCATGGCCTGCAAGCTCGCCACCGAACGGATGTCCGACGAGGACCTGGACGAACTCGAACACGCGCTGCACGGCGACTTCCTGAAGGATCAGGACGCGCCGTCGTCCCTGCCCCGCTTCGACTTTCACGCCCGGGTCGCCCAGGGCAGCGGTAACAGCCGCCTGATCGACGCGCTGAGACAGGACAACTACAGCTTGCTGCGGCTATACCGAACCAATGCTGCCGCCATCCAGCAGCGCAAGACCGCCGCCTTCGAGGAACACGCGCAAATCGTCATGGCCATGAGAACGCGCAATGGCGCGCTGGCCGAATCCCTGATGCGCTCCCACATCCAACGTGCTTCGCAGCACATGCAGCAGCAGCTTGAAGAGGATTGAGCAAATGCCCGAGCAGCAACCCACCCTGAAGGAATTGATCAACGCGCCGGAGATCCTGATCACGCCCGGCGTCTACGACGGATTCAGCGCCCGGCTCGTCGAGAAAATGGGTTTCAAGACGGCGGGCATTTCCGGGGCCGGCATTTCGGAATCCCGGCTGGGCCTGCCCGATCGCGGCATTGTGGGGCTGACAGACAACGTCGATACCTGCACCCGCCTGACCTCTTGCACCAAGCTGCTGCTGCAAGCGGATGCGGACACCGGCTACGGCAATGAGGTCAACGCCTACTACACCGCGCGCGCCTTCGAGAAGGCCGGCGCGGCGGCCATCATGATCGAGGACCAGGTGTTTCCCAAGCGGTGCGGCCACATGGCCGGCAAGCAGGTTATCCCGGCCGAGGACATGGTCAAGAAAGTGCGGGCCGTTGTCGCCGCCCGCCAGAATCCGGATTTCGTCATCAAGGCGCGCACGGATGCGGCCACCCCGCTGGGCGTGGAGGAAGCGATCCGCCGCCTGAATATGTATGCGGAAGCCGGCGCCGACTGTCTGTTCGCGGACGCGTTGCGCAGCGAGAAGGATATCGAGCGCGTGGTGCGCAATGTGCCCAAGCCGCTGTCGGTGAATATGGGATTGGGCATCCGCGCGCGTTCGACGACGCCGTCGATTTCGCCGGCGCGCCTGCAGGATCTGGGTGTCGCGCAGGTGACCTATCCGCGCCTGCTCAGCGCCGCCGCGATTCGCGGCATGTTGAACGCCATGGCGGTGTTCAAGGAAGACCTGCTGGAGAAAGGCATCGTGTCCGACCGCGCCGATCTGCTGGTCAGTTTCGAGGATATTTGCGAGCTGGTGGGCCTGGACGAGCTGGATCGCCTGGAAGCAAGCTTCCAGTGAGGGCCGCGTGAAGCAGTGAGGCGCAGGGAACCCCCACCACACATAACCCAGCGCACTTATCCAACGCACTTATCCAACGCACTTATCCTGCCCACTTACCCACCCCAGTTAGCTGGACCACTTAGCCAGACCATTCAGCCAAGCGCATCCAGCAAAGCACACTTAGCCAGGCGTATCTGCTCGGTCGCACAAGAGCACATAAGAAACACGGAGACGGCATGACGGCATCATCCCTGCAACTGGACGGACAACCGGTCCGCTACACCGATATCGCGGCGATCGCCGCGGAATCCGGCCGCGATATCCGCGGCTTTCCCTACGTTATCCGGGTGCTGCTGGAGAACCTGGCGCGCCACCGAAGCTGGGGCGCGGACGTATCGGACGACGAGCTGAACGCACTGCTGGACTGGCGCAACCATGTGGACGCGGGCCTGCCTTTGCGGGTCGCGCGGGTGTTCCTGCCGGATTCCAGCGGCCTGCCGGTGTTGCAGGACCTGGCCGCGCTGCGCGATGCGGTGGCGCGGCACGGCGGCGACGTCGATGCCGTGGATGCGCGTGTGCCCGTGGACCTGATCGTGGATCATTCGCTGCAAGTCACCCATTGGGGCGATTCGCAGTCCATCGTGCGCAATATGCAGTACGAGTTCAAGCAGAATGCGGAACGCTATCGCTTCCTGAAGTGGGCGCAGCAGGCCTTTAATGGCCTGCGCGTGTTTCCGCCGGGCACCGGGATCATTCATCAGGTGAACCTGGAGTTCGTTTCCCCGGTGGTGCAACAGGAAACGCGGCCCGATGGCGAGTGGGCCTATCCCGATTTCGTGATCGGCGGCGATTCCCATACGCCCATGATCAACGGCATCGGGGTGCTGGGCTGGGGCGTGGGCGGCATCGACGCCGAGGCCGCGCTGCTGGGCCATGCCTATACCTTTCCGGTGCCCGAAGTCGTCGGCGTGCGGCTGGTGGGCCACATTCCGCCGCCGGCGCTGACCACCGACGCCGCCCTGCTGATCACGCAGAAGCTGCGTGAATTCAAGGTGGCCGGCAGTATGGTGGAGTTCTTCGGCCCGGGCGTGCGCGAGCTGGCCGTGCCGGAACGCGCCACCATCGCGAATATGGCGCCGGAGTACGGCGCGACCTGTGGTTTCTTCCCCGTCGATGCGGTCACCATCGAATACCTTCATGCCTCCGGCCGCGATCCCGCCGTGATCGAACGCGCGGAACAATATTGCCGTGCCAATGCCCTCTGGCGCGAAGACGCCGACGAAACGCCGCCGCAGTTCAGCCGCGTGCTGGAAATCGATCTGTCCGAAACGGTACCGTCCATGGCTGGCCCGCGGCGCCCGCAGGACCGCCTGCCCCTGCCGGCGATCCCGGCCGATTTCCGCGACCGCCTGCACAAGCCGGCGCTGGAAGGCGGTTTCGCGGTGCCGAAGGACGCCGACGTAGCCCAGCGCGCCACATTGGCCGACGGCGACCAGCCGCTGCGCCTGCCGCATGGCGCCATCGTGCTGGCCGCCATCACGTCCTGTACCAATACCTCCAACCCCACGGTGATGATGGCCGCAGGGCTGCTGGCGAAGAAGGCGGTAGAGCGCGGCCTGCGCGTGCCGGAATGGGTCAAGACGTCGCTGGCACCGGGGTCGCGCACGGTCACGCGTTATCTGCAGGCGGCGGGGCTGATGGATGCCCTGGAGACGCTGGGATTTTTCGTGATCGGCTACGGCTGCACGACCTGCGGCGGCAAGTCGGGCGCCCTGTCCGACCCGGTCGTCCAGGCCATCGAGCGCGATCGCTTCGTATCGGTATCGGTGCTGTCGGGCAACCGCAACTTCGAGGGCCGCATCCATAAGCTGATCCGCGCCAACTACATCGGCGCGCCGCCCATGGTGGTGCTGTATGCGCTTGCGGGCCGCATCGACATCGACCTGGACAAGGAGCCGATCGGCCAGGACCGCGATGGACAACCGGTGTACATGCGCGACGTCTGGCCCACGCCCGCGGAGATCCAGGCCGTGTTGCCGCTGGCCAGTACGCGCGAGTTGTTCGAAGCCGTCTACGATCCCGCCAACCTGGATATCGAGGCCTGGCGCGAGATGCAGGCACCATCGGGACCGCGCTTCCCGTGGGACCCGCAATCGCTTTATCTGGTCGATCCGCCGTTCTTCAAGGACGAACCGGATGGCGACAGCCTGGGACGCCTGGCGCGGGCGCTGGAGTCCGCCAGCGTGCTGGCCGCCTTCGGCGATTCGCTGACCACCGACCATATCTCGCCGGGCGGCGAAATCCCGCTGGAAACACCCCCCGGACAATACCTGGCCGATGCCGGCGTGCCGCAGCGCGAGTTCAACAGCTATATCGCGCGCCGCTGCAACTTCCATGTGATGACGCGCGCCACGTTCGGCAACATCCGCATCCGCAATGCACTGCTGGACGGCGAGGAAGGCGGCAATACGCTGCACTTCCCCGACCGCGCGCGCATGACGATCTTCGATGCCGCCAATGCGTACCGCAAAGAGGGCCGCGCCACGATCGTCATCGCCGGCAAGGAGTACGGCACGGGCAGCAGCCGCGACTGGGCGGCCAAGGGCACGGCGCTGCTGGGCGTCAGGGCCGTGATCGCCGAATCGTTCGAACGCATCCATCGCGCCAACCTGATCGGCATGGGCGTGCTGCCGCTGGCCTTCCTGCCCGGCGAAGGCTGGCGCCAGCTGGGATTGCGCGGCGACGAAACCTTTAGCTTCGAGAACGTCGAGGCGGGTATCCGCGAGGGTGGACCGATCCGTGTGATCGCCCGCCAGGGCAGCCGCGAAGTGCGTTTCGACACGATCCCGCAGGTGCTGACCGCCGCCGAACGGCGCCTGATGGCCGACGGCGGAATCCCGATGAGCGTATTGCGGGCGCTATTGCCTGACGCCGCCACGGCGGGAAGATGAAGCGACCGGCACCGTATCCGGCATCGCGCCGCCAGGATCGGATGCGGCCCCTGTCATGGCGGCCTTGCGCGGGCCCGGCGCGATGGGCAGCGGCGAACGCAGGGACACGAACGCCGGGACAGGAACGCCAGGACAAGGCGTGCCCGTGCCGGGCCATACCCATCGTCAACCAGGAGGAGAGGAACGACGCGCGGATACGCGCCCGTACCGGAGCATAAGATGAACGACAAACAAGATGCCCATTCCCACGCGTATGCGCCGCGCCTGCCCTCGCGCCGCGCGCTGATCCGCGGCCTGGCGGCCGCCCCCTTCGCCGCGCTGATCTGGCGCGCGGCCCGCGCGGACGACTTCGCCGGCAAGCCCGTGCGCCTGGTGATACCGTTCCCCGCCGGCGGATCCTCCGACACGCTGGGCCGGGTCGTCGCCAATGCACTGTCGCAACAACTCAAGCAGACGGTGATCGTGGAAAACCGCGGCGGCGCGGGCGGCAACATTGCCGCCGATTACGTCGCCCGCGCGCCCGCCGACGGCCACACGCTGTTGATGGCGGGCCAGGCCATCATGGCCATCAACCAAAGCCTGTACAAGCACCTCAGCTACGATCCCGCCACCTTTCCCTACATCGGCATGATGGGCGACAACGCCAACGTGCTGCTGGTCAATGAACTGACCCTGCCGGTCAGGAGCGTGGCCGAACTGGTGGAACGCGCCAAGGCCAAGCCGCGCGAGATTCCCTTCGGCTCCAACGGCGTGGGATCGCTCAGCCACTTGACGACGGAATTGCTGGCCAGCTCGGCGGGCGTGAAGTTCCTGCACGTGCCCTATCAGGGCGCGGCGCCGCTGGCCACCGACCTGCGCGCCGGGCGCATCGCTTTCTGCTTTACCGGGTCGACCCTGGCGGTGGCGCTGGCCAAAAGTGGAAACCTGCGTCCCCTGGCCGTGACGACCGCCGTTCGCCTGCCGCAGTTGCCCGATGTGCCGACCCTGGTTGAATCCGGCTACCCCGCGCTGGACGCCCCGTCGTGGTGGGCGGCCGTCGCCACGCCAGGCACGCCGACGGCGACGGTGGCCATGCTGCAAAAGGCCTTCGCCGCCGCCACCGGCACGCCCCAGTACCAGGAAGCGCTCAAGCAGCAAGCCACGCTGCCGCATCCGATGACGCCGGAAGCAGCCCGTGTTTTCCTGGCCGCCGAGCGCAGGAAATGGGCCGCCGCGGTGAAGTCGAGCGGCGCGTCCGTGACGTCGTAGGGAATGTTCGCGTAAAGACCACTCGGAAGAGGAGCTTTCCGTTTATGGCTGAAAATATTGCTGCAGGCGAGTCAGGATAGGCACGAGTTCGCGAATGTGGAGCTCGCCGATCACCCCATCCAGGCGCGACCGATCCAATACCCGCACCTGGTGGATTAAAGCGAAACCCCTGATACCGCCGGTCGTTACGGGAATACGGACGGCATCCGCTTCCCCTTTTGTGGTCACCGGAACTACCGTTACTATCCTGGCGCCTGTGACCCGATTGATCGCATTTGGCGACACGATGACGCATGGGCGTCGCCCAGCCTGTTCACTTCCTACCGTAGGATCAAAGTCGACCCAGTACGTTTGCCCGCGACGAATCTCGGCGGCGATTGCCGTGTTGAGTTGCATACTGCTCCCGATTAGAACTTGCCATCCTCTGGCAATACGTCGGGAATCAACAAGGGGTCGAGCGTGTCTGTCTCGATCTGTTTGCGAATCGCAGCCCCAAATCCAAAGGGGTCGTCGTCCTCTGTCGCTGGACGCAACCGCAACTCGCCAGCTATCTTTTCGACTTCTATGCCTTGGCTGAAGTCCAAGCCTTCAAGAAGAGACTTAGGAAACAGGACGCCCTGTGAATTCCCGATTTTGCGGAGTGTCAGCCGCGTGATGACGTGCTCCAAAGTTTCAGACATGGCATTCTCCTTCTCATGCAATTCGGACCTTTACGGAAGGCCCAAGACCCGCGCCGCAATAACGCTACCCCTTCGTTGCAAAGACGGTTAACCACAGCGCACCCGTCTTTCAGGGTGGTAGGGACATTTTGGGAGGGGACTTTTTCCAAAACTTCCCGACAGCGTCGAGATGCCCTCCATCGGCATGCGCCCATATGCCGCGCAGCCGTTATAACGCGTGGAATTTAACGCGTTAGAACATGATAGGAAAGTCATAGGTCGGAGTCAACCCCCGTCTAGCGGCTCGGAAAGGCTCCCCCTTCGTGCCAAGGGTCGCGTAGCATGGGCCGCCACGCTCAGGTCTCGCTCCATTCCCGCAGCAGGTTGTGATAACAACCCACCAATTTGCTGCGCGCGACGGGGTCGCCCTGGGTCTGGTTCAGGCGCTGGATGGCATTGTCCAGGTCGTACAGCATGCTGCGCCGGGCGTCTTCGCGGACCAGGCTTTGCACCCAGAAGAAACAGCCCAGGCGCGTGCCCCGCGTGATCGGCGTGACCTGGTGCAGGCTGCTGGCCGGATACACCACCATGTCGCCCGCATCCAGCTTGACGCTGTGCAGGCCATAGGTATCGTGCACCTGGAGTTCGCCGCCGTCATATTCCGAAGCGTCGCTCAGGAACAGCGTGATGGAGACATCGGTGCGCACCTTGCGCCCGGTGTGCGGATGGATGCGCACGCCGCCATCCACGTGCGCGCCGAACGTCATGCCCACGCCGTACCGGTTCACCATGGGCGGATACGCCACGTTGGGCAGTACCGCGCTGATGAACGCGGGATTGCGCTCCACCGCGCCCAGCACGATGTCCTGCACGCGATGGGCCACGCCGGACTGCTCGTCGATCTGCTGGTTGAACTTGACGGCCGCGCCCTGGTAGCCGGCCGAGACCTTGCCGTCCACCCACGCGGGACCCGCGTTATCCAGCAGATCCCGCAGGGCCCGCACCTGCACGGCATTCAGAACCTTGGGTATGGTGATCAGCATGGTCGATCCGGCGGCCGCGCCGGCCTATTGAAGATGGTACGAAAGGGTCAGCATGGCGGTACGGCCCGAGCCGGGCACCGAGCGCCCGCCGTCCGAGGGGATCAGCGCGTCGTAGTAGTGCTTGTCGAAGATGTTGAACAGGTTCAGGCGCACGTCGTATTTGGGCTGGTGCCAGGCCACCGTGCCGTCCCACCGCGTGTAGCCGCCGACCTCCACCGCATCGGTGTTGGCGGCATAGCGGGACGACGTGTACACCGGGCCGCCGCCCACTTCCCAGTCCTTCAGGAACTGGTATGTCGTCCATAGGTTGAACGTGTTCTTCGGCGTGTTGGCGGGCGTGTTGCCCTGGGTGCCGTCCGCCGCTTCGGTGATTTCGGCGTTCAGGTAGGTATAGGCGGCGTAGACCTGCCATTGCTTCGTCAGGTGGCCCGAGGCCCCCGCGCGCACGCCGTTGACGCGGACGGTGCCGTCCAGCTCGTAGACGCCCGGGCTGATCTGCGTGCGCGCGTTTTCTTTCTTGATCTGGAAGACCGCCGAGTTCAGCGAGAGGTTGCCGTCCAGCAGGTCCCACTTGCCGCCCAGTTCGTACGATCTATTCGTTTCGGGTTGCAGGTCGTCCTGCCCCACCGTTGCCGTCAGTTGCTCCAGCGAGGGATTGAACGAGGTGCCGTACGAGATGTAGTAGGACTGCCAGTCGCTGGGTTGCCAGATCGCGCCCGCGCGCACGCTGGTGTAGTGCACGGTCTGGTCCGCCTCGGCCGGCGTGGTGCTGCGCGGTATGGAGTTGGTGACGGTGGCTTGGTAGCGGTCCCAGCGCAGGCCGCCCACCAGCTTGAACTGGCGCGTCAGTTCGATCGTATCGTTGGCATAGACGCCGACCGTATTCGCGGAGCCGGTGGCGAAATTACCGGGTACCTCGGGCAGGTCCGCCGAGGTATGTGTCGGGTCCACCATCGGCGTGCATCCGACGAAGCCGCTGTTCAGCGTGAACCCGTCGCAGGTACCGGTACGCGCATAGGCCTGGTTGCTGTAGTGGTCGTGGCCGAGCTCGATCCCGGTCAACAGGGTGTGCTTTACCGAACCGGTGTCGAACTTGGTGGTGAGTTCGGTCTGGTTGAAGATGGACTCGTCATGGATGACGCGATCGTGGCTTTGCTGCAGTATCCACAGGTCATCCAGCGGCAGATCGGTGACGTTGCCGGCGGGCAGTTGCTGGAAGCCCCTGGGCCCCAGCGTGCCGACGGCCTGCGGCGCGGTTTCGCGCGCGTCGGTACGCACGTTGTTGTACTGGGTCTGGTTGCGCAGCACGACGTCGGGCGTGAACTTGTGCTGCACCGATGCATTGACCATCGCGATATCCTGCATCGTGCGATCGTCGTGGAAGCCATACGCGGTGTTGCGTCCGACCCCGGCGGGATGGCCGTTGACCGACTGCACGCCGTAGTCCGCCATGTCGTCGTTATGCTGCAGCAAGGCCGACAACGTCACTTCCGTCGGCGTACCGATGCCGAAGCGGAACGAAGGCGCGGCGCCGAAGTCCTTCACATGGGATTGGTCGCGCGTGGTCGCGTCGCCGTTCTGCGCCATGCCATTGAAGCGGAACGCCGACGTATCCGACAGCTGCATGTTGGTATCGACGGTGGACCGCGTCAGGCCATTGGTCGTGACCGATGCGCTGACGTCGGTGAAATCGGCCAGCTTGGGCTTCTTGCTGACCTGATTGATGATGCCGCCCGTGGAGCCGCGCCCGAACAGCATGGAGGACGGTCCCATCAATACCTCGACTTCGTCCAGGTCGAAGGTGTCGCGGTAGTACTGGCCGCGATCGCGGAAACCATCCAGATAGATGTCGGTCCGCGCCGAGAAGCCGTTCAGGTTGATGTTGTTGCCTATCGTGCCGCCCTCTGCCGCGCCCAGCGTGATGCCGGCCACGTTGCGCAGCGCGTCCTGCAGGGAGTTCGCGCCTTGGGACTGCATCAGCGCCTTGTTCACCACGGTCACGGATTGCGGCACGTCGTGCAGGTCCACTCCCAACCGGGGCAATGAGGATTGCTGCGTATTGAAGTCATCCGACGGTGCGGCGCCGTTGACCTGGACCGTGCCCAGCGTGGTGACCGGCGTGGCGGCGGAACTCGTCGGCGCGGCGGTCGCGGCCTGCGCGTAGACCGGGACGGGACAAGCGAATACGGCCAGGACGGCCGCGGCTATCGGTGTCAGCTGCTTCATGGAAAAGGCGTCGCGCAAAGTGTCGGAACCTGGCGGCCGCGCTTCTCGCGGCAGCTCCAGGGCGTTTAATTGCGGCGAATGCTAACCATTCCTAATTCCATTATCAAAATCTTTTTCAAATCTGTCGGAAGGCTTTGCCTGCGCTGTCGACATACTGAACGCGGAGCGAAAGAACGCGCCTTTATGCCTCGAACAGGCCGCGCTCGTCGGCGAATAGCCGGATCAGGTAATCGACCACCGTGCTGACCGCCGGGTTCTTGCGGTCCTGCCGGCGCGTCAGTATCCATATGCCGCGCGGCGGCATGACCGGATCCAGGCGGCAGAGGCGCAGCGCGGGGTCCTGGCGTCCGATGTAGTGCGGCAGCATCGCCAGGCCCACGCCCGCGCGCGCGGCGATGGCCTGGGCGACGTGGTTGTTGGCGCGGAACGCCACCCGCGCCTGCGGATATTCGCGGGCCAGCCAGGCCGCATCGGGCAGATAGGCGTTGATCTCGTCGAAGCCCACCAGTACCGGCGCCGCGCCGTCCTCGACCGGCTTGCAGACGTCCGGCGTGCCGTAAAAGCCATACGCTATCGTCCCCAACGGTTTGGCGATGAAATCGCCATCCTGCGGACGGTCCAGGCGGATGGCGATATCCGCCTCGTGACGTTCCAGGCTGACGGCGCGCAGATCCGTGGCCAGGTCTATGTCCAGGCCGGGGTAAAGCACCGGCAGCGCCGCCAGCCGACCGATCAGGAAGCCCAGCGACAGGGCCGGCGAGGCATTGACGCGCACCCGCCCCTTCGGCGTTTCGTCCGCGCCGCCGCGTGCCAGCGTTTGCACCGCCGCTTCCATATCGCCGGCCGCCGCCAGGGCACGCGCACCCGCCGGGGTCAGGATGTAGCCCTCCGGCCGGCGCTCCACCAGCTTCTCGCCCAGCGTGGCCTGCAAGGACCCGATGCGGCGCGCGATGGTGGCATGGTTGACGGACAAGGCGCGCGCCGCGGCCGACAGGCTGCCGTGACGGCCCAGCGCCAGGAAGACGCGCACGTCCTCCCAATCGACCTCTGTGCGTTTTTTCTCAGCCATTGCGCGCGAATAGCGGATTCCGCGAAAAAGGTCACAAGCTTAGGCTACGTCCCATGCCGAATCAATACGGAGCCAGCCCGACACGGGCACCGCGCATCCGGTCGGCACACCGACAACCCACGCAAGGAAAACATCATGGATACCCAGCAAAAAGTCGCCATCGTCACCGGTGCGTCGCAAGGCATCGGCGCCGGCCTCGTGCAGGCCTATCGCGCGCAAGGCTATGCCGTCGTGGCGAACTCACGCAACATCGAGGCGGGCGCCGACGACGGCGTCATCGCCGTCCCCGGGGACATCGCCGACCGTGCCGTGGCGCGGCGGGTCGCGGACATCGCCATCGAGCGATTCGGCCGCATCGACACGCTGGTCAACAACGCCGGCATCTTCATCAGCAAGCCCTTTACCGAATACACGGCGGAGGACTTCGACAAGGCCATCGGCGTGAACCTGGGCGGCTTCTTCCACATCACGCAGTTCGCCCTGGCGCGGATGCTGGAGCGCGAGCACGGCCACATCGTGCAGATCACGACCGCGCTGGTCGAACAGCCGCTGGCCAATGTGCCGGCCGGCCTGGCCAGCCTGACCAAAGGCGGCCTGGCCGCGGTGACACGCGGCCTGGCCATCGAGTACGCCGGCCGGGGCATCCGGGTGAACGCCGTCGCGCCCGGCATCATCAGGACGCCGATGCACCCGCCGGAAACCCATGCCTTCCTGAGCGGTTTGCATCCGGTCGGCCGCATGGGCGATATCCAGGACATCGTCGATGCCGTTCTATACCTGGAGCGGGCCGGCTTCGTCACCGGCGAAACGATCGACGTCGACGGCGGCCAGCACGCGGGCCGCTGGTAATCCAGCCTATCCATGCAGCCCCGGCGCCGGCCGGGGCACATTCCGGAGACCAGCCATGCCATACGTGAATATCAAGGTGACCCGCGAAGGCACCGCCCCGGGGGCGACCGCCACGACGGCGGAACAGAAGGCCGCGCTGATCAAGGGCGTCAGCGAACTATTGCTCGACGTCATGGGCAAGCCCTTGAACAGCACATTCGTCGTGATCGAGGAAGTCGAAATGGAAAACTGGGGCGTGGGCGGCGTGCCGACGCCCGAGTACCGCAAACGCCTGCGGGAACAGGAACGTCAGGGGAAATAGGCCCTGGACGCGCGGGTCCGGAGCCTGTCCGCGCAACGCGCGCCGACCCGCGCGCTTATTCGCCCTTGATGCCGGCCTTGCGAATCACATCGGTCCACTTGTTCATTTCGGCGTCGATGAACTTGGCGAACGCGGCGGCATTTCCGGGGTATGGCTCCATGCCCTGCGCCAGCAGCTTGCGCTGTATGTCCTGGTCCTGGAGCGCCGCATTGATTTCCGTATCCAGTCGGTTGACGATGGGCGCGGGCACGGCGGCCGGCGCCATGAAACCGTACCAGCCGGACGCGACCACATTCGGCAAACCCTGCTCGCGCAAGGTCGGCGCCTGCGGATAGATTTTGCTGCGCGTCTCCGACGCCACGCCCAGGACGCGCAGGCGGCCGCTTTCGACATGCGGCAGCGCCGCCGTGATGGCGGTCAACGTGGCATCCAGCCGGCCGGCCAGCAAATCGGTATAGGCCATGACATCGCCGCGATACTGCACCGACAGGCCCTTGACGTTGGCATCCCGCAGGAAAAGCTCCGCCGCCAGATGCGGCAGGGATCCCGTGCCGGGCGTGCCGAAGGTCAGCCCATGCGGCTGCGACTTCCCATAGGCGATCAGCTCCTGCGCGGTCTTGGCCGGAGACTGCGCATTGACCACCAGGAACAGCGGGACGGTCGCGGCCATGGCGATGGCCTGCAGGTCCTTGCGCGGGTCGTAGCCCAGCTTGCCGTACAGGGCTTCCAGCGTCGAATAAGGCGCCGCGGCATACAGCAAGGTATAGCCGTCGGCCGGCGCATGGGCGACGTACTCGTTGCCCAGCCGGGTGCCCGCCCCCGCCTTGTTCTCGACGATGAAGGACTGCCCCAGCCGCCGGCCCAGGTATTCGGCGAACAGCCGCGCCGACAGGTCGTTGGGACCGCCCACGCCGTAGGGCGAGACGATCCTGACGGGACGGGCAGGCCAGCCGTCCTGGGCGAATACGCGCGGTGCCGCGCCCGCGCACAGGCCTGCGGCCGCCGCCCCCAGCAGCGTCCGTCGGGTCATTTTCATGGATGTCTCCTGCATTTTCGAATAGGAATCGCGGCCCGTCCGCCATCGGGACGGCGGGAACGGGACGCCAGCTTGGAGTGGCGATGATAGAGGGCCGAATCTATTAGGACAATTTTCATTTTCTTGATGACTTAAAGGCTAAAGTTATAAATTGCGCGAGTCGCGCCACAGTCATGCGAAGGAGGCCCCATGGCGATCGAGGTAACGCTGCGGCAACTGCGCGCATTCCTGACGGTGCTGGAATGCGGCAGTTTTTCGGAGGCGGCGGAGAACATGCATTTATCGCAGGCGGCACTGAGCGGCCTGGTGAAGGAACTGGAGAGCCGCCTGGGCGTGCGCCTGCTGGACCGCAACACCCGCAGCGTCGGTGCCTCGGAGGTGGGCGCCGCGTTCGAACCCATGGTGCGCCGGGTGCTGGCCGACCTGGACGAGGCCCTGGAAGGCGTCAGCAATCTGAAGGAACTGCGGCGCGGTCTTGTGCGCGTCGCCGCCCCCGAACCCCTGTCGTGCACGCTGCTGCCCGAATTGATCTCCAGCTATGGCGCGAGCCATCCGGGCGTCGAGGTGCGATTCGACGATGTGCCCATCGAACAGGTCCTGGCCAATCTGCATAACGGCGGCGCGGACATCGGCTTCGGGCCGGCCGGCGTGTTGGCGGACGAGGCCATCGAAGCCCACGTCATCCGCGCGGACCCGCTATGGGCCGCGCTGCGCCGCGACGACCCGCTTACGGACGACGAGACGGTCAGCTGGAAAGCCCTGCGCGACCGGCCGCTGGTCAACTACATGCCCAACCTGGCGGTAAATGTCCTGAGCAATGTGCCGCCGCGCCACCATCCCCGGGACATCGTGCCCGTGCATCGGGTCAACACCGCGCTTTCCCTGCTGCGGGTGCGCCCGGGATACGTGATCTGTCCGTCGATGGCGCGATCGCTGGTGGAAGGGTTCGGCCTGGAGTTCCGGCCCATCCGCCAGCCCACGGTCACGTGGCGCATCGCGATTTTCGTCCGGCCGCGCGCCTCGCTGTCGCCGGCGGTCGAGCGCTTCCTGGATTTCACCCTGGAGAGCGCGAAAAGCTGGGACGAGGGCAAAGCGTAGACACCCCGGCAAGCGCCCGTCGGCCGCCCCGGCGCGGTCGCTCAACTAATAAGATCAGCTTATAGAAAGTTCGGAAAACTCAGTTTGCCTGATAAGAATCGGGCGGGTATCTTGGCCGGTCCCCGGGATGCTTCACAGGCATCCCCAGCCGCGCCGCGCAGGCGGCGCGCCCTGTTCGACGCCACGCTGCCCATGACTTCGCCAGACCTCGATTCCTTCCTGTCGCCCCGCTCCATCGCCATCGTCGGCGCTTCGACCCAACCGGGCAAGATCGGCGCGGTACCTGTCCGCTACCTGATCGAACACGGCTACGCCGGCGATATCTTCCCGATCAATGCCCGCGCAGAGCAGGTGCAGGGCCGGCGCGCCTACCCCTCGCTGCGCGAGGTCGGCAGTCCTATCGATTTGGCCATCTTCGCCATTCCGGCATCCGGCGCGATGGCGGCCCTGGACGACGCCATCGCCGCGCAGGTGAAAAACATCGTCATGTTCTCCGCCGGCTTCGCCGAGATGGGCCCGCAGGGGGAACAGGCGCAGCGCGAGTTCGCCGGCCGCGCGCGGGCGGCCGGCATCCGTGTGCTGGGACCGAACTGCCTGGGCTTCATGAATGTCGCCCGCTCCGTTTTCGCGACCTTCTCTCCCGTCGTGTCGACCGGCCTGATCGAATCCGGCAAGGTCGGCATCGTCAGCCAGAGCGGCGCCTTCGGGGCCTATGCCTATGCCATGGCGCGCGAGCGCGGTATCGGACTGTCGGCCTGGGTCACCACCGGCAATGAATCGGACATCGATGTGGCCGACTGCATCGCGTGGATGGCGCGCGACCCGGCCACGCGCGTGATCATGGCTTACCTGGAAGGATGCCGCGACGGCGCGAAGCTGCGCCGCGCGCTGGACCTGGCGAGGGCCGCCGGCAAGCCGGTGGTGGCCGTCAAGGTGGGCCGCACCGCGCTGGGCGCCATGACGGCGGCCTCGCATACCGCCGCGCTGGCCGGCGATGACGCCGTGTACGACGCGCTGTTCCGCCAGCACGGCGCTTATCGCGCGCGCTCGATAGAAGAGTTCTTCGATGTCGCGCACGCACTGGCGGTCGCGGGGCTGCCCCCCAACACGCAGGTTGGCCTGTTGACCGTGTCCGGCGGCGTGGGTGTGATGATGGCCGACGACGCGGCCGAGGCCGGCCTGGACGTCGCGGAGCTGCCCGCGGCGGCGCAGGAGCGCATTCGCGCCCGCGTACCGTTGGCGGCCACCCGCAATCCCGTGGACATCACCGGCCAGGTGACCGCCGAACCGGATCTGCTGGAGGCCACCGCCAGGACGATGCTGGAAGCGGGCCATGGCAGTTTGCTGATCTTCCTCGCGGCCTTCGGCGGCACGCCGGCCATGCAGCCCTTGCAGCGGCAGTTGGCGCGCGACCTGCGGCGCGATTTCCCCGGACGGCTGGTGATCTTCAGCACCTTGTCCGACGCCGCCCAGCAGCGCGCGCTGGAAGCCGAGGGCTGCCTGGGTTTCGCCGACCCGGCCCGCGCGATCCGGGCGATGGCCGCCGCCTGCTTTTTCTCCGCCGCATTCGGATCCGCAACCGCCGCCGAATCCGGGGTGGAAGCCAGCGGCAACGCCGCCGCGGCGACCACGGCAACGATCGAAAGCACGCAATCCCTGGCCCTGCGCGCGGGTACCTATAACGAGGCCGACGCGCTGGAATTGCTGCGCGACGCGGGCATCCCGACCGTCCCGTTTCATCGCGCGCGCAGCCGCGATGAGGCGGTGGCCGGCGCACGCGCGCTCGGCTTTCCGGTTGCGCTGAAAATCCTTTCGGCCGACATCACGCACAAGAGCGATATCGGCGGCGTCATCCTGAACGTGCGCGACGGCGAAGAAGCTGGCGCGGCCCACGCCCGCATCCTCGCGTCGGCGGCTGCCGCGGCGCCCGGCGCACGGGTCGACGGTGTGCTGGTCGCGCGCATGATCCACGGCGGCGTCGAGTGCATACTGGGCGCGCGCCGCGACCCGGCCCTGGGCGTCGTGGTGATGCTGGGCTCGGGCGGCGTGAACGTCGAACTATTGGGCGACGTCGCGCTGCGGCTGGCGCCGATCGGCCTGGACCAGGCCCGCGGCATGATCGACGAATTGAAGACCGCGCCGTTGCTGCGCGGATTCCGCGGCGCGCCGCCCGCGGACGTCGACGCCCTGGCCCATGCCATCGTGCGGCTCGCCGATTTCGCGCTGTCCGCGGGCGATACCCTGGCGTCGGTCGAGTTGAATCCTTTCGTCGTCCTGCCCCAGGGCCAGGGCGCCCTCGCGCTGGATGCGGTCCTGCTCACCGCGCCCCCGGCGTCCGAGGCCGTGCGCCAGAGCGTCACGATGACCCTTCCCCTGTTCGAGATGGCGCGCATGCGCGCCGCGAACACCGCGCGCAAGCATCCCGTGCAAGGCTACGCCGGCGACAACCCGGCCTCGCGCATGCGCTGGGTCAACCAGTTCACGCACACCCGGCGCCTGCGCGGGCCGGACGACAAGGAAGTGGTCACGCCGAATAACGACACGCTGTTCACCAATGCCTGGCTGGATCTTTCCGCCGGGCCGCTGGTCATCGACGTGCCGGCGATGGGCGGCCGCTATTGGGTGCTCGGCTTCCTGGACGCATGGACGAATCCCTGGGCCTATGCCGGGCGGCGGACCACCGGCGGCCAGGCGCAGCGCCTGTTCGTGCACGGGCCCGGCTGGCAGGGTAAGGCCCCCGCCGGCATGCACGTCATCGCCGCGCCCAGCGACGACGTCTGGGTGATCGGGCGGATCCTTGTCGACGCCAACGCGGAGGATCTGGCGGCGGTGCACGCGCTGCAGGACCGCTTCGCCATCACGCGCCTGGACGGCACGCCCGCGCTGTCGCGTGTCGATACCCTGATAGAAGATCGTGGCGCCGGCGTGCCGCGCGCGGAAGAATACCTGCGCGTGCTGGAGACCATGCTCGTGCGCAATCCCTCCGCCCACCCCCTGCCGGCCTGGCCCGTGCCGCCCGACGTGCTGCAGGCCGCGCTGACGCAGGTCTATACCGAACTGCGGAATGTCGCCCAGGCCTCTGAACTGGGCGGCGGCTGGACCACCGCCGTCAGCGTGCGCCGCAGCTTCGGCGATGACTTCACGACGCGCGCCCGCGTGGCGCGCAACTGGATCGGGACGCTGGGGATCGAGGAGGCGATGTACATCATGGCCGAAGTCGACGACAGCGGTTCGGCCTTGAGCGGCGCGCATCGCTACGTCTTGCGCTTCCCGCCGGGCGGCTTGCCCAAGGTCGGCTCGTTCTGGTCCATCACGCTCTATCGCCGCAGCGACTGCCTCCTGGTGGCCAACCCGATCGGGCGGCATTCCATCGGCGACCGCACGCCGGGCCTGCGGCCGGACGCCGACGGCGGGCTTGCCATCCACATCCAGGCCGACGACCCGGGCCCGGGAAAGAACTGGCTGCCCGCGCCGGCCGGGGAAGGCTTCTACCTGACGCTGCGCCTTTACCAGCCGGACCAGGCCCACCTGGACGCCACATTCGACTACCCGCCGGTACGGCGCATCGCCTGAACCGCAGGAGACCCCGCATGCAAAAAGACGTTTATGTCGTCGCCGCCGTCCGCACCGCCATCGGCGGCTTCGGCGGCACCCTGAAGAACACGCCGCCCGCCGAGCTGGCGACCCTGGTCGTGCGCGAAGCCGTCGCGCGCGCCGGCGTCGCGCCGGAAACGGTGGGACATGTGTCGATGGGCACGGTCATCACCACCGAACCGCGCGACATCTACATGAGCCGCATCGCGGCGCTCGATGCCGGGCTGCCGCAAAGTGTCTCGGCGTTCAACATCAACCGCCTTTGCGGTTCGGGCCTGCAGGCCATCGTTTCCTCGGCGCAAGCCGTCGCCGCGGGGGATTGCGAGGTCGCGGTGGGTGCTGGCGCGGAATCCATGTCGCGCGCAGGCTACCTCGCGCCGTCGATGCGCTGGGGCGCGCGCATGGGGGATGGCGTCATGCTGGACCTGATGCTCAACGCGCTGCACGATCCCTTCAACAACATCCACATGGGGATCACCGCGGAGAACGTCGCGCAGCGCTTCGGCATCACGCGCGCGATGATGGACGAGCTGGCGGTCGAGAGCCATCGACGCGCCGCCGCCGCGATCCAGGCCGGCCGCTTCAAGGACCAGATCGTTCCCGTGCGGATCGCGACCCGACGCGGCGACATCCTTTTCGATACCGACGAACACGTAAAGCCCGACACCACGCTGGAAGTGCTGTCCGCGATGAAGCCGGCCTTCAAGCGCGACGGCGGTACCGTCACGGCGGGCAATTCGTCGGGGATCAACGACGGCGCGGCTGCCCTGGTATTGGCCAGCGCCGATGCCGTGAAAGCGCAGCAGCTGGCACCGATGGGCCGCCTGGTCGGCTACGCCTACGCGGGCGTGGAGCCGGCCATCATGGGCACCGGCCCCATCCCGGCCACCCAGGCCGTATTGGCCCGCACGGGATTGAAGGTTGCCGATATGGACGTCATCGAGTCCAACGAGGCCTTCGCGGCACAGGCCTGCGCGGTCATGCGGGCATTGGATTTCGATCCCGCGAAAGTCAACCCGAATGGCTCGGGCATATCGCTGGGACATCCCATCGGCGCCACCGGGGCCATCATCGCCACCAAGGCGCTGTACGAATTGCAGCGTATCCGCGGCCGCTACGCGCTGGTCACCATGTGCATAGGCGGCGGCCAGGGCATCGCCGCCATCTTCGAACGGGTGTGATCCAATCGGCCGGCCGATAACGAACCAAGGGAAAAGCATGTCGAACGGATTGCAGCAACGGGTAGCCATCGTGACCGGTGCCGGTGGCGGTTTGGGACGCGCGCACGCCCTGGAGCTGGCGCGGCACGGCGCCCGCGTGGTGGTCAACGACCTGGGGGAATCCGCCGGCGCCGTGGCCGAGGAGATCCGCCGCGGCGGCGGGCAGGCCATCGCCCACGCCGGCGATGTCAGCCGGTACGAGGACATGGAGGCAATGGCCGCCGCTGCCGTCGCCGCCTTCGGACGCATCGACATCCTGGTAAACAACGCGGGCATCCTGCGCGACCGCACGTTCGCGAAAATGTCGCTCGACGAATTCCGCCTGGTGCTGGACGTCCACGTCATGGGCGCCGTGAACGCCACCAAGGCCGTCTGGGCCGGCATGCGCGAACAGAACTACGGGCGGATCGTCATGACCACGTCGTCCTCCGGACTGTACGGGAACTTCGGGCAATCCAACTACGGGGCCGCGAAAATGGCGTTGGTCGGCCTGATGCAGACCCTGGCGCTGGAAGGCGCCAGCCGCAACGTGCGGGTGAATTGCCTGGCGCCCAGCGCCATCACCGCGATGACCGAAGGCCTGCTGCCGCCCGAAGCGACCGCGGTCCTCACGCCGGAACGCGTCAGCCCCGGCCTGATTGCGCTGGTGGGCGAGGACGCGCCCACGCGCATGATCCTGCTGGCCGGCGGCGGCAGCTTCGAATGCGCGCACATCACCATGACGCAGGGCATCCATATCGCCGATGAGGAAGATCCGGCCGGCACGCTGGGCGCCCGGCTGGACGAGGTGCGGGCGCGGACGGAGCAGGCCGTGCCCGACTCGGGCTGGGAACAGCCCCGCCACGAATTGGCGAAGGCCCAGGCCCGGCAGGGCTGAAGCTCAGGCGCGGACCAGGCCGGTTAGAGGCCGCGGCGCGCCGGCCCGTCCGAACAGCGCGCTTGCCGCGCGCTGCGGATCCAGCGCGAGGCTTTCGGCCGCGACGCCGGCAATCAGCGCATCCAGCGACGTCGTCGGTTTCAGATCGCGGCCTTCGTACAGATCGCCCGGCGCCAGTCCCGGCCAGTCCGCCACCACGCGGCCGCCCGCCAGCGCGCCGCCGGCCAGCATGGCGACGGACCCCTGCCCATGATCGGTGCCGCCGGTGCCGTTGGCGGCCGCCGTGCGGCCGAACTCCGTCGCCACCAGCACCGTGGTCTCGCGCCAATGCGGGCCCAGGCCATCCCGCAAGGCCGCCAGCAGCGTATCCAGCGCCTTCAACTGGGTGGCCAGGCGCGGCGCCTGCGCGCTATGGGTGTCCCAGCCGCCCGTTTCGATCATCGCGATGCGGGGCCCGTCGGGACGCGCGAGGAACTCCGCGGCAAGCTTGCCCAGATGGGCCGGATCCTGCCGCGCGCCCGCATCGCCGGCCAGCCCGCGCGTCTGCATGGCTTGCGCCCACAGCGGCCCCAGCTGCGCATCGTGTTCGTACAGGCCCGACACGCGCGTCAGCAGATCGTCCGGCGCCGGCGGCAATGCGGAGGGCGCATAAGACGTGGCCTGCACGGCACCGCGCAAGGCGGCGGGGATCGTCGTCGCGAAGGCGATGGCTTTCTCCCGGGTGGCGGGCAGCATGGCCACCAGGCGGTTCAGCCAGCCGTCCTTTACCTGGTAGGGCGCGGTACCGCCGGTTTCCAGCACGTTCTGGCCATCGAAGTGCGAACGATCGCGATAGGGCGATGCCACGGCGTGAACGAATAGGGCCTGCCCGGCCGCATACATGCGCGCGGTCTGCGCCAGCGCCGGATGCAGGGCGAACATCCCGTCCAGGCGCGTCGCCGCCGCGGCATCGATCGCCAGGTCGCCCCGTAGGCCAGCATAGGCGGGATCCGCGTACGGCACGACGATGTTCAAGCCATCGGCCGCGCCGCGCTGGATGACGAAGACGAATCGGCGTTCGGTCGCGACGTTGGCGAACACAATACGCGGCGAGGCAATCAGGGTAGCGGCGCCCAGGCCGATAAAGTGGCGGCGGGTCAGCATCGTCTTCATCTCCGTTGGAAATCCGGCGAAACGAGCAGCAGCGCGATCGCGGTCTGGACGCTTTCGGCGCGCCCCACGGCCACGGCGGTGGCCGGACTGATGGATCCGGCCAGCAGCGTGCGCCCCAGCGCGCGCGGGTCTACCTGGCCGCCCACGCGGGCCGCCAGGCGCTGCGCGACGTCGACGCGGCGGACCAGCGCATCGGGCGCGGCCCAGCTGGCCGCGATATCGTCGTAGCCCGCTGGCGAACCGGGGCGCCAGACGGGCTGGCCGAGCTGGGCGAGCAGCGGCGCGGGGCGCAGCTTGCCGGGGCTTTGCCAGCCCAGGCCCCGCATGCAAGAAATCATCCATTCCCAGGGCGTCTTGAATTTGGCGGCGGCGGGCGACCATGCCCGCGGCTCGTCGATCAAGGCGCGGTAGACCGCGGCCAGGTCGCCGCCGCCGCTCAGATAGGCGGCGGCCAGGCGGTCCGTTACGTCGGCCGGCGGATCGTCGGCCACGAAATGGCGGGCCAGCTTGAAAGCGATATGGCGCGCCGTCGCGGGCGAAGCGGCAAGATCGTGCAGGACGGCCAGCGCCTGCTGTTCGCCTTGCTGTGGATAACGGCGCCCCATGACGACGCGGACGCCGGGCTCGTGCAGCCCGGGGCGGAACACGAATGCGCCGGGCACCGCGCCGTCCGTCCGCTGCTCGCGGACGCCCGCGATGCTCCAGCCGGTCAACGCGCGGGCGAATTCGGTCACGTCGGCCTGGGTATAGCCGGTGCGCGCGCCCAGCGTGTGCAGCTCCATGATCTCGCGGGCCAGGTTCTCGTTCAAACCGCGCCGGCGCGCCGGGTCGCGCCGCGCCGCGCGTTCGGCGGCCTTGCTGTCGGGACCCACCGAACGCGTCTGGTCCAGGAACAACTGCATGGCCGGATGCCGCTCGACGGCCACCAGCATGTCCTGGAAGCGGCCCAGCACATGCGGCCGTATCGCCTCTGCCTCGAAGGAGCCCGCCAGCGCGGCCACGGCCGGCTTCTCGGTGGAGACCGCGAAATGGTTGGCCCAGAAATGCACCAGGCGTTCGATGAACGGCGTCGGTGTCGCCAGGGCGCTATCGACGCGCGCGGCGACCGCATCCTGGTAGGTGTCGCGCACATCCATGTTCAGGGACCGGCGCGCGGCCTGTTTGTCGCCGGACGGCGCTTGCGCCACCGCCATGCGCCGCCGGCCCAGGTCGGCGGCCAGCACGGCCGACGCCGGCAGCGACGCCCAGGCGGCGGGCCGCGCATCGTAGCGGTCGAACTGGGCCAGCAGCCACGCCTTGGGATCGGCCGGCGGCGCGTCATCGGCGCGCGCGCCCAGGCCGAAGCGGTTCAGGGCGATCGCCGCCGCGTTCGGCTTCATTGCCTGGGATTGCGCGGGGTCGGCCATGGCGGTGTCCTCGATTACGGATTGACCGGCCGTCGCTGCGCCGCCGCGGGCTCGCGCCACTGGCCCCGCTGCCGCAAACCGTCGACGAACTTCAGGCGTTCTTCCGGGGACAAGGTCGCGGCGAAATCCGCCACGGCGTTCTCCACCTGGGTGCGCAGCGCCGCATCCGCTGCGCGCGTCCTGGCCAACGCCGCATCCAGCGCCGCGCGATCGAGCTGCGGCGCGGCCAGCAGATCCAGCACCTCGCGGCGGGCTTCGCGGCCGCCCCGCGCGTAGTCACGGCCCTGCCGCCGCGCCTCCCTGATCGCATCCAGGAACTGCCGTTGGCGTTCGGGGGAAAGCCGATCCGCCGCGAAACGCAGCGCGACCCGCGCCGCGGGCGCGGCTTCCTGCACGCGCTGCGTCGCGAACCACTGATAGGCACCGCCCGCGATGCCGCCCACCAGGAAAGCGTTCAGGATCAGGGATCCGACCAGGAAGAACTTCCAGCCGCGCCCGTTCATTCTTCGCTCCAATCGGCCACCGGGCTGCCGAAACCCGTCTCCAGCCAGGGCGCGTCATGGTGCGGCGGCGGCGCCGCCGCGACCATCATGGACAAGGACACCGCGCAGGCGCCGGCGAACGCGCCCGCGGCGCCGACACCGGCGAACACCGCGCTGGACCACCAGACCCGGCTGCGCCGCCAGAACGGATGGCGCGCCGGCGCACCCGCCACGATGCGGTCGAACATGGCCCGCGCGGGCGGCGCGACGGCGTGGCTGTCCAGCCACGCATCCAGCGGGGCTGCCTGCGCCAATATCCGATCGGCCTGGATCCGATGCGCCGACGCCCATGCCTGCGCCGCCGCGCGCTCCGCCTCGGGCCACCGGCGGACGTCGGCGCCATAGGCATCCACGATGGTGCGAAATCTTTCAGGTGTCATGACGTGTCTTCCCAATATCGCCAGCGGCCAGTCTTTCCCGCAAGCCGCGCCGTGCCCGCGCCAGCAGGCTTTCCAGCGCGTCCACGGTGATGTCCATCACCGCGGCGGCCTCGATGTTCGACAGCTCCTGGTAGTAAGTCAGGACCAGCGCCTCGCGCTGCCGCGGGGCCAGCGCCGCCAGCGCGGCCTGGACCTGCATATCGCGCGTCCTGGTCTCCACCATCGCATCCGGCCCCGGCCCGGGGTCGGGATGATCCGGCCATTCGTCGACCGGCTCCTCGCGGCGGGCGCGCAGCCGGTCATAGCAAAGATTCATGGCCACGCGATGCAGCCAGGTGTCGAATCGCGCCTCGCCTTCCTTCCAGCGCGGCGCCTGCTTCCATATCCGCACGAACGCTTCCTGCGCGACGTCCTCGGCTTCCATGCGGTCGCCCAGCATGCGCGTCGCGAGCGCCAGCAGGCGCGGCAGCTTGCGGGCGACGAGCTCGCGCACGGCCGACGGGTCTTGCCTGCCGACCCGGGCAACCAGGCCGGCATCGGGGTCGCGTTCGCTCAAAGTGCGGTTTGTACCGTGATAAGAGTCGTCAATAAACGTACACCGGCCGGACGTGGACCGGCCGTGCCGGCACCACGACGCAACCGCTCAACGTGGCGGCGGCCACCAGCAGGATAGCGAGGGTTTTGATCATTTTGGAATCTCCAGGTTCGGAATCCGGCGCGGGTATCGCGCGATTGAAGCAGTGACGATGCGGCGCGGCCTAGGCCCAATGGCCGGGGATCCAATGCCAATTGGGCCCGCGCGCTGCCCAATGGCCGGGCACCCAATGGTGTCCCACGCGCACGGGCCGCCAATGGCCGGCCATCCACACGTAGCGCCCATGGTCCCAGCGCCAATGCCCGCCGTCCCAGACATAGCCGGCGCGCGGCGCGGGGACCACTTCCACCCGTGGCGGCGGCGGCGGGGCCGTGGGCTCCACGATGACCAGCTGGGCGAACGCGGGCGCCGCTGCCGCGAACGCCACGGTCGCGATAAGCGCCTTCAGGGGAACTGCAGGTTTCATGTCGGGCTCCCAGAGCTTCGAGTCCAGGGCAAATCGCCCTGTTTCCCGTTGAACGGACTGAAGCGGGAAATCCCGTCGCCGGCATTTGTAAAAGTGCGTAATGGCCGATCGGCCGGCATGGGGCGGGGGAGACCCGGTTCGATAAGGGGTTGCACGGCTACTATTCACAGGAACTTGTCCCGTTTACTCCACGAGCGCCCCATGGACGGAATCAACACCAAGGTGGAAGTGGTCTCCAACGACACCCCTGAAATAGTGGAAGCATTCGCCAGGCTTTTGCCTCAGTTGTCTCGATCGGCGCCGCCATTGACCTTGGAGCCACTGGATCGGATTGTCTCGTCTCCCTCGAATACGGTTTTCATTGCCAGAAGCGGTTCATCCGGACAAATCGTCGGCACCCTAACCCTCGTTCTCATGCGCATACCCACAGGTCTGCGCGCATGGATCGAAGATGTCGTGGTTGACCAGATGACGCGTGGGACGGGAGCCGGACGCGCATTGGTACAGGCTGCGCTTGACCATGCCGGTCGGGTGCAAGCGCGCACGGTGGACCTCACATCGAACCCTACACGCATCGCAGCCCACAAACTGTACGAGAAAGCCGGTTTCTCGATTCGCGAAACGCGGGTTTATCGCTACCAGCCATGACGCCAACAGGCCGTTCCGACGACGTCTACGCCGATCGACTGAAAACCATTCTGCTGAATGACCCGAGGCGGCGCGAGGTGCTGCTTTGCGTGCGTGCGCTGAATCTTCCGGACTGCTGGATTGGTGCGGGATTCGTCCGCAACGCGATATGGAACGAGCGTGAGCAACGTACGGCACACCACTACCCGGCCGATGTCGATGTCATCTGGTTCGATCCGGAGCGGGCATCCGCGGAGTTTGATTCGGGCATCCAAGACGCGCTGCGCGTCATGAATCCGGATATTGCATGGTCCGTGAAGAACCAGGCACGCATGCACATACGCAATGGCCACGATCGCTATCTATCCTGCGCACATGCGATGGAATTCTGGCCAGAGACCGCGACCGCGGTTGCGGTGCGCTATGCGCAATCCCACGAGTTCGAGTTCCTGGCGCCGTTCGGCTTGAGCGAGCTGTTCGCAGGTATCGTAAGGCCAACACCCTGGGCGCGACGCGACGGCGCGGCCGCATTCGACATACGCTTGCGGGAAAAGAAATGGCTTGAGCGATGGCCATCCCTTCGCGTCCTGCGCGATTGACTGGCCTAACGCCCGATACGACTTACCTGCCGGATACCCACGGCGGCGATCAGGCCCATGATGGCCGCGACCACCGCCAGCGCCACGCGCAGGGTGGAATGGTGCGTAATGCCGCCGATGATCGCCGGCCCCAGCAGCATGCCGGTATAGGCCCATCGCGCGATCGCGGCGACGCCTTGCGCCGGGCTCAGGCCGGGCAGCCGCGCGCCGGCCAGGAAGAAGAACGGCATCAGGTTCGCCACGCCCAGGCCCATCAGCAGCAGGCCGGCCAACGTCCAGGCGGGTTGCGGCAGGCATACGGCGAGCGCGATGCCGGCAAAGCCCATCCACGCGCTGATTGCCAGCGTGCGGCTATCGCCGATGTGACGCCGCAGCGGATCGGCGGCGAAGCGTCCGCAGGCCATGCCCGTGGAAAACGCCGCATAGCCGTAGCTGGCCAGTTGCGGCGCGGCGTGGGCGACATCGCGCAGATAAACGCTGGCCCAGTCGTACATCGCGCCTTCGCAGATCAAGCCCAGGAAGGCGAAAAAGCCCAGCACCCATAGCGCTGCCGGAACGCGGCGGCGTCCCGCCGCCGCCGCGTCCTCGTGCGTGGGCGCGTCGTCGAGCAGCCGCGGCGTGCCGATGGCGATCGCCGCCAGCGCCATCACGGCGATGCCGCAGGGATACATCCAGTGCGGCAAGGCCGCCAGCGCGGCCAGGCCACCCAGGCCAGCGCCCACCATGCCGCCGACGCTGAACATGCCGTGCAGGGTGGACATGATGGGTTGGCCGCCACGCGTTTCCACGCCGGCCGCCTGCACGTTCATGGTCACGTCGAAGCCGGCCATCGCCATCCCGAACACCAGCAACAGTCCCAGCAATGCGGCGTAGTCGGGCATCAACGGCACCAGGGCGGTCGTCACCGCGTAAACGATGCCGCTGATCGTCAGCGCCCGCGCGCTACCGATGCGCGTGGCCCAGCGGCCGATCGGCCCCATCGCGATGATGGCGCCGCCCGCGACGACCAGCATGGCGAACGACAACACGAAATCCGAGAGCGCGAATCGCGACTTGATATCCGGAATCTGCACGCCCCAGGCGGCGAAGGCGGCGCCATTGACGAAGAACTGCGCCATCACCGCACGAGTCGCGGCGCGCATGCGGGCGGCTTCCAACGGGGCCGATCCACTGGAAGGTATGACGTTTACTGAGTCGGACATCGTGTCGGTACCATCGGTTATGCATTAGACGGTCAGGAATCGCGCGCCGCGTTCCCGCGTCTGGGTCTCCAGCACGGGCGCCAATTGCCGCACGGTACGCCTGAACTGCTGCGCCACCGGGCCCAGCGGTATCGCGCGGCGCCGGAGCAAGCCCAGGGTACGCCTGACTTCCGGGCCGGTCAGGGCGCGTATCGCCAGTCTGGCATCGGGGGAATCCGGCAGTGCAGACAACGGCACCACGGATATTCCCAGGCCGGCCTCGACCAGGCCCAGCGCGCTGGTCAGGTGATCGATTTCCACCAGGTGGTCGCGCTGCCACCGCCACTTGCGCAAGGCCTGTTCCAGCACCGCGCGGTTGCCGCTGCCCGGCTCCGACACGATCAAACGATAGGGCTTCAAGTCGTTCCAGCTGACAGGGCCGCGTTCGGCCAGGGGATGATCGGCGGGGCACGCCAGCAGGAAGGGCTCGGTCAGCAAGGCATCGAAGGCCAGCCCTTCGGCGGTCCGCGTTTGCAGCGTCACGCCGAAATCCACGGAACCGTCCAGCACGGCGGACATCACGCCGGCGACGTTGGCTTCGACGATACGGATGCGGGTTTGCGGCCGCTGCTCGTGGAAAGAGCGCAGGATATGCGGCAGCAGAAGCCGGGTGGCGGTCGGAATGCAGGCCAGGCTGAGCTGGCCGCTGCGGCTGGCCAGCCTGTCGTCGATCGCCGACAGCGCCTGCTCCAGGTCATCCAGGATGCCGCGCGCGCGCGGCAGCAGCAGTTCGCCGATGGGGGTCAATTGCACGCGCCGCGTCGTCCGTTCGAACAGGGGCGCGCCGATGGCCGTTTCCAGGCGTTGAATGCGCCGCGTCAGCGCTGGCGCCGAAATATTGAGCTCGCCGGTTGCCAGTTGGAAACTGGCATGCCGGGCCACCGCGACGAAGCCGCGCAAGCCTTCGAGATCGATCGCGTTCAAGGAAGCCATAAGGGCATGGGAGGACAGCGTCGGCAGATGGCAGGGCATGGCCCCGGCGCCTGGGGCGGCATGCGGCGTAAGGCAAAAAAAGACCGGACAACGCCGCGCCACGAATTATTCCACTTCACGCAATAATAACGGTGCAATAGGCAATTCACAATGCGCCCGCGCCCGCCTGATACTTGCCGGATCAACGCCAATCGCCAGATTACTCAGGCAGCCTATCCCGGAGACAGCCATGGGCCACGCGCCAGCCACCGACGAAGTCCAGAATCCCTATACGCGAGGCATCGCGGAGTTCATCGCCACGTTGAAGTACGAGGACATCCCGGACCACGTACGGGAACGCATCAAGTTGCTGATCCTGGACTCCTTTGGCTGCGCGATCTTCGGCGCCGAGCTGCCCTGGAGCAAGATTCTGCTGGAAACGCTTTTGGCGGAAGACCACACCACCACCACGCCGGTCTGGGGCACCGACAAGCGCCTGTCGTCGCCGCATGCGGCGCTGGTCAACGGCACGCTGGTGCAGGGTTTCGAAATCGACGACGTGCATCGCGTGGGCGTGCTGCACGTCGGCGCGGTCACGCTGCCGGCGGTGCTGGCGGCGGCAGGCAGCCGCCCCGGAATGAGCGGCCGTGATTTCCTGCGGGCCTGCGTGGCCGGTTATGAAATCGGTCCGCGCGTGGGCATGTGCATGGGCCCGGAACATATCGCGCAAGGCTGGCATTCCGGCGCGACGGTCGGCGTGTTCTCCGCCGCGGCCGGCGCGGCGGCCGCGCTCGGCCTGTCCGCCGAACAGGCGGTCCACGCGCTGGGCATCGCCGGCACGCAGTCGTCGGGCCTGATGGCCGCGCAGTTCGGCGCCATGGTCAAGCGCATGCACGCCGGCCGCGCTTCGCAAAGCGGCCTGTATGGCGCCCTGCTGGCCGCGCGCGGCTTTACCGGCATCGTCGACGTATTCGAGAACCCCTACGGCGGCTTTTGCAGCACCCTGTCGCGCTCCACGGACCGCTTCGACCTGACCAAGCTGACCGCCGGCCTGGGCACGCAGTTCGAGGTCATGCGCATCGCGCTGAAGTTCTATTCCTGCGTGGGCAGCAACCATACGACGCTGGATGCGCTGCGCACCATGCGCGCGCGCAAGCCCTTCGGCGCCGACGACGTCGAGGAAATCGTCGTGGAAGGATCGCGCGTGACCGTCGACCATGTCGGCTGGAAGTATGTGCCGCAGGGCCTGACCTCCGCGCAATTGAACCTGCCTTACTGCGTGGCCACGCTGCTGCTGGACGGCGACGTTTTCGTCGATCAGTTCACGGAAGCGGACGTCACCAACCCGGACCGCATCCGCGTTTCCCAGAAGGTAAAGGTGGTCGAAGACCCCGCCATTACCGCGCGGGGCGCGGTCTATCGCCACATGGTCAATGTGAAGCTCAAGCTGAAGGACGGCACGCGGATGGAAGAAACCGTCGAGGCGCCGCGCGGCAGCGAGCATTCCTTTGCGTCGGCCGACGATGTCATCGAGAAGTTCGTCAAACTGGCGTCGCGCCGCATCGCGCGGCAGCAGGTCGACCGCGTGGTCGACACCATGATGAATATCGAAAACCTCGACGACATCGGCACGCTGGTCGACGCGCTGACGGTCAAGCGCTAAGCGCCGCCAGACGACACGGGGCCCGGCATGCGCATGCCGGGCCCCGGTTTTTTCTGGGCTTTACGCGGTGACGTGCAGCTGCGTGCCCACCATGCCGTAGCTCGACAGCTGGGGCGCCACCGAACCGATCAGGCTAAGGATGGTCTGCGACTGGCTGTCCAGGGTCTTGCGCAGCAACACGTTCTGCGCTTCCTGCATCGCGTTGGCCTGCTGCAGGCCGACGGCGGCGCCAACGGTGGCTTCGATCGAGGAACTGTCCATGGTGGGTAGCCCAATTAGGAAAGATTCCGAAGCATACAGTATGAATGTGTCATTTGGTACCCTCATCGTCGTCCGGGCCGCCGGATTGCCCTCAACGCATTTGAAAGAGCTCCTGGTGAAACCGTTCGGCCGGCAGACCATGGGCAATGAAATCCTGGCGCAACGCCTTGCCGAACGCCGGCGGGCCGCAGAACCAGAAGCTGGCGGTCCGCCATTCTGGGACACTGTTCCGGATTCGCTCGCCATTCAGGCGTCCGTCCTTCCCATCCACCAGCAGGTGCAGGTGGACACCAGCGGCGGCGGCGTCGGAGGCAAGGCGGTCGATCGCCGCCTGCTCGAAATCCGCGGTCGTGTGGAACAGATCGATCGTTTTCGAGTCCGGCACGGCGGCCCGTTGCTTTAGCCGGGCGACAAAGGGCGTAATGCCGATGCCGGCGCCTACCCAGATCTGGCGCGGCTGCGCATCGTCGAAATCGAAACAGCCGTAAGGGCCTTCCACCGTTACGGACATGCCGACACGGAGCCGATGCCGCAACTGGCCGGTATAGTCGCCGAGCGCCTTGGTGATAAAGACGAGCTTGCGGTCGCTGGGGTTCCAGGCAGAAGCGATGGTGTAAGGGTGGGCGCCTTCGCGCTTGTCCGAAGTGACGAAGGCGAACTGGCCCGCGACGTGGCCACGCCAGCCGTTCTGCAACATGACGGTGGTTTCCAGCACGCGCAGCGCCGGATATTCGATCAGCCCGACAATAGTGCCTGCGACCTGGCGGTTGGCGCCTATCCTGCCGGCCAGGGCCAGCAGTGCCGCCGCGCAGCCGCCCACCAACAATGCCGCCAGCACCCACCCGACCGGCTGTGTCCAATAGTCCGCCTTGACGAGCACGACCGTGTGGTAAACCAGGACAAGATAGACGGCCGCCAGCCATTTGTGGGTCTTGGCGAACAGGTGGTAAGGGAACCGCTTGACCAGTGCCAGCGCGATCAGGACGACGGCGACGTAGAACGCCCATTCCCCCAGGGATTCAGCCAGTCCACGCTGGGTGCGCGACCATCCTTCAATCGCGCCGTGCGTTACCACCGGCCGCGGACCGCGTGCAGGTCTTTCCAGCCACCCCCAGCCCACCATCCACTTGGTTCCCGTGGCCCACCACCAGTGCAGGATGGATACCACCAGCGCGCTGATGCCCAGCCACTTGTGCAGGCGATAGATCTTGTCCAGCCCGTTCAGGCGCGGCTCCAGCCATTTGGGCCGCAGTGCCAGCATCATGGCGATGCTCATGGCGCCAATGCCGAGCACTCCACTGAACTGTATGAAAGCCGCGCGGAACGAAAAGTATGTAAACGGCGTGGGCACCAGCGTGTCGGCCGCCAGCCATAACCCTACCAACACCAGCAGGATGGCCAGGTAAAAGATTTTGATGCGCTTCACGGAGGTCCTCCGATGCGATGCGGGCCATTGCGGCACTCAATGTCGCTATACCCCGTTCCTGGAAGACTCCATTTGAGAAATGTCAGCCTCGGCGGACATTTCCCGCGCACCCGGGCGAACCACGCATCGGTCGTCGCCATGACGGCCGACGGAAGGACGCCGCCCTACCTGGAACCAGGAAGAACGTCTTTCCCCCGGCGGGCGCGCGCAGCCAAGCCCAGGTACACCAGCCCGGCCGCCACGCTGGTGTGGCCGCTATAGCTGACCAGACCCAACCCCCAGCCCTGCCCGGCGACGACGATTCCCAATGCCAGGGCAAGCACGCCCCATCCCGCCATGCGCAAGGCCCGCGTGCCGCGCGCCGGCAAGTGCCGGCCGAACACCGCTTCCTGCTGCCGTTCCGTCGCCAGCGCCAACGCGGTGAAGCCCGCGGTGCAGCACATCAGGACCAACAGATGGATCATCGCCCGGCCTCGCGGCGCGGCGGGCGATTGCCCGGCACAGAGTCCTTCTTGCGCATGGTCCGCCATGCCAGCGCCGCATGCAGGATCGCGAACACCCACATCACCAGGTCGAACCCCGCGTAGACCCAATCCCCCGCCGCCACGCTATGCCACAGCGGCCGTTGCGTGGTCAACGCGTTCAGCACGGGCAGTAGCGCCAACAGGCCGGCCGCCAGCCACAACAGCTCGATCCATGCCCGCCGGGCCGGCCGTGCCAGGGAGTACAGCAGCGTCGCCGCCCAGGCCAGGAAGAACACATCGATCTCCGTGCCGGCGCGGGCTGTCAACGCCATCGGTAGCAGCCGGTTGCCCCATAGGAAAGCCGCCATCGCCACCGACAGGCCGGCAATGGCGGCGATATTCAGGCGCTCCACCAAAGCAAAGCCGAAATAAGGCCGCAGCGGATCGGCCAGTTTCTGGCGGCGCTTGACGGTCCACATGACCAGCCCGGTGCCCACCATCGCCGTACCGGCCAGGCTGACGATGAAATAGAGCCAGCGCATCTGCAGATCGCCGAAGCGTCCCCTGTGCAAGGCGAACATCACACCCCGTACCTCGGCCGCGGCGCCCACGCTATCCCGGGCTTCCAGCAGTTTCCCCGTGGCGCCCTCGAACAGCAGATATTGCGGGCTGGTGGACACACGGCCGGATTCGCCGCGCGTGACGGCAACGCGCGCGGCCGCGTCGCCCGGCAAGGTGACGGTGACCCGGCCGACGTTGTCCTGGCCCCAGCGCGCCTGCGCCTGGCGCACCATCGGCCCCAGCGGCGCCAGCGCGGCCTTCTGCCCGCTGGGCTGGCCCGGCTGTATGAAGGCGCTGATCTGGGACCGCAGCTCCTGGCGCTGTGCCGGTGTCTGCAATGCAAGGTCCTGGCCCCATGGCATGTACATGGCCATCAGCGTCACCAGGCCGGTATAGGTGATCATCAAATGGAAAGGCAGGCCGAATACCGACAGCGCGTTGTGGGCGTCCAGCCACGATCGCTGGCCCTTGCCCCCTCTGAAGGTGAAGAAATCGACGAAGATCTTCTTGTGCGTGATCACGCCGCTGACAATGGCCACCAGCATGAACATCGCGCACAGGCCCGCCACCCAGCGGCCCCACAGCGCCGGCATGTAGTGGAACTGGAAGTGGAAACGGTAGAAAAACTCGCCGCCCAGCGTGCCGCGTGCGGCAACGCGATGTCCGGTGGCAGGGTCGAAGGTGGCCGACTGGAATGCGCGCCGGCCCGGCTCCTGTTGCGGCAGGCGCCAGAATACGTCGACGGCGTTGCCGCGTTCCGTGGGCAGCTGCATGCTCCACTGCGTGCTGCCGGAGGCAACGGTGCCCAGCTCATCGGCGATGCGCTGCGCCACCTCGGCCGCGTCCGGCCGATGCGCCAGCTCCGACAGCTCGGGCCGCATCCACTGCGATATCTCGTCCTTGAAATAGCTGACCGTGCCGGTCAGGAACATGGCGTACAGCACCCACCCTGCCAGCAGGCCGGCCCAGGTATGCAGGTCTGACATGGACTGGCGGATGCCCCGCCCCGTATGCGTGGCGAACACCCATATCACCGCGCCCGCATACACGGCAAAGCTGGCCAGCATGCCGGTCAGCACCGCCTGCGGCCGGCTGATCGGCAGCGCCAGCGCCGCCACGCTGGCCAGCGCGGCCAGGGCATAGCCGCCGGCCACGGCGGCGAAGATGCGTATCACGAGCGGTCCGACGCGTCCGATCCGGACCATGGCTGCCTCCCTTTCATTCGTTAGAAATCGATCTGCGCCGACAGCAGCAGGGTGCGCGGCGCGGCGACCGTCGCATAGGTACCGCTGACCAGCCAGTAGTCCTTGTTGAACAGGTTCTCGATGTTGGCGCGGAACACCACCGATTTGCCCATGACGTCGGTCACGTAGCGCGCGCCGATGTCGTAGCGCGTCCAGGCAGGCACCTTGATGGTGTTGGCCGCGTTGAAGTACGTCGACGCGGTATGGATGACGCGGGCATTCAGGCTCAGGCCGCGGATCCACGGCGTATCCCAATCGACGCCCAGGTTGAAGGTGTTGCCGGGCACGCCATTGGCGTCGTTGCCGTCGTTCACACCGCCGGCGGTGCGCTGCAGCGTCGCATCGTAGAAAGTCGTGCTGGCCATCACGCGCAGCCCGCGCGTCATCTCGCCATAGGCCGACAGTTCCAGCCCGCGGTTGCGTTGCTCGCCGTCGAAACTGTAGATGTTGGTATCGGGGTCGGTCATCGCGTTGGGGCGGTCGATCTGGAACACCGATGCGGTGGTGATCACGCTACCCCAGTCGACCTTGACGCCGGCCTCGTACTGCTTGGACTTGTAGGGCGCGAACACCTGGCCCGCGTTGGCGGCCGTGGCGGGCGCGATGCCGCCGCGCGTCAGTCCCGAGGTGAAGTTCCCGTACACGGACACATTGGACAGCGGCTTGAAGACGATGCCCGCCAGCGGCGAGACCGCGCTCTCGTCATAGGAAGAGGTCCGCGCGCCCGTGGCGGTGGAATAGTTGTCCAGTACCACGCGCTGCTCGCGCACACCGGCCGTGATCAACAGCCGCCCGTCCGCGAACGACAGCGTATCGGTCAGTGCCACGCTGGTCAGCGCGGTTTCCGATGCCTTGGCCGGCGATTGCCGGTCGCCCGTCACCGGCGGCAGCGGCGCCGGATGGTAAATGTTCGAAGCGGCCCGGGTCGCCGAGGTCACGTAGGCATTGCCCGCTTCCTGGTCCAGCCGCGTGGCGCCCAAGGTCAGGGTATGGCCGATGCCCCAGGTATCCAGCCGCACCCGCACGCCGACGTCGCCGGTCGTGGTCTTGCTGTACGAATCGTAGTAGGCATTGGTGACCGTGAAGTTGCCTTGCTGGTCCACCGGCCCCGAGGGAAAGGTCTGGTCCGCCGACCCGTAGCGGTAGCCGACGGCGCCATAGACGGTGACGCGATCCGTCACGTCGTACTCCATGCGGGTGGCGATAGTGGAATCCTGCAGCTTCAACCTGGTGCCGGGATAGAAGTTGCGATGCCCGGACGGCGGGTCCGGCAAGGACGTGACGGACGACTGGAATCCGACCTGCGGCCGGAAGTTATCGGTATCCTCGCGCTGGTCGTAGGCATCCAGCGACCAGCGCAGCCTGGTCCCGCGGTAATCCAGGCCGATGGCGCCCACGGTTTGCTGCTGGTTGCCGTTGTCGATGGGCGTCGCGCCGTCGCGATAGACCCCGTTCACCCGGATGCCCCAGGCATTGTCCTCGCCGAAGCGGCGGCCAACGTCGAACTGGCCGCCCAGTTGCCCCTTGCTTTGATAGGTGGTGGTCAAGCGGGTCAGCGGATCGTCGCCGGCGCGCTTGGTGACGATATTGATGCCGCCGCCGATGCTGCCGTTCGGGCTGATGCCGTTCATCAAGGTGCCCGGCCCCTTCAGGACTTCCACGCGCTCCATGATCGCCACCGGCATGCGGCTGGCCGACGCCAGGCCGTACAGGCCGTTCAAGCCCACATCGTTACTGGCCACGGTGAAGCCGCGGATCTGGAAGTCTTCGCCGAAGCCGTTGCTGGCGGTCAGCATGCGCACCGACGATTCGTTCTGCACGACGTCGGCCAGCGTCCTGGCCTGCAGGTCCTCGATCGCCTCCGAAGTGTAGTTGGTGGTGCTGAAAGGCACGTCCATGGCGTTGGACGTGCCCAGGATGCCCAGGCTGCCGCCCGTGGCGATCTGCCCGCCCGCATAGACTGGCGGCAAACCGTTGTCGGCTGCCGTGCTGACCCTGACGGTCGGCAGTTGCACCGCGTGCGCGCCGGTATTCGCCGGCGGGCTCAGGACATAGCTGCCGTTGCCCTGCCGCCCGGCGTGGATGCCCGTATTGGCCAACAGGGCGTCCAGGCCGCCCTGGATGGTGTACGCGCCCTTCAGGCCGTCGCTGCGCCGGCCTGCCGTGACCTCAGGCCTGAACGACAGCATGATCCCCGACTCGCGTCCGAAACGGCTCAGCGCGTCCTCCAGCGTTCCCGCGGGAATGTCGTACTCGCGGACCTGGACGGCCTGTGCCTGCGCCGCGGGCGACGCGGCAAGAAAAACCATCGCGCCGATGGCGCCATGGGCGATACGCGCGGCCGCGCACGTCAACGCGGCACGCCGGGTTAGCAATTTGAAGGGACGCTCGCGTCCGCGGACCTGATGCATGTGTGGCCTTTTGTCTGGAGTGAGGATGCGTTCTCACTTCCATGACCCGCGAAACAGGAAAACGGCTCATCCGGCTCCCCCCGCGGCCGGCACCAGCCGTGTCAGGCGCTGCCCCCAGAACCGCGTGCGGATTTCCAGCCGCGCGCCCACCGTCGTGCCGACGGTGCGCAGGACCTCGTCGATATCGCGCAGCGGAAAAGAGCCGGACACGCGCAGCGCGGCGATGGCGGGATCGCAGGACAGCGATTCGGCGCTATACCGCCCCAATTCGGCGACGAAGTCGTCCAGGCGCATGCCGCGCGCCACGATGAAGCCGTCTTTCCAGGCGAGGCTGGATGCTTCCACCTGGCGCGGCGGCGCGATGGCGCTGGCCGTGTAGGTGGCGGCGTAGCCGGCCGGGATGTCGATCGCGCGGCCGTCGCCGGCGGGCCGGATGCGTACCGCGCCCGCGAAGACGGCGATTTCGGTGCCGCCGTGGCGCCGCCGGGCGGTGTATTGCGTGCCCAGCGCCTGCGCCGTCCCCTCGGCGGTTTCGACCAGAAAGGGCCGCGCGACCGGTGCGGGATCGGCGGCGGTGGCGATGAATATCTCCCCGCGTATCAGGCGGATCCGCCGCTCGCCGGCGGTGTACCGGACGTCGATGGCGCTTTCGGTGTTAAGCACCAGCCGCGTGCCGTCGGCCAGGACCAGCGCGCGGCGTTCGCCCACCGCGGTGCGATAGTCGGATGTCCATACACGCCAGGGCGCATATTCCTGAAGGCCCCACGCGGCACCGCCGGTGAACGCCAGCGCCGCCAGCGTCTTGACGGCCCGCCGCCGCCCCGGCGCCGCCGGCGGCGCCAGCGAGGCCCGCGCGATAGCGGCGTTCGGTGCCGACGCCAGCGGCCGCAGCCGGCCGTTGACGGCCTCGATGCGTTGCCATGCCCGCTCGTGATCCGGGTGGGCGCGGCGCCAGCGATCCCATTGCGCCCGCACTTCCGCGGACACGGCATCGCCTTGCAGTTCGACCAGCCATTCCAGGGCGCGCTCGGCTACCTCCGGCGCAATGCCGGCGGCGTCGGGAGTATCGCGATACCAGGGCGAGGCGGACAAGGCGGCGTCAACCCGTAAAGGACAGGTCGGCGAAGTAGCAGCGTTGCAGGGCCTTGACGATATGGCGCTTGACCGTCGCGATCGAAATGCCCAGCGCTTCGGCGACCTGCCCATGCGTGTATCCGTCCAGCTGCGACAGCAGGAAGGCCCTGCGCACGATAGCCGGCAGGCCGTCCAGCAGCCTGTCCAGCTCGAACAGCGTTTCCAGCACGATGGCGCGTGCCTCCGGCGACCACGCCGTCGCCGCCGGCGCGGCGGCGAGTGCCTCCAGGTAGGCTTTCTCCAGCTTTTCCCGCCGCCAGTGGTTGGAGACCAGGCGCTGGGCCACCGTGGTCAGGAAGGCGCGCGGCTCTTCGATGGCCGGCGGCACCCGGTCGCTGCTCAGCAGGCGGATGAAGGTGTCGTGCGCCAGGTCCGCCGCCTGTTCGGCGTTGCCCAGGCGCCGGTGCAACCATCCCTTCAACCAGGAATGGTGGTCGCTGTAGAGCGCTTCCACGGTGATGGGGAAGAAATATCCCGAGGTACCCAAGATCGAGCCTTTTTCGTCGGCCGCCCGATCCCGCCGGACCGGCGGCAGCCAGTGCACATCTGCAAATAGTAATCGTTACCATTATCAAGTGTACACCGGCCGCGCGACCGACATCGCGACCCCTGGGGGCCCGCGGGTTACGCCCCCCCCGGGGCCGGCGCCGCTAGCCGCCCAGCGCGCCCAGGTTCAGCGCGTGGCTGCGCCCGATCCACATCGCCCTGTCGCGATGGTCGGCCAGGGCATCCCCGGTATTGGGGTGGAGGAACACATCCAGCCCGTCGTGGTTCAGCGCCAGCCACGTCGCCACGCGGGCGAGTTCGACCGGCGCGAAGGCCAGTTGGTAGCTCCACCGGGGATGAGGCCCGACCGGGCGCTCATGGAAGCGCCCCATGGCGACGGTGTCGCCGAATACCTCGACGATGCGCTGGCGCAGCGCATGGGCGGCGTCGCGGGTGGCGGCGTCGAAATACACATGCGCGTGCCAGCCGTCCACCACGGACAAATCGTCCTGGGTCATGACTGCGCGCCGCCGGCCGGCTGCAGCTTGTCCTGCGTGCGGGTGTCGAAGTCCGTGGCGTCGTGCCGCTCGTGCAGCTGGCTGGCGGGGTCGCCGTTGACCCGGTTGACCATCCTGCCCCGCCGCACCGCCGCGCGCTCGCCGATGACATCGGCCCAGCGCTGCACATGCTTGTAGTCCTGCACCGACAGGAATTCGCCCGCGCCATACACCAGGCCCTTCGCCAGCGCGCCGTACCACGGCCAGATGGCGATGTCGGCAATGGTGTAGTCGGCGCCCGCGATGTATTCGCTCTCTGCCAGGCGCTTGTCCAGCACGTCGAGTTGCCGCTTGGCCTCCATGGCGAAGCGGTCGATCGCGTATTCGATCTTGACGGGCGCGTAGGCATAGAAGTGGCCGAAACCGCCGCCCAGGTAGGGGGCGCTGCCCATCTGCCAGAACAGCCACGACAGGCACTCGGCACGCCCGGCCGGATCGGCGGGCAGCAAGGCGCCGAACTTTTCGGCCAGGTACAGCAGGATCGCGCCGGACTCGAAGACGCGGATGGGCCGCGGACCGCTGCGGTCCATCAGCGCCGGAATCTTGGAATTGGGATTCACCTGCACGAAGCCGCTGCCGAACTGGTCGCCATCGCCGATGCGGATCAGCCACGCGTCGTACTCGGCCCCGCGATGGCCCAGCGCCAGCAGCTCCTCCAGCATGATGGTCACTTTCTGGCCGTTCGGCGTGGCCAGCGAGTACAGCTGCAAGGGGTGGCGGCCGACGGGCAGTTCCTTTTCGTGCGTCGGTCCGGAGACCGGGCGGTTGATGCTGGCGAAATGGCCGCCATTGGCCTTGTTCCAGGTCCAGACTTTCGGCGGCACGTATGCGGATGAATCGCTCATTAACAGCTCCACGTAAGGGTCGGTCATGTTGACGACCGGTATTCGGATAAACAATGCCACGCGCCGCAACCCCGCGGGGGGCGCGCGTGGCCCATGCATTCGTATAGCACCCGCCGGACGCGCACCGGCCCAAACCCACACCCGGCGTGCGGTCAAGCCGGCCTGCGGTATTCTCCCGGCAGTCAGTCAAACGCAAGTGGAGCAGACGTGGCGCACATCATTCCGGACGGCTGGGAACGCCAGTCGCGCAGCGGCCCGGCACAACGCGAGCTGGATACCCTGGCACGCCTGAAGGCCGGTCTGCCGGACGACTATACGGTCTACCACGCCGTGCACTGGACCAATGTCGAGGGACGCCACGCGATCTACGGCGAGATCGACTTCGTCATCGCCAACCGCGCGGGCGACCTGCTGGTCATCGAACAGAAAACCGGCGCGCTGGACGAAACTCCGGATGGCCTGGCCAAGCGCCACGAAGGCAAGGCGCGGCTGATTTCGGTACAGATGGCGCGCACCGCCGAAAGCCTGCGGGCCAAGCTGGCGCGCAGCCTGGACGGTGCCGATATCCATCTGGACTATCTGCTGCACTGCCCCGATCATCGCGTGGTCGCGCCCACGACGGCCGGGCTGGTCCCCGAACGCATCGTCGACGCCGGCCGGCGCGATCGCCTGTGCGCCATCGTCCAGGAGATCCTGCCGCCCGGCACGGCCTCGCCCCTCGCCGCGCGCGTCGATCGCTTCCTGCGCGACATCATCCGCCTGGAAGTCGACGTCAGTGCCCTCATCGGCCAGACGCGCACGCTGGTCACCCGGCTTGCCGGCGGCCTGGCGCATTGGGCGCGCCAGCTGGATATCGACCCCTATCGCCTGCGCGTCACGGGCACGGCCGGTTCGGGCAAGACCCAGCTGGCGCTGGCCGAATACCGCGACGCGGTCGAACAGGGCAAGCGTCCGCTGTACGTCTGCTTCAATCGGCCGCTGGCCGACCACTTCAACCGCATCGCGCCATCGGGCGGCCTGATCTGCTCCTTCCATATGCTTTGCGACCGCCTGCTGCGCGCGGCGGGCCGCAAGCCGGATTTCTCCCAGCCGGATGCCTTCGCCCGGCTGGTCGATGAAGCCGCGGCGCAGCCGGTGCCCGAAGACTTCCTGTTCGATACCGTGATCGTCGACGAGGGCCAGGATTTCGACACGTATTGGCGCGACATGGTGCTGCGCCTGGCGCGGCCCGCCGCGCGCGTTTTGTGGCTGGAGGATCCGCTGCAGAACCTGTACGGCAATACGCCGCCGGAGCTGCCCGGCTGGGTGCGCTTGCGCGCGCAAAGCAATTTCCGCAGCCCGCGGCCGGTGGTCGACTTCCTGCACACCATCCTGCCCGACGACACGCGCATCGACGCGCAGGCGCCGGTGCTGGACGCCGACGTGGAAGTCCTCTCTTATCACGACGAAGAGAGCCTCGCGCGCGCCGTCAAGCAAGGCATACGCAAATGCTATTCGGACGGCTTTCGCCAGGAAGACGTGGCGCTGCTCAGCTACCACGGCCACAAGACCTCGCAGGTCCTGCGCAAGGACAGGCTGGGTCCGCATACGCTGCGCCGCTTCACCGGCCGATACGATCTTTTCGGCCAGCCCGAATATTCCGCGGGCGAAGTCCTGGCCGAATCCGTCTACCGTTTCAAAGGTCAATCCGTGCCCGCGGTCGTCTTCGCCGAGATCGATTTCGACACGCTGGACGAACAGGCCGTGCGCAAACTGTTCGTCGGTGCCACCCGGGCCACGCTCAAGCTGATCCTGATCGCCGCGGAACCCGCGGCCGCGGCACTGCGGAACAAGCTGGACTGAGCCGGCGCGAAGGCGATGGGGCGGCACAGGCCGCCACATGCAACGTCGGCGATTTCCCGCCGCGCAGCAGTCAATTTCGACGATACTGATGTCTTCGTGCAGAGCCGCCCTGGACGCAGGCATCAAAAGCCTGTATACTTTCGGTCTTTGCCGATGCGCCAGTTGCTGATTTTCCGAAGATCTTTCGAAAATTTTTCGCACGATTTTTCGAAGGTTTCTAGCAAACGAGGGTCGGCAGCAAAAAACGATTCCACGCGTTCAATGGTGGCCTTTCCGCGGCGTTCGCTTCGGTGGCCGCCACCGGCGATGCATCGATGGGCCGCGCCCCGATGCCGCCACGGCGATCACGCTGCGTGATCGCCGGGATAGATCCAAGCCGATCCATTCCCCTGAACGTTCCTTCGGTTCCGACCGATCGCATGCATGGCCGCATCCGCCGCGCATGCAGGGCCCGGCATTGCCATGTCGCGCCCAAGAACCTGCACGGAGGCCCAGGCATGAACATCCGGCTGGCAAAGTACGCCGCCACGCTCACCGTCATCGCGATTGCGGTTCTGCTGCTCGCGCACGCCATCGGCGCGCAGGCATGGCGCCAGTACAGCGGCGACCTGCGCTACTACGCCGGACGGCATCTGATCCTGGTGGGCTATTCGATGGCCCTGGCCCTGGCGGTCGGCGTCCCCGCCGGCGTGCTGCTGAGCCGGCGCCGCGCCGCCCGCTACGCCGAGCGCCTGATGCAGGTCTTCAATGTGGGCAACACCATTCCCTCGCTGGCGGTGCTGGCCATCGCCCTGGGGGTATTCGGAATCGGCGAACCGCCAGCCGTCACCGCGTTGTTCCTGGCGTCGCTGCTGCCCATCGTGCGCAATACCTATGAAGGCGTGAAGAACGTCCCGGCCGCCATGCTGGAGGCCGCGCGCGGCATCGGCATGACGCCATGGCAGGCGCTGCTGCGTGTCGAGCTGCCCAACGCGCTGCCCATCATCGTGGGCGGCATTCGCACCGCGCTGGCCATCAACGTCGGCACGGCACCGCTGGCCTACCTGATTGGCGCCGACAGCCTCGGCACCCTGATCTTCCCCGGCATCTACCTGGACAACACCCCGCAGATGCTGCTTGGCGCCGCCGCCACGACGGCGCTCGCGCTGGCCCTGGACGGCATCGTCGCGGCCGCCAGCCGGTATGCGCTGGCCTGGCGCGCCAAGCCCGCCTGAACGACATCCCCCAACGCACGGGCCCCGGCCCCGCGTAACGCTTTCGTCGGACGCTTCGCCTTGACCGGCGTGGGCCGACCCCGTCTTGCCGCCCGATGGCGGAAAAGGAGAACCTCGTACGATGCAGCGATTCCTCCGCAGGACATGCCGCCTGCCACGCGCGCCGATGCGCGCCCTGTTGCTTGCCCTGGCGTGCGCCATCCTGGCGCCGGGGGCCGCGCGCGCCGCGAACACCCTGCGGGTCGGCGCCAAGAATTTCACCGAGCAATACGTCCTGGCCGAAATCACGGCCGAATATCTCCGTACCAAGGGCTATGGCATCGATGTCCGCGCGGGCCTGGGCAGCACCCTGATGCGCAGCGCCCAGCAGAATGGCCAGTTGGACATCGTTTGGGAATACACCGGCACCGCCGCGCTGGTCTATCTGAAGATCCCGGATGCCGTAAAGCTCGACGCCCCCGCGCTCTACGAAAAAGTCCGGCAGCTCGACGCCCGGAATGGCCTGGCGTGGCTGGATGCCTCGCGCCTGAACAACACCTACGCCCTGGGCGTGCCGCGCCAGGTCGCGCAGGAATGGCAGGTCCGGACCATCTCGCAATTGTTCGCGAAACTGCGCGCCGAACCGCATGGCAAGCATGTCTTCGCGATGGACGCCGAATTCGCCAACCGCCCGGACGGCCTGCGTCCACTGGGCGCCGCCTATGGCATGCAATTCGATCGCGCGGACATCAAACAGATGGACCCCGGCCTGGTCTATACGGCCCTGCATAACAACCAGGTCACGGTCGGGCTGATCTACACGACCGACGGCCGCGTGCGCGGTTTCAATATCGTCCCGCTGGAAGACGACAGGCACTATTTCCCCAACTACAACGCAACGCCGGTGGTACGGCGCGAGGTGCTCGATCGCAACCCCGCGCTGGCCGGCCAGTTGAATGCCTTGTCGGCGGCGCTGGACAACGACGCCATGCTGGACATGAACAAGCAGGTGGATATCGACGGCCGCTCCGTGCACGACGTGGCGGCGGATTTCCTGCGCACCCACAGGCTGCCCTGAAGGAGACGCCATGACTCTTTACGACTACCTGTCGGCCAACTGGACGGATCTGCTCGCGCTGACACTGCAGCATATCTACCTGGTCGGTAGCGCCGTCGGATGCGCCATCCTGGTCGGCGTGCCGGCCGGCATCCTGGTCAGCCGCCACGAATGGCTGGCCGCGCCGCTGCTGGGCATCGCGACCGTCGTGCTGACGCTGCCTTCCATCGCCCTCTTCGGCCTGATGATCCCGCTGCTGTCGAGATTCGGCGCCGGCATCGGCGCGGTGCCGGCCGTCATCGCCGTGTTCCTGTATTCGCTATTGCCCATCATGCGCAACACCTACCTGGCGCTGCACAACGTCAGCCCCGGGATCAAGGAAGCCGGCATCGGCATCGGCATGACGTTCTGGCAGCGGCTGCGGCTGGTGGATCTTCCGCTCGCGGTACCGGTCATCCTGGGCGGCGTGCGTACCGCGGTGGTCATGAACATCGGCGTCATGACCATCGCCGCGGTCATTGGCGCGGGCGGGCTGGGCACGCTGATCCTGCGTGCCATCGGCCAGAGCAACATGATGAAACTGCTGGTGGGCGCCGTGCTGGTCAGCCTGCTGGCCATCGCCGCCGATTTGGCGCTGCAAGCCTTGCAGCGACTGCTGACTTCGAAGGGGGTACAAAAGCCATGATCGAACTGGACAAACTGACCAAGACTTTCATCCAGAAAGACGGCAAGCCGTTCAATGCGGTGGACGCCGTCAGTCTTAACGTCGAGGAAGGCGAGTTCTGCGTGTTCCTGGGCCCATCCGGCTGCGGCAAGACCACCACGCTGAAGATGATCAACCGCCTGATCGCGCCGTCGTCCGGCCGCGTGCTGGTCGACGGCCACGACACCATGGCGATGGACGAGGTCGAGCTGCGCCGCCACATCGGCTACGTCATCCAGCAGATCGGCCTGTTCCCCAACATGACGATAGAAGAGAACATCACCATCGTCCCCCGCTTGCTGGGCTGGGACCGGAAACGCTGCCGCGAACGCGCGGCGGAATTGATGTCCATGGTCGCGCTGGACCCGAAGATCTACATGAAGCGCTATCCCCGCGAGTTGTCCGGCGGCCAGCAGCAGCGCATCGGCGTGATCCGCGCCCTGGCCGCCGATCCGCCGGTGATGCTGATGGACGAGCCGTTCGGCGCGGTGGACCCGATCAATCGCGAATCCATCCAGAACGAATTTTTCCAGATGCAGCGCGCGTTGAAAAAGACGGTGATCATGGTCAGCCACGACATCGACGAGGCGATCAAGCTGGGCGACAAAATCGCGGTCTTCCGGCGCGGCAGGCTGGTGCAGTACGACCATCCCGATACCCTGCTGGCGCACCCGCGGGATGAATTCGTTGGCGCTTTCGTCGGCCAGGACGCCACGCTCAAGCGCCTGCTGCTGGTCAAGGCGGGCGACGCCGCCACGCAGCCCGGCACCGCGCACGCCGAGACGCCGCTGGCCCAGGCCTACCGCGACATGGAAGAAAACGACAATGGGCATCTGACCATCGTCGGTCCCGACAATCGCGCGCTGGGCTTCGTGCAGCGCCGCGTCGCGCGCGGCGGCCAGGGTAATTGCGGCCAGCACCTGCGCGCGTTCTCGGCTTCGGTCGCGCCGGACGACAATCTGCGGGTGGTGCTGTCGCGCATGTACCAATACAACTCATCCTGGATGCCCGTGATCGACGCGGACGAGGGCTACGTCGGCGAGGTCACGCAGGATTCGATCGCGAACTACCTGAGCTCGGGCCGGTCGCGCCATCGGACCGGGCAGATCGCCACGTCCTGGCAGACCGCGGCGCAAGCGTAGCGGCGGCCTCAATGCGCGCTGGCGCGCGCGTAGAAGCCCTCCCGCGCCAGCAACGCTTCATGCGTGCCGGCCTGGGCCAGCCGGCCTTCCTGCAATACCAGGATCAGGTCGGCTTCGCGGATGGTGGACAGGCGATGGGCGATGACCAGGGTCGTGCGATGCTGCATCAGCAGTTGCAGCGAATGCCGTATGCCCAGCTCCGACAGGGTATCCAGATGCGAGGTCGCCTCGTCGAGGATCAGCACCGGCGCATTTTTCAGGAAAGCCCGCGCGATCGATATCCGCTGGCGCTGGCCGCCCGACAATTGCATGCCGCGTTCGCCCACCCTGGTCGCCAGGCCGTCGGGCAAGGCGCGCACGAAGTCGGCCAGGGCAGCCTGTTCCAGCGCCGTACGCAGGTCGTCATCGCTGGCGTCCGGCCGCGCGAGCCGGATATTCGCTTCCAGCGTGTCGTTGAACAGATAGGTGTCCTGGGTCACCAGCGCCACGCACTCGCGCAAACCGTCCAGTTCCAATTCGCGCACGTCGACGCCGCCCACGCGTATCGTCCCTTGAACGGGATCCCAGAAACGCAGCAGCAGGCTGGCGACGGTGCTCTTGCCGGCGCCGGATGGGCCGACGATGGCCGCCATGGCGCCCGCCGGCACGTTGAAGCCCAGGTCCTTCAAGGTGTACTCCCGCATGCCGGGATAGGCGAAGCTGACGCGATCGAATTCCAGCGACAGGCCCGCGGCGGCGCGGGGCGCGGGACGCGGACCGTCGCGCACCGGCTCGGGCTCATGGTTGACGACGTGCAGCCGGCGTGACGCGGCGATGGTGTCCGCCAGCTGGCGGCTGACCTGTGAGATCTCGGACACCGGCAGGAAAGTGGCCAGCGATATCAGGATCAACAGCGGCAGCATGCCGGCGTCCAGCGTGCCGGCCGCCACCTGCATCGCGCCGACGACGGCGACCGCAAGGCCGCCCAGGCCCATCGCGACCTCGAAGCGCGCGGCTTGCCCCGAGAGATCGCGCAGGATGTCCAGACGGCGCCGGCCATAGCGTTCGGCCAGCGCCAGGAATTCCGCCCGCCGCCGCGCGGTGGCCTGGAACGCCGTCAGCTCGCCCAGGCCCTGGATGGTGTCGGTGGCATGCGCGCTCATTTCACCCAGCGCGGCGCGGGCCTTGTCGCCCAGTGCATCCACGTGGCGGCGCCCGCGCACGGGGGCGAACAGGGCGTAGGCCAGGAAGGGCAGCAGCGTGACGGCCACGGGCCAGCTGAAGGCGAACAGGAAACCCAGCACGGTCAAGGGAACCAGCAGCGCGACGATGGCCGGGGCGATGGTGTGCGCATAGAAGTACTCGATCATCTCCACGTCCTGGGTGGCCAGCGCGACCAGGTCGCCGGAGCGGCGCCGCAGCAGATACGCGGGTGCGAGCCGTTCCAGCTTGTCGTAAAGGTTCACGCGCATGTCGCCCAGCAGGCGATAGGCCATGGCATGGGCGAGCCAGGACTCCAGCCAGTGGAACAGCGCGGCCAACGGCGCGGCGATCAACAGCGCGACGATCAGGGCGCCGGCATCCCGGCCGTCGCGCACGGCGGCCACGACCAAGGCGCTCAGCACACCGACGCCGATATACGCCGCCACGCGGGCAACGCCAAGCACGATGGTGGTGACGAGCGTCCCGCGCCAGGGCCGCACGACGGCCAGCAAGGTGGCCACGGTGGCGCGCCAGCCGACGTGCCGCGCGTCTTCGTCGAGCGCGCGCGGCTCCGGGGGCGATTGCGTGGGCGTGTCGTTCCGCGGCGCGGTGCCGGCCTCCGGGCCCGCGTCCGGGCGGGGCAGAGCCGTAATGCTCGCCGTGCCGGCGAGCGCCGCCGATTCCTTCTGCCGGCGCGCCTCGTCCTGTTCGTGCATCAGCGCGTAGTACAGGCCGCGCCGCGCCATCAGTTCGGCATGCGCGCCCTCTTCCGCCACCTTGCCGGCATCCAGCACCAGGCAGCGGTCCGCGCCCAGCACGCTCGCCAGGCGATGCGCCAGGATCAGCGTGGTCCGGCCGGCCATCAGGCGGTCCAGCGCCTGCTGGATGATGGCTTCGTTCTCGGTATCCACCGACGATAGCGCCTCGTCCAGGATCAGGATGGGCGCATCGCGCAGCAGCGCGCGCGCGATCGCCAGACGCTGGCGCTGGCCGCCCGACAGTTGCAGTCCGCGCTCGCCGATGTGCGTGGCGTAGCCGTCGGGCAGCGCCATGATGAAGTCGTCGATATTGGCGGCGCGGGCCGCGGCGCGGACCTGCTCGGGCGTGGCGTCATGCCTGCCCAGGCGCAGGTTGTCGTCCAGCGTGCCATGGAACAGGGTGATGTCCTGGCTGACCACCGCGATGCGCGACAGCAGGGCCTGCGGGTCCAGGTCCCTTACGTCGTGGCCGCCCACGCGGACGGCGCCGTGCTGCGCCACGCATTCCCGCAGCAGCAATCGCACGATCGTCGACTTGCCGGCGCCGCTCGGGCCGACGATCCCCACGCGCTCGCCCGCGGCGATGCGAAAGCTCAGGCCGCGATGCGCGGCGCGCCGCGGCGTGTAAGAGAAGCTGACGTCATCGAACTCGATACTGGGGCGGAAGTCCGCCGCGCCGATGCCCGCGCCGCCGGCTTGCGCCGCCGCGGAACCGGCATTCGCAGCCGCCAGCGCCGTTGCGCCGGATTCCGCATCCATCAGGGCATGGATGCTGGCGGCCGCCGATTGCCCCAGCATGCCCCGGTGCAACACCGCCCGCAAGTCCCGCAGGGGCCGGAAAATCTCGGTGCCGGCCATCAGCACGATCAGCAGCGCCTCCACGCTCATCGCGCCATGGCCGACGCGCCATGCGCCCAAGGTGAGCGCCAGCGCCGCGCCCAACGCCACGCCCAGATCGCTGATCCCGCGCGTTAGCAGGCTGACCGACAGCACCCACATCGTGCCGTCGGACAGGCGGCGCGCCCGCTCGGCCAGCCGGCGCCCCCAGGACTTGCCCTGGCCGAAGGATTTCAGCGTGGGCAAGCCCTGCACCGCATCCAGGAAATCCTCGCCGAAATCCTGCAGCGACCTGGCGCGCTCGAGGCTGGCGCGCCGGTCCAGCATATGCACCGCCATGGGCCCCACCAGGGCGAAGATCGCCGCCGCCAGCAGCACCAGCGCCGTGGGGACGTCCCAGAACGCGATGACGGCGAAGATGGCGAAGGGCGCCGCGGCGGCGATCGCCACTTGCGGGAGATACTGGCCGAAGAAGGTCTGCAACTGCTCGACGCCATCGACCACCGTCAGCATCACGCCGCCGGTGCGCTGGTTGGCGAACCATGCCGGCCCCAGCGCAACGATGCGGTCGTACAGCTTCGCGCGCAGCACCTGCTGCACGGTGGCGGCGCAGCGGTTGGCCTGGACGGTGCGGCCATGGTCCAGCACGGCGCGCAAGAGCACCAGCGCCGCGGCGGCGGCAGCCGGCCGCATCCAGCTTTGCCACGGATCGCCGGCGAACACGCGCGCCAGCATCTGGCCCAGGAATACGTAGCGGCCGATGCCGGCGGCCAGCGCGAGCAGGCCCAAGAGGATGCCGCCGGTTAGTTGCGCCCGCATTCCGCGCGTCAACCGCCACAACCGAAAATCGAAATACATCGCGCCCGCCCCTTTTCCTTGCTCTTCACGTACCGGGATTGTTGCTTTCCCCAGGGGTATTGGACTAGTGATAGTTTTTCGATCCTGGGTAGAGTTAAATTACACCCATGTCGACCTTGCCTTTCCGTACCCCGCCGCTGGCCGCCCTGCGCGCCTTCGAAGCCGTCGCCCGGCTGGGCAGCTTAAGCCGCGCGGCGGCGGAATTGAACGTGACCAAGAGCGCCGTGAGCCATCAGCTGCGCGGCCTGGAGGCCGACCTGGGGGTGGTGCTGCTGCGGCGCGGGGGCACCACCCGCCGCGCGGAACCCACCGACGCGGGCGCCGACCTGCTGGCCTCGGTGCAACAGGCCTTGACCCTGCTGTCCACCGCGTGCCGCAACGTACGGGCCACGGCCCTCGGACGGCAGGCGCATCGCCTGAACATATCGGCGAACCCTTCGCTGGCCGCGCTATGGCTGGCGCCGCGCATCGGCCGCTTCGCCGAGCTGCACCCGGAGATCGACGTGCAGGTGTATCTGCATGCCAACCATGATCCGGCATGGCAAGAACAAGGCATCGATCTGGCGTTTCTTCATGTCGGCGACGAAGGTCCGAACCGGCCGGCGCCCGGCGACATCCCGCTGATCCGGGAAACCGTGATACCGGTGTGCAGCCCGAGCCTCATCCCCGAGGCGGAGCGCGATGACCCCGCGGTATTCGCGCGCTATCGCTGGCTGGAGGAAAAACACGTTGCCAGCCCCGAGACCAGTTGGCGCACCTGGCGCAAGCGTTTGAAGCTGAACCGCGCGCAGTGGCAGGATCCGCTGATCCTGAGCGGGCTCAGCACGGTGGTGTCCGCCGCCGTGGCGGGCGCGGGCATCGCGCTGGGCAGGTCGCCGCTGATCGATGAGGAGCTCGCGCGGGGCGGACTGGTGCCTTTGGCGCCGGCGCTGCGCATGGCGGGATCGTGGGGCTACGTGATGCGCATGCGGCCGGATCGACGGGACGATGCCGCGCTGCCGGTGCTGGTGGAGTTCCTGCTGAACGAAGCGCGCCAGCCGGCATTTTGCCCACCATGGCCGCGGGAATGACGGTTGCGCCCCATCCGGTGTCTCTTACAAACGATATGGAGCACCGACATGACCGACCATCGTCCCATGGAAGATCCCACCCGCACCGCGCCCCCCGAACCTTCTACGAAAAGCCAGGTCGACATCGCCAACGATGTGCAGGACGGTTTGCGCGAATCCAAGGACAAGGCCAAAGGCCGCGGGCCGACCGTCGGCGGCAAGGCGACACAGTTCGACGGCAATCCCAACCCGGAGCGCGACGGCGAAGGCGGCGTGTTCAGTCCGCCGGACGACACCCCTTCCGTGCTGCCCAAAAAAGAAGGCACGTGACGCCGCACGATGAGCAGGCGCCACGTACGGTGCCTGCTTTTACGCGGCACGCCCGAGCGTCGCGGCTGCTGCGTCTCCCATCCTGACGGCATTCAACCGCGGGATTCACCTTCGGAATTCATTGGCGGAATACACCGCGCCCTCGCCCGCCCGACGGCATGCCGCTTGCGCCCATTGCCGCGCGTAACGTCCACACACTGCATGGGAGACCGCGATGCGCGCACTACGCTGGCATGGCAAGCACGATATCCGCTGCGACACTGTCCCGGATCCGCAGATCGAACACCCGCGCGATGCCATCGTGAAGGTGTCGTGCTGCGCCATCTGCGGCTCGGACCTGCACCTGTTCGACGGCTTCATGCCCGGCATGAAGCACGGGGACATCATGGGGCACGAGTTCATGGGCGAAGTGATGGAAGTCGGCACGGAGAACAAGGCGCTGAAGCCGGGCGACCGCGTCGTCGTCCCTTTCACCATCATCTGTGGCGAATGCGACCAATGCAAACGCGGCAATTTCTCCGTTTGCGAGCGCAGCAACCGCAACAAGGCACAGGCCGACAAGCTCTTCGGCCACACCACCGCGGGCCTGTTCGGCTACACCCACCTGACGGGCGGCTACGCGGGCGGCCAGGCGGAATTCGTGCGCGTGCCGTTCGCCGACAAGACGCATATCCGGATTCCCGAGGGCTTGAGCGATGAGCAGGTGCTCTTCCTCGGCGATATCTTCCCCACCGGCTGGCAGGCGGCCGCGCAGTGCGATATCGAACCCACGGATACGGTGGCCATCTGGGGCGCCGGCCCGGTGGGACAGATGGCCATCCGCAGCGCGGTCCTGCTGGGCGCCAGGCAGGTGGTCGCCATCGACCGCGTGCCGGAGCGGCTGGCCATGGCTCGCGCCGGCGGCGCCGTCACGATCAACTTCGACGAGGAAAGCGTGCTGGACCGCCTGCGCGACCTGACGCAGGGCAAAGGCCCGGAAAAATGCATCGACGCGGTGGGCATGGAATCGCACGCCACGCGTTCCATCGACGCCATGTACGACCGCGCCAAGCAGGCCGTCATGCTGGAAAGCGACCGCCCGCACGTCCTGCGCGAGATGATCTACGTCTGCCGGCCCGCCGGCGTACTGTCCATCCCGGGCGTGTACGGCGGGCTTATCGACAAGATCCCTTTCGGCGCGGCGATGAACAAGGGCCTGACCTGGCGCATGGGCCAGACTCACGTCAATCGCTGGACGGACGACCTGCTCAAGCGCATCGCCGAAGGACAGATCGACCCGTCGTTCGTGATCACGCACCGCGTCAGCCTGGAAGACGGACCGGAGATGTACAAAACCTTCCGCGATAAAGAGGACGGTTGCATCAAGGTAGTGCTGAAGCCCTGACGCGTCCTCAACGCGACGACACAGCCCCCGCGCCGCTGTCCGCTTGCCATCCTCCGCCCAGCGCCTTGTATAGCGCGACCAGATCCGTCGTGACGCGCACCGTCGCGTCCGCCATCTGGATACGGCTGTTGGAAAGCTGGCGTTCCGTATCCAGCACATCGATGAAGCTGTTCAGGCCGTTCACATACCCGTCGCGCGCAAGCTCGAATGCGCGCCGGTTGGCGTCGAGCACGGTCGATAGTGTGTCCCGGCGTGCCTGGTCGGTGCGGTACCTGACCAGGGCGTTGTCGACGTCGTGCAGCGCCGACAGCACGGTCTGCCGATAGGCAAGCACGGCCGCCGCCTGGTCGGCGCGCGCCATGGCGATCTGCGCCCGCAGCGCCCCGCCCTGGAAGATCGGCAGGCTGACCTGCGGGCCGATGGAATAGAAATGGCTGGCCCAGCGCGTCAGATAGCTGGCCTCGGTCGCGCGCAGGCCGATGCTGCCGGTCAGGGATAGATCGGGAAACAGCTGCGCGATCGATGCGCCGACCTGGGCCGTGGCCGCATGCAGGTCCGCCTCGGCGCGGCGGATGTCCGGCCGGCGGCGGGCCAGGCTGGACGGCAGTCCCACGGGCACGGCAGGCGGCACCGGCGGAACGGCCCCCGGCGTGGAAAGCTCGGCGTCCAGCGTTCCCGGCGGCGCACCGATCAACAGGGCCAGCCCGTTCAGCGCCGTCGCGGTCTGCTGCTCGTACAAGGGCAACTGCGACCGCGACGCGCCCAGTTGCGCCTGCGCGCGCTCCACATCGGTCTGGCTGGCGAGTCCGGCCCGTTGCCGGCTGCGTGTCAGGTCCAGGACTTCCTGGTCTTCGCGGATCTGGTCGCCGGCGATGCGGGCCAGCAGTTGCGCCCCGCGCAGCTGGGCATAGGTCTGCGCGACTTCCGCCTCCAGCGATACCAGCGCATCGTTGCGCGCCTCGATCGCCGATTCGGTTTGCGCGTTCGCGGCCTCCACCGTGCGGCGCACGCGGCCGAACAGATCCAGCTCCCAGCTGGCATCGAAACCGATCTGGTACAGGCTGACGGGGTCTTCGATCTTGTCGATCAGCGATTTCCCGGCGGCGCTCGCCGCCGCGCCTGCCCCCGGCGCCACGCTGTCCAGGGGGGATCCCGGCGCGCCCAGGCGGTCGAGCTTTTGCGGCACGCCGCGCGACTCCAGCATGCCTTTGGCGCCGAGCTGCTGGTAGGTATAGCTGCCGTTGGCATTCAGCTGAGGCAGGGCGGCCGCGCCGGCGGCGCGGGCCTGGGCACGCGATGCCGCAATGCGCTGCACGGCCTGCTGCAAATCGAGATTGCCCGCGATGGCGCGGTCGATCAGCGAATCCAGTTGCGCGTCGTTGAAACGCCGCCACCAGCGCGGATCCGGATCCGCATCGTCCACGACGGAGGCTCCCTCCGCCGCGTGCGCGCGGGCGCGATCGGCATATCCCGCCGGCACCTGGGGATCCGGCTTGTGGAAATCGGGCCCGACGGTGCAGGCGCTGCATAACAGTACCGCCGCGATGGCAAGAAAGCCCCGCATCAATGCCCTCCCGGCTTGCCCGACGCACGGGTCGGCGAAAACAAAAAGGTCAATGGAATAAAGCACCACGCGAATATTCCGCAGATGGCGAACACATCGATATAGGCCAGTATCGTGGCCTGCGAAACGAACATCTGGTACATCTGCCCCGTGGCCGCCTGCGCCGCATCGCCCGCCACCCCGGCGTAGTCGCGCAAGGCCCGCGCCACGTGGTCCAGCGTGTCCTGGTACGGCTGGTACAGGGGCGTCATATCGTGGGACAAGTGCGCCATGCGCGCTTGCGTGCGCTCCCGTATGCCCGCCGTCGCCAGCGAGATCCCGATCGACCCGGCAATGTTGCGGAACATGGTGAACAACGCCGCGGCGTCGTCGTTCATTGCCTGCGGCAGGCTGACGTAGGCCAGCGTGCTGGTGGGCACGAACAGGAATGCCAGCGCGAACGACTGCGCCATGCGCATCAGCACCAGGGTGTTGAAATCGATTTCCGGTACCAGGTGGCGCGAATAGAACAGCGCCGCGCCCAGCAGCAAAAAGCCGACCGCGATAAGGTGCCGCGTCTGCACCAGCGGCATGATCTTGCCCACCACCGGGATCATGAAAGTAATCAGCAAGGCTCCCGGGGACAGCAGCAGGCCGGCCAGTGTCGCCGTATAGCCCAGGTGCTGCTGCGCCAGCTGTGGCAATAGCACCGAACTGCCGTACAGGACGCCGGCGAAGGCCGCGATGGTGATGCACCCCAGCGTGAAATTGCGGTCCTTCATGACACGCAGATCGACCACGGGCCGGCGCGCGGCCAGCAGCCAGGCGATGGCACCCGATATGCCCAGGGCCGCCAGCACGGCGAACACGCGGATGAAACCGGAGCTGAACCAGTCTTCGTCTTCGCCGCGATCCAGCATCACCTGCAGGCAGCCCAGTCCCAGCGCGATCAGGCCGATGCCGGGCAGATCGATATGCAGTTTCGATAGCGGCGTCGGCTTCTGCCAGGGCGGATCCTCCACCACCTGCATGACCGCCAGCGCGGTCAGGATGCCGACCGGCACGTTGATCAGGAAGACCCAGCGCCAGGAAAAATTGTCGGTGATCCAGCCGCCCAGCGTGGGCCCGAGCACGGGCGCCACCACGATCGCGACGGCCGATACCGAGAACGCCCGGCCGCGCTGCGAGGGCTCGAAGGTATCCAGGATGATGGACTGCTGGCTGGGCTGCAGACCGCCGCCGAAGAAGCCTTGCAGCATGCGGAACACGATCAGTTCGCCCAGGTTCGTCGCCACGCCGCACAGGAAGGAACAACATGTGAAGGCGACGATGCAGATCAGGAAGTAGCGCTTGCGTCCCAGGGTACGTGCCAGGAAGCCCGAAATCGGCAGGACCACGCCGTTTGCCACCAGGTACGAAGTCAGCGTCCAGGTGGCTTCGTCATAGCTGGCCGACATGGTGCCGGCGATGTGCGGCAGCGACACGTTGACGATGGTGGTGTCCAGCACCTCCATGAAAGCCGCCAGCGTGACCGACACCGCGATGAGCCACGGGTTGGCGCTGGGGCGCCATGTCGAGGCGGATGCCGTGGCGCCGCTCATTTCACATGCACCGTCGGCGTGACCGACAAGCCCAGCGGCAGGGGCAGCGAGGGGTCCAGGCCGTCGTCGATGACGATCTTGACCGGCACGCGCTGCACGATTTTCACGAAATTGCCGGTCGCGTTCTCGGCCGGAAAGGCGGAAAAGCGCGAGCCCGATCCCAGCTGCACGCTATCGACATGGCCGCGCAGTTTCAGCTGCGGGTAAGCATCCACCTCGATCTGCACAGGATCGCCCGGGCGCATCCGCTCCAGCTGCGTCTCCTTGTAGTTGGCGGCGATCCACACCGTGGAAGGTACCAGCGCGAACAGCGACATGCCGGCCTGCACCAGCTTGCCGTCCTGCACGTTGCGCCGGGTCACCCAACCGTCGACCGGCGCGCGCACCTCGGTATACGACAGGTTCAATTCAGCTTGTTCCAGCTGCGCCTGCGCCGCGCGTACCTGCGCCTGCCGCGACTCGACCAGGGCACGCGCTTCGGCGATCTGCTGCGGGACCACGCTGGCCGCCTTGACTTCCGACTGGGCCCGCGCCACGTTCGCCAGCGCGGTACGCATCTGCGCCGTCGCCGTATCCACGTTCTGCTGGCTGGTGGCGCGCGGGTCCACGCTGTGCTGGCGCCGGTAGCTGGCGCGCGCGTTGGTCAGATCGGCCTGCGCGGCCTGCTCCTGCGCCTGGGCCTGCGCCAGCTGCGCGGGGTATTGGACCTGTGCCAGCGCCAGCTGGGTCTGGGCCTGGTGCAACTGCGCGTCGGCCAGCGCCCGTTGCGCGCGCGCCTGGTCGCGCGCGGCGATGTAGTCGCGCGGATCGATGCGCAGCAACAGGTCGCCGCGATGCACGCGCGTGTTGTCGCCTACGCGCAGATCGACGACATACCCGCCCACCTTGGGCGCGATGGTGACCGCATCCCCCTCCGTGTAGGCATCGTCGGTGGAAATATCGTTACGGGTCAAAAACCACCAGATGGCCCCCACGATGCCCAGGAGCACGACAACGACGATAAGAATGATCAACGGCTTCCTGCTGCGGCGCCGCTGGCCATCGGCTTGCCCGCCGTGTCCGTCCCCGCCCTGGCGGGAATCGTCGTCCTTGCCGCTCGTTCCTTCCTGGGCGCTTTTGCTTTTTGCGCCGTTCTTGCCGTTTTCGCCTGCTTCGCCGCCCTCGGCGGGCGCGCGTGCTTCAGGTCCTTGCTGGGATGGATCTGTCATACGGAATGTGCCATGGGTTGAGCACGCCGCGACAGCAAGGACCGTGCCTTTCGCGTCCAACTTTTCCCGTGGCATGATAGGCGCCTCGCATTCGACAGCGCCTATCCCTTTCCACTATGTCCAACCTGATCGTGCACGGCGGCCTTCCTCTACGCGGCGAGATCGTGCCGTCCGCCAACAAGAACGCCGTCCTGCCCATCCTGTGCGCCACCCTGCTGACCGACCGGCCCCTGCGCCTGGTCGGGGTACCCGAGATCACCGACGTCAAGAAGATCCTGGATATCTTCCGCACGCTGGGTAGCGACGTGTCCGTCGACTTCGCCACCGGCATCCTCGACCTGCATCACCGCGCGACCGCGTTCGATCCCGCCGTGCACAAGCTGCCGGAGGAAATGCGTTCCTCCATCATGCTGGTGCCGCCGCTATTGGCGCGGTTCGGCGTGGCGCGGCTGGAGAACGATGTAAAAGGATGCACACTCGGCGTGCGAGAGATCGACCCGCACGTCGAGGTGTTCGAGCGCTTCGGCGCCATCATCGAACGGACGCCGGACTCGCTCATCGTGCGCGCGGCCGGCCGCATGGTGGCCAACCATCATTGGCTGGACTATGCATCCGTAACGACCACGGAAAACTTCGTCCTCTGCGCGGTATCCGCCGGCGGCACATCGACCCTGGTCAACGCGGCATCCGAACCGCACGTGCAGGAGTTTTGCCGTTTCCTGTCGATGCTGGGCGCCTCCATCGACGGTATCGGCACATCGCGCCTGGCCGTGGAAGGCGGCAGCGGACTGGGCGGCGGCGAATTCCGCTTCAGCGAGGACTTCCACGAAATCGCGACCTTCCTGGCGCTGGGCGCGATTACCGGCGGCGATATCGCCGTCAGGAATACCGCGCCCGAACAGTTCCCGCTGATCGACCGGACTTTCGCGAAATTCGGCGTGGACGTGGAGCATCGCGACGGCTGGTCGCACGCCCGCCGCGAAGGCCCGTTGCGCGTACGCAAGCCCTTCACGCAGAACATCCTGACCAAGGTCGAAGCGGCACCGTGGCCCTACCTGCCGGTCGACCTGTTGCCGATCTTCATTGCGCTGGGCGTCCAGGCCGAAGGCAGCGCGATGTTCTGGAACAAGGTATACGACGGCGCCATGGGATGGTCCGTCGAGCTCTCCAAATTCGGCGCGCACGTTTTCCTGTCCGATCCGCACCGCCTGATCACCTTCGGTGGACTGCGCCTGAGTCCGGCCAAGGTGGAAAGCCCCTACATCATCCGCGTTGCCATCGCGCTGCTGATGGTCGCCGCGAGTATCGAGGGCCGTTCCGAAATCACCAATGCGCTGCCTATCCGGCGCGCCCATCCCAACTTCGTGGAAAACCTGAGGTCGGTCGGGGCGAATGTCGAATGGACCAAAAGCGAATAAGACAGGCAGTTCCGCAGAACGACGGACGTGCGCCGGCATCCATGCCGGCGCGGCGTCGGCTCCGGTGGGCCCGCGTGGCGAAGCCGCCCGAAGCCGGTACGCCGGATCAACCTTGGAACGGCATGTTGTCGGTGTCGCCGAACTTCATGTGCGCCAGCCCGCTCGGATCGCGATCCGTGGAAGTCGCCACATTGGGCTGGGCGGCATTGCTTTCCTGTTGCGCCGTGAAGGGCCGGTTATCCATCTCTTCGTTGCTGTTCATTCCCGCAGCGCGGGCCGCGTGCATCTCCTGCACCACTTGATCGCGGGTCACATTGCTGTATTGCTTGCCGTAGACGCCCTGGAAGGGCGTGGTCTGCGCCTGCGCGACGCCCATGGCGGCGGCCGATAGAATCAAGGCGGAAACAATAGTCGTGGCTTTCATGGCGTACTCCTCGTCCGGTTGGGTCAGCGATGACACCACGGCGGTGCCGATGCGGTTCGCTGCCCTTCTGTATGGCCGGGATTCTGCGCGCGCGCGGCCTCCGGATAAACCCTAGCAACGCAAATCAATTTTTCACAAAACGGGGTAATCCGGCGCGCGATGACAACGCCGTGAAACGTCATCCGCGTTCGGGCCGCCGCTCTATTTCCCGCCGCCGGACAAGGCGGTGCGAAGCGCCGCATGCGCGCTGTCCAGCGGCCTGCGTCCGTCGGCCGCGGGCCGCGCCGCGTCGGCCATCCAGGGATGGGCGAACGCCACGACATCGGCGCCCGATTCATACGCGGCGTCGGCCGCCAGCGCCGTGCGGGCCAGCGCCGCCGGCACATCGCCCTGCAGGTACAAATCCCATATTTCAGGGATATGACGGACCGTCACCGTCGACCCGGCCGCGGGCGCGTGGGCCGCGAACAGGCGCCGGGTTGCATCCACGGCGGACGCGGCGGCGCAGATCACCGTGACGTCCCCGCCCTGCGCCATCGCGGCTTGCGCCAGCGATTTATCGGCGCGTACGATCGGCACGCCCATGGCTGCGGTGTCATCGACCGCGGCACCGAGCATCGCGCACGTCACGATAACGGCGTCGGCCTCGGCGGCCAACGACCGCAGGCAAGCCTGGATCCGCGGCGCCTGCCCACCCTCGCGCTGCATGGCCTCGCGCAAGTCGACGCGGATCTCATGCCGCAATGCGAGGGCTGGCGGCCCAAAGGTGGCGGCGACACGGTCGAATACCGCCGGGTTGGTCTCGATACTGTGCAAAAGGGCGATGCGCATGGCGGACTATCTCCTTGACGATGACAGGCGCGGACGGCGGGCGCGCGCGCCAGGGCCCGACATTCTTTTGCATCGTCTCCGCGCCAGCAAGATGAGCGGCTCTACCAGTACCCGCAATACCCCCATGCCATCCCGGGCGTCGTTCGGGAAAGAAGCGATCACCGTAACGGCACCGGATCACTCGTGCGCCGGCGAGTGCCGCCCTGAGTCGACACCACCGGCAACCGCGACCGGTTGGCGGCGTGGGCGGCGGTGTATTCCATGATGCGGGCGACTTCCGCGGCGGCGGGTTCCCCGTAGCGTCGGGCCAGAAGATAAAGAACCAGGTCTATGCAGAGGGTGACGCCGCCGCCGGTGATCAGGTCGCCGTCGTCCACCAGGAGCGCATGCTCGGCGACGACGGTCGGGTAAACCGCGGACAGCTCATGCAGCGGGGCCTGTTCCGGCGGCACGACCTGGACCTTGGTCGTCGCGCGGCGCCCGTCCAGCACGCCGGCCGCGGCCAGGATCATGGCGCCCGTGCAGGCCGAGGCCAGCGTGCAGGCTCCGTGCATGCGACGGATAAAGGACAGGATTTCGGGATCGGCAGCGGCCGTTCGCCAGCCCGGGCCGCCGGGGACAAGCAACACATCCAGTTGCCCGACATCGGCGACCGGTCGATCCGGACAGACGTTCAAGCCGTTCGCCAGGGTGACCGGCCCCTCCCGTACCGACAGCGTCTGATAGGAGACCTCCGGGATGATGCGCCTGGCCATGGAAATCACGCCGATCGCCGCCAGGTCGATGGGTTCGACGCCGGAATAAAGCAGGAAACTGACTTCCATGATGGACGCTCTCCGGAGGTCAATGGCAGATTAGTTTTCTATCGGGAAACAGTATATAGAGGCCAAACGCCGGCCGCCAGGGATGCCGTCCATAGCGCCGGAGGCACCGTTGTAGCCCCTGGAGCGCGCACCATATCCGTGCGAAACCGCATTATTTCGATGCAGCGCAAACGCTCCGCTGCCTCGCCAGCGGGGAACGGCAGTGTGCGCACGCGTAGAAAAACTGGCACACGTATTGCTTAATGGGAAACTCGTAGGAAACTTTTGGGAAACCAACCTGGGAGCACCATCGTGAGCCAAACCGCAGCGGTCCCACCCTTATCCAAGAACGCATCCCGTTCATCCGAGCTTACCCGTGTCGTCTTCGCAAGCTCCATAGGCACGATCATCGAGTGGTACGACTTCCTGATCTATGGCACGGCGGCGGCGCTCGTGTTCAACAAGCTTTTCTTCCCCGCCGCCGATCCCTTCGTGGGCACCCTGGCCGCGCTGGGCAGCGCCGCGGTGGGCTTCTTCGCCCGCCCCTTCGGCGGCGCCCTGTTCGGTTACATGGGCGATCGACTGGGCCGCAAGTCCATGCTGCTGCTTACCCTGGCGATCATGGGCCTGGCCACCTTCGCCATCGGCCTGCTGCCGACCTACGACAGCATAGGCATCTGGGCGCCCATCCTGCTGGTGACGCTGCGCGTCGTCCAGGGCATAGGCCTGGGCGGCGAATGGGGCGGCGCGGCACTGATGGTGGTGGAACATGCGCCGGCGCATCGGCGCGGCCTGTGCGGCAGCCTGGTGCAGACCGGCTTCCCGATCGGCTTGATCCTGTCCACCGCCGCCTACAGCGCTATTTCCGCCCTGCCCGAACAGGCGCTGCTGTCCTGGGGATGGCGCATACCCTTCCTGGCCAGCATCGTGCTGGTGGCCATCGGCGCCTTCATCCGGCACCGCGTCAGCGAATCGCCGGTATTCCTGGAAATGAAAGCGCGCAATGAAATCTCGCGCAATCCGCTGGCCGAAGCGATAGGCCGCAACCGCAGGGAGTTCGTGGTCGCCATCGGGCTCAAGCTGTGCGAGGTTTCCTGGGTTTACCTGCTGACTGTTTTCCTGGTGGTCTACGCGACCACCCGCCTGGGCTTGTCCCGCACGTCCATGCTGAATGCCATCCTGCTTGCTTCCATCATCGAAGTGGCGGCCATTCCCTTCTTCGGACATCTATCCGATCGCATCGGCCGGCGCCCCATGTTTTTCATAGGCACCGCATTCACCATCGTGTTCGCCTTCCCGCTTTTCTGGATGATGGACACAAAGGATCCGACACTGGTCTTCTGCGCGGTGGCCCTGGGGTTGATACTGGGCCAGGGCCTGATGTTCGGCGTCGAAGCCACCTATTTTCCCGAATTGTTCGGCGCGCGCTCGCGCTACACCGGCGCCTCGTTCGGCTTTCAGGTGTCCGCGGCCATCGGCGGCGGGCTCACGCCGGTATTCGCGACGCTGCTGGTCGAGAAATTCGGCGGCACCACCGGGGTTTCCGTGCTGCTGATCGGCGTGGCCCTGATCACGCTGGTCGCCGCGCTGTTTGCGCGGGAAACGAAAGACACGCCCATCGGCCACGGCTAGCATGCGCGACCGCTGCCAGCCCGCAACGTGCAACCTTTTTCCCGCTAAACTAGAGTTTCCCCACAGGAAACTTTCGCCGGTATAATTCGCCGGCCCTCCAGACCTCAAGGAATAAGCCGCCATGACCCAGCCGCTTCCCCTGCAGACCGCCGAGGCGCCCGCCGCGGTGGGCCCCTACGCCCAGGGCGTACGCCTGAACGACCTGGTGTTCTGCTCGGGCCAGTTACCCATCGATCCCGCGACCGGCGCCATCCCCGACGGGGTGCAGGCCCAGACGCGGCAATCGCTTGCCAACGTCCGGGCCGTCCTGCACGCCGGCGGCGCTTCGCTGGCCAGCGTCGTCAAGACGACCGTGTTCCTGAAGGACATGAACCAGTTCGCCGCGATGAACGAGGTCTACGCATCGTTCTTCCCCGGCGCCGTACCCGCGCGCTCCACGATCGAAGTCGCCCGCCTGCCGCGCGACGTACTGGTAGAGATCGAGGCCATCGCCGCGGTGTCGAACCAAGAGAGGACCTGACAATGACGACATGGACGGGCGGCCGCCTGTTGCACATTCATATCGCCCCCGCGGCTTCCTACGAAATGGAGGAGCTGCAGCGCGCCGAGCTCATCGCGGGCAAAGGCATCGTCGGCGACCGGTATTTCCTGGGAACCGGCACCTACTCGCCCAAGCCGGACATCCGCGAGGTGACGCTGTTCGCCGCGGAGGTGCTGGATGCGCTGGCTCGCAACGATCCGCCCCTGCAGGCGGGCCCCATCATCCTCAGGCCGGAAGAACACCGCCGCAACCTGACGGTCAGCGGGGTGCCGCTGGACCACTTGGTCGGCAAGCGCTTCCGCGTGGGCAACACCATCCTGCGCGGCGGCCGCATGAACTTTCCGTGCAAATATCTGGAAGAGCTGTTGGGCATGCCGCTATACCTGCCGCTTTACAACCGTTCCGGACTGAACTGCGCCATCGAACAAGGCGGCTGGATCGCCCCCGGCGATGCGATCGAACCGCTGGATTGACCATGGAGCCGTCCATGTCCGCCCGCATCATTATGAAGCTGCAGGTGTCCGAGGTGTCGCAAGACGCCGCGGGCATCAAGATCATCCGCTTCGTCCATCCGCACCGTCCCGCCCTGCCGCGGGCGCCGGCCGGCGCGCACGTGGACGTGCATATCCCGGGCGGCAAGATCCGCCAGTATTCGCTTTGCGGCGATCCACGGCAGACCGCGCACTACACGATCGCGGTCAAGCGCAGCGACGCCGGGCGCGGCGGATCGCGCTGGCTGCACGAGCACGCCAGGCCGGGGCTGGTACTGCCCGTCAGCGCGCCGCGCAGTAATTTCCCGCTGGCGGCGGAGGCCAGCCGCCATATTTTCGTGGCTGGCGGCATCGGCATTACGCCTTTCATCTCGCTGGCCTGGCAGGCACGTGCCCAAGGCCAGGATTTCCTGCTGCATTACTGCGCACGGCAGCGCACGGCGGCACCGCTGCTCGACACGCTGCAAAGCCTGTGCGGCGACGGCGGCCTGGCCACCTGGTTCAGCGGCGACCCCGGCGGGAGCCGCTTCGATGCCGCCACCCTGGGCGACCCCGCCGATGGCACCCACGTCTATTGCTGCGGACCCGCCAGCCTGATCGCGGCGGTGCGCGCGGCCACCGCGCATTGGCCTGAATCCCAGGTGCATTTCGAAGTGTTCGAAGCCGCCCTGGACGAAAACTTCAAGCCCGAGCCTTTCGACATCCGCATTGCCTCGACGGGCGCGACGCTGCGGGTGCCGGCGAACGAGTCAGCCCTGGATGTGCTTCGGCGGCAGGGCCACGGCTTGCCTTCTTCCTGTGAAATGGGCGTGTGCGGGGCCTGCGTCTGCGCCTACACCGACGGCACGGTGCTGCATCGCGACGCATTCCTGAGCGCATCCCAGCGGCAGGAAAAAATGGCCCTGTGCGTGTCGCGCGCGCGCGTCGGCGTCACACTCGATCTTTGACGGGAAACATAGGCGGTAAACTCCGGTACCAGGCAGTAAACGTGACTTCAGGCCAATGAAACCGGTTCGTCGACCATCGTCCCGCCGCAAAGCTATCCCGAATAGCGACCTTCCGCTCGAGCAGGACACCGCTGACGCCGAAACCCCGGCGCACATCGCGCTGGGCGAGCGCATCCGTAGCCTGCGCCAGCAAGCCAAGCTGACATTGGCGGAAGTGGCCGAACGAGCGGGCTTCGGCAAGGCCTATCTGTCGCGCATCGAAAACGGCCAGAAGGTGCCGCCGCTGGCCACCCTGACCCGCATCGCGGAAGTACTGGGCGTGGAGGCCGCCGGCCTGCTGACCGACAATGCGCCGGTGCACGACTGGCGCGGGGTCAGCCTGGTGCGCAGGAACGAAAGGCGCCCCACGGTGCTGGGCGGCACGGCCTTCGGCTACGACTACCTGTCGGTGTCCAACGCCACGCACGGCAGGGCGCTGCAGCCATTCCTGTTCACGTTTCCCGACCAGATCGACAAGTACGTTTTCTTCGAGCACGACGGCGAAGAACTCATCCATATTCTGTCCGGCCGCGTCGAATGGCAGATCGGCATGGACAAGTTCATGCTGGAAGCCGGCGACACGCTGCATTTCGATTCGCGCATGCCGCATCGGGGACGCAGCCTGGGCGGTCCCGCCACCGCACTGGTGGTGATGTACGCGCCGCCCCACGGTACGGGCGAACTCGCCTAGCCGCCACCGATGAGCAGGCCCCGCGGCGCGCCTGCTTGGCACGCCCGTTGCAGCCCTATACGCCTGAGGAACCCGAACGGTCAGGCAAGGAGGCATCATGAGCGACAGCACGGCATCGCAACGTGAAATGGTCGAACGCCAGCTCCGGTCACGCGGCATCGAGGACGAGCGCGTGCTCGCCGCGATGATGCGCGTCCCGCGCCAGGCCTTCGTACCGCGGGCGCTGGCCGAATTCGCGTATACCGACGCGCCTCTGCCCCTGTCATCCGGCCAGACGATCTCCCAACCGTATATCGTCGCCCTGATGGCGCAGGCTGCCCGCCTGCATCGGTCGGACCGCGTACTCGAAATCGGTACCGGCTCCGGCTACGCGGCGGCCATACTGGCGGAACTGGCCGACCGCGTCGATACGATCGAACGCCTGCCGGAACTCGCGGACAAGGCGCGCGCCACCCTGGCGTCACTGGATTACGGGCGCGTGCGGGTCCATACGGGCGACGGCACGCTTGGACTGCCCGAGGCCGCGCCCTTCGACGCCATCGTGGCCGCCGCCGCGGGGCCGGAAGTACCGTCCGCCTGGCGCGAGCAGCTGGCGATCGGTGGGCGCATCGTCATGCCGCTCGGGGCGCGCCGCGGCAGCCAGCGGCTGGTCCGGATCACCCGCGTGGGCCGCGACGAATACGACGAAGAAGACCTGGGCGGCGTCGCCTTCGTTCCCCTCGTCGGCGCGCAGGGATGGACCGACGACGCGGATGCCGGAGACGGAAGCCCGGGCACGCCGGCACCGCCACGGACCTCCGCGGCGGCACCGTCACGCAGGAAGCGCGCGGCCGCCGCCGGCACGGACATGCCTTCGGACCCGGCCTCCGAAGCCATCTGGGAAGCCGCCGAAGCCTTGCCCGATATCGACGACGCCCTGTTCGCGCCTTTGTTCGACCGGTTCGCGGACAAGCGTGTGGTCCTGCTCGGCGAAGCCAGCCATGGCACCAGCGATTTCTACCGCGCGCGCGCCGCGATCACGCGCCGGCTGGTCGAGGCGCACGGTTTCGACATCGTGGCGGTGGAGGCCGATTGGCCGGACGCCGCCGCCATCGACCGCTACGTCAGGCATCGCGGGCCGGGCAAGGGCGAGGCCTCGGCCTTTCGCCGTTTTCCCACCTGGATGTGGCGCAACACCGATGTCGAGGCGTTCATCGATTGGCTGCATGCCTACAACGGGGTGCTGCAGCCGGCCGAACGCGCCGGCTTCTACGGCCTGGACCTGTACAGCATGTCGGCGTCGATCGCGGCGGTGCTGGCCTATCTGGACCACCGGGACCCGGAGGCGGCCAGCGTCGCGCGCGAACGCTACGGCTGCCTGATGCCATGGCAGAAAGACCCCCGCGTTTATGCGCGCGCCGCCGCCAGCAAGGGATTCCGCCAATGCGAGGAGGCAGTGCTGCGCCAGTTGCGCGATCTGCTGGACAAGCGGCTCGACTACGCCCAGGAGGACGGCGATAACTTCCTGGACGCGACGCAGAATGCCCGGCTGGTGGCGTCGGCCGAACGCTACTATCGAATGCTGTACCAGGGCCCCGCGCAAAGCTGGAACCTGCGCGATACCCATATGTTCGAAACCCTAGCGCAATTGCTCGAAGCGCGCGGTCCGCAGTCGCGCGCGGTGGTATGGGCCCACAACTCGCATATCGGCGATGCATCGGCGACCGAAATGGGGCGCGTGCGCGACGAAATCAATATCGGCCAGCTTTGCCGGCAGCGCTATGGCAACGAAGTCGCGCTGGTCGGCTTCGGCACCTATGCCGGCACGGTCGCCGCGGCCGACGACTGGGACGGCCCCATGCGCCTGATGCGGGTGCGCCCGGCGCGCCCGGACAGCTACGAATACATCATGCACCGCACGGGGCAGACACGCTTTCTGCTGGACTTGCGGCCCGGCGTGCACGACGACCTTCGGCTCCTGCTAAAAGAGTCGCGGCTGGAACGCTATATCGGCGTGATCTACCGTCCGGACACGGAGCTGCACAGTCATTACGCGGACGCCGCGCTGTCCGACCAATACGATGCCTATGTCTGGTTCGATGAAACCACGGCGGTCACGCCGCTGCCCGTGGAGCCTCGCGCCGGCATGCCCGAGACTTACCCTTTCGCCGTTTGACGCCTCCGGCGGCCTTAACGCGCGGCCCTGCCGGGTAGCGGGGCCTGCTGTCGATAGGCCCCCTTCAACCGTTCGGTCAGGAAATCCAGCAGCACGCGCACGGCGGGCGTCATGCCGTGGCGGGACGGGTAGATGCAGTGCAGGATGCCGATGGGCGAGTGCCAGTGCGGCAGCACCTGCGCCAGCCTGCCCTGGCGGCGCTCCTCATGCGTGGCCATGACCGGCAGCAGTGCGATGCCGCGGCCGCGCAGCGCGGCTTCCACCAGGACAGTGAAGTCGTTGCACACCAGCGCCGGTTTGATGGCCACCTCCACTTTCGCGCCCTGGTCGTCCAGCAGCGTCCAGGCGGCCGCCGTGCCGGGCTCGCCGAAATGCACAGCAGGATGCTCCGACAAATCCGCGGGTGCGGCCGGGTGGCCCCAGCGTTGCAGATAGGCGGGACTGGCCACCAGGCAGCCTGAACTCTCGCCCAGGTGCCGCACCACGAATTCCGCCTCGGTATTCAGTTGTTCCCGCACCCGGATGGCCAGGTCCACGCCTTCGGCGATCAGATCCACCCGCCGGTTCGTCACCACCAATTCCACCGTGATATCGGGCCAGGCATCCAGGAATTCGGGCAAGGCCGGCGCCAGCATCCATTGGGCCACCGCCACCGGGCAGCTGACGCGCACCGGCCCGGATGGCGCTGCCTTCAAATGCTGCATGGCCTCGTGCGCCGCGCGCGCCGATGCCGATATCTCGCGGCAGTACTGCAGGAAGCGTTCGCCGGCCATGCTGGGCCGCACGCGCCGCGTCGTGCGCTGCAGCAGCCGCACGCCCAGAGCGGATTCCAGCTCCGAGATGCGCCGCGACAGGCGGGACTTGGGGATATTCAGGGCGCGCGCGGCGGCGCTGAAGCCGCCGTATTCGATCACCTGGGAGAAGTAGTAGAGGTCGTTCAGGTCCTGCATGGCGGCACCCGATTGTTCTATGGATGGAACGAAGCGTTCATCTTAACCCCCTTTTTAGGGTGAATGAGGCTGCGTAAAGTGCAGTGCATCGCAACGCAAACCCGACATCGACATATCCCGGAGATCCGCCATGAACATGCTCGTTATCCAATCCTCCATCCTGGGCAGCAACTCGAAGTCGCGCCTGGTGGCCGAACAACTGGTCAATCGCCTCGCGCAGGCCGAACCGGGCATGACCATCCGCACTCGCGATCTTGGCGCCGCCCCCTTGCCCTATGTGGATGCGGGACACATCGGCGCCCTGTTCACCCCCGCCGGGGAGCGCAGCCCCGAGCAGGCCCGCCTGGTGGCGCTGGCCGACGAACTGATCGCCGAAATCGTCCAGGCCGATCGCGTGGTGATCGCCGCGCCCGTGTACAACTTCAGCATCCCGGCGCAACTGAAAACCTATATCGACTACATCGCCCGTGCCGGCGTCACCTTCCAATACGGCCCCGACGGCAAGCCGCGCGGCCTGCTGACGGGCAAGAAGGTTTACGTCGTCACCGCGCGCGGCGGCAAGACGGTGGGCACCGCCCTGGACCAGGCGACGTCGTACCTGTCGGCCATCCTGGGTTTCCTGGGGATGGACGACGTAGCTTTCATCCACGCCGAAGGGCTGAACATGGGCGCCGATGCGGCGGCCGCCGGCCTGGAAAACGCCCGCGGCCAGATCGACCTGCACGTTGGCGAACTGGCGCCGGCCTGACGCGTGTAATGCAGCCCGCCTATGCCACGATGCTGGCGGGCAGATCCAGCGCGTCGACCAAGGCCGCGCGGAATACCGCCAGGGGCCGCGCCAACTGACCCACGGGCGGCCGGTACAGCAGCCACGCCCGCACCTGAGGCGCGAAGGCCGGCGTGTCGATGATCCGCACATCGTCACGCCCGGGATTGGCGGCGAAGGCGGCGGGCGTCACGATGCCGATTCCCATGCCGCGCGCGACCAGGGACAGGCGCAGCTCCGCGCTCTGCACTTCCGCCGCGATATCCAGATGCAGTCCCTGCGCCTCGAAGCGGTTGCGGATATAGGCGCGGAAGCCGCAGCCATTCTCGTTCATCACCCAGGGGTAGTTGGCCAGCATCGCCAGATCGGCCGGGTTGGGTACGTCCAGCGACGCCGCCGCGACCAGCAGCACGCGCTGCACGCCCAGCTCATCGCCAGCAAGCCCTTCGGGCACGGGTGCGCCATCGGGCAGGCAAACGACCGCGGCATCCAGCGCGCCATGCGCGACCTGTTCCACCAGACTGGGAGACCAGGCCGACACCATGCGCAGGGACAGTTTGGGATAGTCGCCGCGCAGCCGGTCCAGCGGCCCCACCAGCGCGGTTTCCGATAGATAAGGCACAACGCCGATCCGCAGTTCGCGCCGCAGTTCGCCGCCGGGCGAAACGCCCGCCATCAGATCGCCCAGCGAACGCAGCACCTGCCGGCCATGCTCATAGGCCTGCCGGCCGGCTGCTGTCGGCTTCAGCGGCTTGGACTGGCGGTCCAGCAAGGTGGCGCCCAGGCGCTCCTCCAGGTTCTGGATGCGGCGCGTGATGCCCGGCTGCGTGACGTGCAGGCGCGCGGAGGCGCCGACGATCGAGCCCGTCTCCACCACCGCGAGAAAGGCTTCAAGGTCCCGGATATTCATGCGAACTCCGCATAATCTCTATTTCCATAATTCAATTGTATTAGGATAACTTGGGCGCATAAAGTCTCAAAAGATATTGCTCCTTCTTTATTTCTTGAGGCTCTATGTCCCTATCCCCACCTACCCTGGCCGGCGCCGCGCTGCCGAATGACCCGCCCCATGCGATGACTCCCCGCCTGGCGCTGCTATTCGCGGCCTCGGTCGCCGTCATCGTCCTTAACCTGTTCGCGCCCCAGACCCTGGTCGGGCTGATCGGCCCGTCCCTGGGGTTGCAGCCCGCGCAGAACGGCCTGGTCGCCATGGTGACGCTGCTCGGCTATGCGAGCGGCCTGTTCCTGCTGGTACCCCTGGCCGACCTGCTGGAAAACCGCCGCCTGGTCGTTATGCAATTGATCGTCGCCATCGCCGCCGCGGCCGCCGCGATGTTCTGCACCGGCGCCGAGGCCCTGCTCGCGGCCTTGTTCGTGCTGGGCGCGGCGTGCTCGGCGATCCAGGTACTGGTTCCGATCGCGGCGCACATGGCGTCGCCGGCGCGGCGGGGGCAGGTCATCGGCGACGTGATGGGCGGGCTGATGGTGGGCATACTGCTGTCGCGTCCGCTGGCCAGCCTGATCGCCGACGCTTGGGGCTGGCGCGCCTTCTACGGCATCAGCGCGCTGGCCATGGCGCTATTGGCCGCGGTGCTGGCCTCGCGCCTGCCCGCCCGGCAGCCCGCCGCCACCGCCTCCTATCCGGCGCTCATCGCCTCGCTCTGGCGCCTGTTGCGCGAAGAAAAAGTACTGCGCCGCCGCGCCCTGTCGGCCAGCCTGGTCATGGGCGCGTTCAGTCTGTTCTGGACGGCCGTCGCCCTGCGCCTGGCGCAGCCGCCCTTCGGACTGGGCCAGCGCGGCATCGCCTTGTTCGCGCTGGCCGGCGCGGGCGGCGCCATCGTCACTCCGCTGTTCGGACGACTCGGCGATCGCGGCTGGACACGCGGCGCGACATTGGCGGCGCACGCGGTGCTGCTGGGCGCGCTGGGCCTGGCCGCCTGGGCCGGCATGGCCGCACCCGCGCCACATGCCGCATGGTGGCCGCTGCTGGCGATGGGAGCCGCCGCCGTACTGCTGGATGTAGGGGTAACGGGCGACCAGACCCTGGGGCGGCGCGCGATCAATTTTCTGAGGCCCGATGCGCGCGGGCGCATCAACGGCATCTTCGTCGGCGTGTTTTTCCTGGGCGGCGCGGCGGGTTCGGCCCTGGCGGGCGCGGCCTGGGCCCTGGGCGGATGGAACGCGGTATGCGCCGCGGGCGCGCTGTTCGCCCTGAGCGCGCTCATGACGGCGCTGACGGGAAGCGACGCGCCCCTCGGATAACATGGCGGCTCGCAAGCAATCCAGGAAAAAACCATGACCTCCGTGATCCAGCCGTCCAACGTTTTCAAGGACAATCTGCGTCTATTGCCCCCTATCGACGGGATCGGCTCCATCGACCTGGTCGACGCCCAGGGCAAGGTGGTGGCCAGCATCGAAAACCAGCCGGGCAAGCAGGGTTCGCTGGCCGTCTACCAATACCTTTTCCGCGCGTTCGGCACCTTGGACGCCAAGGCCGCGGAACACGGGCTGGCCGTATTCGCCGAACACACGGCCGATGCGCGCAACCGGCCTGGCGCCCATCCGAATGTCGATCGCCTGCTGGCGATCGCCGCCGGCGGCGAAGCGCTGCGCATCGACGTCAAGACCGCCGGCTAAGCTTCACGCGCGCCGCGTCCGGCCGCCGCCCATCGGCCGGCAGCAGGAAGAATCCCCCACCCGCGCCTCGCGATCGATGACGGCGCGGCGACGCGCCCCACCGATCGCCTTTCCGGGCTTTCGCGCCCAATCCCTTCATGACCGGAACGCACCGTCCCCGTGCAATGCACAGGGACGGTGCCCCGTCACGCCCCTTCCTCGTGCGCGCCCGCCTGCCGAAGGCCCGCGTTCCCAGGCGCGGCGAATTGGCATGTGCTTTGCTTATCTTGTACACAAGTTTGGATATCTATTGAGCCATCGCCGCCATGCCGACCCCCTCGCCTGACTATCCCACCACGCCGGACCTGCCGGCGGCGACGCCCGATCCGGCGTGGATACTCCGGTTCACGCCTATCGCCGGCGCTTCGGCCGATGGGCCGTTGTCCGGCCTGCGCTTCGCCGTGAAGGACAACATCGATGTCGCGGGCCAGCCCACCACGGCCGCCTGCCCGGACTTCGCCTATGTGCCCCACGAGAACGCCGCGGCCGTCGAACGCCTGCTGGCCGCCGGCGCGGTCTTGACCGGCAAGACCAATATGGACCAGTTCGCCTGCGGCTTGAACGGCACGCGTTCGCCGTATGGGGCGGTACCCAACGCCTTCAACGCGGCCTACGTCAGCGGGGGATCCAGTTCCGGATCCGCCTATGTGGTCGCGGCGGGCGAGGCGGATTTCGCCCTGGGCACCGACACCGCCGGTTCAGGCCGCGTGCCGGCGGGGCTGAACAATATCGTCGGACTGAAGCCCAGCCGGGGGTTGATCTCCGCATACGGAGTACTGCCCGCCGCGCAAAGCGTGGACTGCGTGTCCATCCTCGCGCGCACCGTGGCCACCGCCGTGAAGGTGCTGGAAGCAGCCCACGGCCACGACCCACGGGACCCCTACTCCCGCAAGCTGCCGATGGCCACGACCCCGCTGCCGGCGAACTTCCGCGTCGGTGTCCCGGCCCAGCCGGAATTCTTCGGCGACGCCTTGTCCCAGGCAGCATGGCAACAGGCCCTGGCGCAAATGCAGGCGCTGGGCGGCACGCTGGTGCCGATCGACTATGCGCCGCTGGCCGACGCCGCGGCGATGCTTTACGACAGCGCGCTGGTGGCCGAACGCTACGCCGCCGTCCGGGAGTTCTTCGATGCCCGGCCGGATGCGGTCATCCAGCCGGTACGCGACATTCTCGCCGCGGGCCAGCGCTACGACGCGGCCGATCTCTACCGCGCACAGCACCGGCTGCGCGGGTTGGCGCAGCGCGCGGACGCCATGTGGACGGATATCGACCTGCTGTGCGTGCCCACGGCGCCGACCCATTGCACCATTGCCGCGATGCGGGCCGAACCCGTCGCGCGCAACCGCGAGCTGGGCCACTACACGAACTTCGTCAATCTGCTCGACTATGCCGCGCTGGCGGTGCCGGCGAGCCTGCGCGCCGACGGCCTGCCCTTCGGCATCACGCTGATCGGCCCGGCGGGCAGCGATTGGCAACTGGCCGAACTGGGCCAGCGCTTTCACCATGGCACGGGGCTGCCGCAAGGGGCGACCGGGACGCCGCTGCCGGCGCCCGAACCCATCGCGGCCCTGCTGCCCGGCCCCGCCACCCACCTGCCCCTGGCAGTGGTGGGCGCGCATCTTTCCGGCATGCCGCTGAACGGGCAATTGACCGAGCGGGGCGCCCGCCTGGCGGAAACGACCAGGACGGCGCCGCGGTATCGGCTGTACGCCCTGAACGGCACCGTGCCGGCGAAGCCGGGACTGCGGCGTGTGGCGCACGGCGGCGTCGGCATCGACATCGAAGTCTGGCAAGTGCCCTTGGCCGCGCTGGGCAGCTTTCTGGCGCTCGTACCGCCGCCGCTGGCGCTGGGCAGCCTGGAATTGGCCGACGGACGCTGGGTACATGGCTTCGTATGCGAGGACCACGCCTTCAGCGACGCCCAGGATGTCAGCACCTATGGCGGCTGGCGCGCCTACGTCGCGGCGCGGTCGGCGCCGCCCGGCTAGGCCCGCTTATCGATCGACATTGCACCACCACAAACCGACCCAGGGGAACTCCATCATGCGCAACACCCTATCCATACCCGCTCCCGCAACAGTCGACGGCGCCCGCCGTCGACTGCTGAAGTCAGGCGCCGCTGCCGCCGGCATGCTGGCCATGCCGGCGATCGTACGCGCCCAATCGACGCCCAAAATCCGCATCGGATTCTGGCCGGTCGCCGCCGGCCTGCCCTTCTTCGCCGGCGTGGATAAAGGCTATTTCAAGGAAGCCGGGCTGGACGTCGAAGTACTGAAGTTCGCCGGCGCGCAGCAGGTGATGGAAGCCATGCTGTCGGGCCGGTGCGATGGCAGCGCCAACGGCACCGGGTCGGCCAACCTGGCCATCGGCGAGATCGCGCAGCCGGGCCTGTTCAAGATCTTCTGCACCAATCCCAGCAATGCCCGCAATGTGCTGGAAGAATTCCTCGTCGCGAAGGACAGCCCCATCAAGACCGCGGCCGACTTCAAGGGCAAGAAGATCGCCTCCGGCCCTGGCATCCAGAACGTGACGCTGGCCAAGACCATGCTGGAACGCGCGGGCGCCACCGGCGCGACTGTCATCGAACTGCCCATCGGCCAGCATGTCGCGGCCGTGGCGACCGGACAGGTGGACGGCTGCTATACGCTCGAACCCACGGGTACGGTGGGCCGGCTGAATGGCACGACGCGCGTGCTGGAAGCCGGTGTCGTCGCCCATTACGTGTTGGGCGATCCCATGGCGCCCTGGCATGGCGGCGCGGCCAGCCTGACCACCGAATTCATCCAGAAGCACCCGGACGCCGCCAAAAAGTTCATCGCCGCCTACCGGCGCGGCGTGGAGCTGGTGCGCACGCAGCCCGGCGAGGCGCGGCAATACATGAAGGGCTACACCGCCATCGAAGGGCCGCTGACGAACGAAGTGCCGCTGGCCGCCTACATGATGTACGACGAATTCAAGCAAAGCGACGTCGCCTATTTCCAGAAGTTCTATGACCTGTTCACCGAGAAGAACATCTTCTCGAAAAAGGTCGATGTGGCGCCCCTGATCTACAAGGCCTGAGCCCATGGACAAGCCCAGCTCTTCCCCCGGCGCCGCCGGCGCGCCAGCCTGGTCGGCACCCGCGTCCACGGACGCGGTGCCGCGCACGCCCCTGCGCGAGCGGATGCTGCCCTTTGTCGGGCCGATCCTGCTGTTCGTCATTTGGGACGCGGTCGTGCGCGCCGGCCTGATCAAGCCCATCCTGCTGCCCAGTCCCGCCGATACGCTGGTCGCGCTGGCCACCGGGCTGGCCGGCGGCAACCTGCTGACGGACTTCCTGGTCACGGTCAGCCGGACGCTGCAGGCCTTCGTGATCGCCGCGGTGGTCGGCATGCCGCTGGGCGTCCTGCTGGGAAGCAATGAGCGCGCCTATCGGACGGTGGAATTCCTGGTGGACTTCTTCCGCTCCACGCCCTCGTCCGCGTTGATCCCCTTGTTCCTGCTGATCTTCGGCGTCTCGGATATCAACAAGGTGGCGATCGCCGCCTTCGGCGCGTTCCTGATCGTGGTGTTCAACAGCGCCTACGGCGTCATCAACGCGCGCAAGCAGCGCGTGATGGCGGCGCGGGTGATGGGCGCATCGCGCTGGCGCGTCTTCAAGGACGTGCTGGTCTGGGAAAGCCTGCAGCCCAGTTTCGTCGGGCTGCGCTCGGCGGTGTCCATGGCGCTGGTCATCGTCATCGTGGCCGAAATGTTCATCGGATCGGAAAACGGCCTGGGCCACGCCATCATCGATGCCCAGCAGGTGCTGAACGTCAAAACCATGTATGCCGCCATCCTGGCCGCCGGCGCCCTGGGCTATGTACTGAACATCCTGTTCCTCATGCTGGAGCGGCGCGTGGTCCACTGGAGCGGAAGGTAGAACCCATGAGCACCGTCCTGAACATCCCCGCCCATGCCGATGTGCCGCCGCCGCGCTTCCACCCGGGCCCGGCCGGCACCCACATCACGATCCGCGGCCTGACCAAGTATTTCGCCGGCTGGCCGCTGTACGAAAATTTCGACCTCGACATCCCCAAGGGGAAAATCGTATCGGTCTTCGGACCCAACGGCTGCGGCAAGAGCACCTTGATCAACATGATCGCCGGCCTGATTCCCGTGGACCGGGGCGAGATCCTGTTCGATGGCAAATCGCTGCGCGATACGCGCATCGGCTATGTCTTCCAGAACTACCGCGAAGCCTTGTTCCCCTGGATGCGCACGATCGACAATATCGCCTATCCCCTGCTGCTCGAAGGCAAGGGCAAGGCAGAGGTCGATCGGCGCATGGAAGAACTGGTCGACTCCTTCGACGTCAAGTTCGACCTGAAGCGGTACCCGTACGAGTTGTCCGGCGGCCAGCAGCAGACCGCATCCATCATGCGGGCGCTGGCGCCACGTCCCGAGGTGCTGTTCCTGGACGAACCCTTTTCCGCACTGGACTTCGAGATGACGCTGTTCATCCGCGAAAAACTGCAGGAGGTCTTCATGCAAACCGGTACCACCATGCTGCTGGTGTCGCACGATCTGGAAGAAGCGGTCTACCTGGCCGACCAGATCCTGCTCCTGACCAAGCGCCCGACCCGCGTGGCGGAAATCCTGGACTACACCGACGCACGCCCCCGGACGGTGGAAACACTGTCGCAAGCCAGCTTCGTCGCGGCCAAGAAGCAAAGCCTGGAGATTTTTCAGCGCGAGGTGCGCCGATGAAAGAAGAGATCGCCCTCGCCTACGTACGGGCCAGCGCGGCGCTGCTGGACCTGGCCCTGGACGAGCCGCAGGCGCGGCGCGTGGCCGTCCACCTGGCGCGGACCGCCGACATCGCCCGCGCGCTCGACGATATCCCGCTGGAGCCCGAGGACGAACCCGCTGCCCTCTACTGCCCGGCGCCCTTTCCGGACACGCTGCCATGATGGCCATCCCCTCTTCCCCATTCTCCGACAGTAGCGCGCGCCTGGACGCCATCGCGCGCGGCGAAGACAGCGCGCGCGACTGGCTGCAGGCCTGCCTGTCGCGCATCGAGGCGACCGATGGCGCCATCAATGCGTTCACGGCGCGCACGGTGGCCCGGGCACGCGCCGAAGCCGATGCGATAGACGCCATGCGCGCGGCGGGCCGCCCGCTGCCTCCCCTGGCCGGCTTGCCGTATGCCGTGAAGAATCTGTTCGATATCCAGGGCGAAGTCACGCTGGCGGGATCGAAGATAAACCGCGACCGCGCACCCGCGGCGGCGGACGCGGTGCTCGTGCAGCGGATGCGCGCGGCCGGCGCGGTATTGGTGGGCGCATTGAATATGGACGAGTACGCCTACGGCTTCACGACCGAGAACAGCCACTACGGCCCCACGCGCAACCCGCACGACCCGACACGCATCGCCGGCGGATCCTCCGGCGGATCCGGCGCGGCCGTGGCGGCCGGCCAGGTGCCCGTTTCGCTGGGCTCGGACACCAATGGCTCGATACGCGTGCCGGCGTCCCTGTGCGGCGTCTGGGGCCTGAAGCCGACCTTCGGTCGCTTGTCCAGGCGCGGCGCCTTCCCCTTCGTGCACAGCATCGATCATCTCGGTCCTTTCGCCGATTCCGCCGCGCTGCTGGCGCGCGTCTACGATGCGCTTCAATATCCGGATGCGGAGGATCCCGGCTGCCACGCGCGCGCCGTGCAGCCCGTGCTTCCCCGCCTTGCGCCAGGCACGCAAGGCCTGCGCATCGGCATCCTGGGCGGCTATTTCGACGCCAACGCCACCGAACCCGCGCGGGCCGCCGTGAGCGCCGTCGCCGACGCCCTGGGCGCCAGCCGGACGGTCGAATGGCCAGACGCCACGCTGGGCCGCGCGGCCGCGTTCATCGTCACCTCTTCCGAAGGCGGCAGCTTGCATCTGCCCACCCTGCGACGCCGCGCCGCCGACTTCGAGCCGCTGTCGGTGGACCGCTTCATCGCCGGCGCACTGCAACCGGCGGACTGGCTGGCCCGCGCGCACCGCTTTCGCCGGCGGTACCAGGAACGCGTGCATGCCTTGTTCCAGGATTGGGACCTGCTGCTGGCGCCGGCCACACCCGTCCCGGCCCCGGTCATCGGCACCGAGTGGCTGGACATCAACGGTACGGCTCATCCGTGCCGGCCCGCCATGGGCCTGCTCACGCAGCCGATTTCCTTCGCCGGATGCCCGGTGGCGGTCGCCCCGGTGTGGCCGGAAGTGGCGCAAGGAATGCCGATCGGTGTACAACTCATCGCTGCGCCGTGGCGCGAGGACATCGCGCTGCGCGCGGCCGTGGCGCTGGAACGGGCAGGTATCGCTCGCGCCCGTTGCCCCAATTCCCAGGATCTATTGCCGTGATGGAAATCAATCTGCCGGACGTGCTTGCCGAAGTCCAGGTCCAGTTCGCGCGCTATGAAAAAGCGCTGACCGCCAACGATGTCGCCGTGCTGGACGAATTGTTCTGGGACAGCCCGCATACCCTGCGCTATGGCGCGACGGAAAACCTCTACGGCTATGCGCAGATCCGCGACTTCCGCGCGGCGCGCCCGGCGCAGGGGCTGGAACGCGAGATCCTGCGTACGGCCATCACCACCTACGGCCGCGATTTCGCCACCGCCAATATCGAATTCCGCCGCGACGGATCGGCCCGCGTCGGCCGCCAGAGCCAGACGTGGATGCGCACGCCCGCGGGATGGCGCGTGGTCGCGGCCCATGTCAGCCTGATGGCCTGAACGGTAATGCCCAAGGCCACCGCGGTTTCCGATCTCTCCGCCCAAGCACCGCCGGCCCGCACGTCGCGCGCGGACGACGTCTATCGATTGCTCAAGCGCGACATCGCCGAGTTCCGCCTGGTCCCCGGCGATCGCTTCACCGAAGGCGAAGTCAGCGACCGCCTGGGCGTCTCGCGTACGCCGGTACGCCAGGCGCTCTTCCGCCTGCAACAGGAGGGCTATGTAGAGGTGCTCTTCCGCAGCGGATGGCGGGTGCTGCCTTTCGACTTCGATCAGTTCGAGCAGCTATACGACCTGCGCCAGGTGCTGGAATCCGAGGCGGTACGCCGGCTGTGCACGGGTGCCCCCCAGATCGACCGGCATTTGCTGGACGGGCTGGCGGATATCTGGCTGGTTCCCGCCGAGGCGCGCAGCGACGACATGGCCCAGGTCGGCATCTGGGACGAGGCCTTTCACTGCACCCTGGTCACGGCCGCGGGCAATGCGGAAATCACTCGCGTGCATCGCGAGGTCACCGAACGCATACGCATCATTCGCCGCCTCGATTTCACCAAGCGGCCGCGCGTCGACGCGACCTACGAGGAACACGGCCGCATCCTGCGCGCCGTGCTGGCGCAGCGCGCGGACGAGGCATGCCGCCTGCTGGCCGCGCATATCGCCGCCAGCCAGGCAGAGGTGCGCAAGATAACGCTGCACGAGATCTACCTGGCGCGGCAGGCACACGCGGCGGACCACTAGGTCCTGTCACGACGGCAGGCGCCTCGCATCGGTACGGCGGTCAATTCACCTGAATGTCGGCGCCGCGGATGATCTCGGTCCAGCGCGCGGTTTCTTCGTTCGAGAGCCTGGCCAGGTCCGCGCTCGTGCCGGGAAAGGGCAAGGCACCCTGATCGGCCAGGTGCGCGATCATGGCCTTTTCCCCCGCGATCCCGATGATGGTGTCCTGCAGCTTGCGGATCACCTGGGGGCTGGTGCCCGCGGGCGCCATGACGCCATACCAGGATTCGACCTCGGCGCGCTTCACGCCCGCCTCTGCGAAGGTCGGGACATCGGGGATCGCCGGGCTGCGCTTGTCGCTGGCGATGCCCAGCACGCGGACCTGCCCGGCCTTGATATAGGGCAGGACGTTGGGCAGATTGGCGAACAGAACTTGCACCTGTCCGGACAACAGGTCCGCCGTCGCCGGCCCCGCGCCCCGGTAGGGCACATGCGAGAACCGGGCCCCCGACCGGAACATGAACAGTTCTCCGGTCAGATGGTTCACCGAGCCGATGCCGGCCGATGCCATGTTGAGTTTGTCCGGGTTTTCCTTGGCATACGCCACCAGCTCCGCGATATTCCGGGCAGGCGTGCCGGTCGAAACGGCCAGCACATTCGGCACGGTAGAGAACAAGGCGACCGGCGCGAAATCCTTCGCGGGATCGTAGGGCAGCGTCTTCGAGAGCAAGGGCTGGATCGATTGCTGTCCCATGGTGGCCAGCAACAGCGTATAGCCGTCAGGCGCGGCCTTCGCCACGAAGCTTGCCCCGATGCTGCCCCCGGCCCCGGGCTTGTTTTCGACGATGACAGGCTGGCCCAGTACCTCCGTCATGCGCGTGGCGAGCAGGCGTCCCATCAGGTTCACGGTGCCCCCGGGCGCGAACGGCACGACCAGCGTAATGGGCTTGCCCGGATAGGTCTGGGCCTGTGCGCCCAGGCAGATCCCCAGCGCGGCGGCGAGTACGGCGACGACTTTCAGCATGATTGGATTCCCCTTGCATCGATAGTTTGAGTCAGGCGCCCTGCAAGTCCGGCGCTGTGGCTTCGGAAGAAACAAGCGCGCGCATGCGCCGCTGCAGCAATGCCCGCGCGTCGCCGATGCGCCGGACCGTCGCGTCGATGACTTGCCGCTTCGCGTCCAGCACGCTTTTCTGCTCGTCGATGCGCCCCAGCACCAGCTCAGGCGCGGGGCCGCCTTGCGATCGACGCGCGGCGACATTGCGCACGGGATCCAGGCAGTCGCCGATATCCGCGTCCCGCAAGACGATCTGCCGGCCCGTCTGCGCGGCGGCGGCCGCCTGGATCATCGCCGGGGTGATGTCCCTGGCGGGTATCCCTCGATCCAGCGCATCGCGGACGACCGCGCCTATAATGTGATGCGCGTCCCGGAACGAGGCGCCCGCCTTGCGCACCAGCAGGTCGGCCAGGTCCGTGACGGTCGAAAAATCGTCCGCGGCGCGAACCGCCATGCGGGCCTGGTCCGGCTCGACTTTCTCCACCAGCAGCTTCATCAGCGCCAGTGCTTTCAGGGATTCCTCGCAGGCCTCCCAGCAGGTCCGGGTGCTTTCCCGGCTGCTGTCCCCCGAATGCGTGAAATGGGTGGACTTCACCGTCGCGAAGGCGGCCGTCGTCATGCCGATCACGTGCCCCGTTTTCCCGCGCAGATATTCCAGCACGGCGGGGTTTTTCTTCTGCGGCATGATGCTGGAGGTGCTGGCGACGCTGTCGGGAAACACCAGATAGCCGAATTCGGGCGTCGACCAGATGTAGAAATCCTGCACCATCCGGCTGCAGGTAATCATCATGATGGACAGGGCCGCGCTCAGCTCCAGCGCGAAGTCCCGCGACGCGACACCGTCCAGCGCATTGGCCAGCGGCCGGGTAAAGCCCAGCATCGCGCTGGTGGCGTCGCGATCGATGGGGAACGACGTCCCCGCCAGCGCGCAGGCGCCCAGGGGCGAGCCGTCCGCGGTTTCCAGCACGTGGAGCAGCCTGTCGATATCCCGCGACCACGCCTCGACCAGCGCGGACAGGTAATACCCATAGGTGATCGGCTGGGCCGCCTGCATGTGCGTATAACCCGGCATCACGCAATGCGCGAACTTCCCGGCCTGCGCCAATGCGGCCTGCGCGACATCGATCAGGGCCTGGCCGATACGCACGGCAAAATCCCGCGCCCGGATGCGATCGATGGTGGCGCCCATGTCGTTGCGGCTGCGGGCGGTGTGCAGGCGCCCGCCCGTGTCCGCGCCCACCATGCCGATCAGATGCGCCTCGTAGTTGAAGTAAGCCTCTTCGCGCGCGGCATCCAGGGCCACCGCATCGGGCCCGTCCGCCTGTATCTTGAGCAGCGCCCCGGCAAGCCGGACCGATGTATCCGCATCGAGGATGCCCTGCTCGTGAAGCATCAGCAGATGCGCGAAATTGATGTGATTCAACATCTCGAAATTGGCGAAGAACTCCCGGTTCAGTCGTGGCAGGAAGACGTAGTCGATCACTTCCTGCGCCAGGGGTTGCTTCAGGCGGCTGCTAACTTTGGATTCCATCGCGGGCTCGGGTGCAAGCAAGAAAACCGCAGTCTCCGTCCGCCGCCATCCATACGTCAAATCAGTTTCTTATAGCTATGAATACATAAATGATATGCTTCGCGGCGATCACGCCTTAGGATTCCGCCCCATGAATTTCAAACAAGTAGAGGCTTTTCGCGCGGTGATGATGACGCGCTCGATGACCACGGCGGCCGGCCTGCTGCATACCTCGCAGCCGAATGTCAGCCGCTGGATAGCGCTGCTGGAAAAGGCCTTGGGCTTCGTGCTCTTCCAGCGGGTCGGCACCAGGCTGATCCCGACGCCCGAAGCGGATGCCTTCTATGCCGACGTGGAGCGGGCCTTCATCGGCCTGGAATCCTTGAACGACAGCGCCAGTTCGATCCGTCGCAGGGGCACGGGCCTGCTCAGGATCGGCGCCGTGGGTTCCATCACGCAATGCGTGATGCCGGACGCCATCCGCATGTTCCGCGAGCAAGTCTCGGACATCCCCGTCGTGGTCAATACCGGCGGCTCCGATGTGGTGGCGAAGTGGGTGGCGACCGGGTTCTGCGATATCGGTTTCAGCTCCATCCACACCGATGTCCCCAGTCTGCGTTACGAACGCATCAATACCGCCTGCGGTGTCGGGGTCGTCGCCACATCGCACAGGCTGGCCACCAGGAAGGTATTGAAACCCGCCGACTTCGACGACGAACCCTTCATTTCGTTGCCGGCCGGAAGCTTCAACAGGGCGGCGATCGACCGGCACTTCCCGCACGACTCAAGGATTCTCTCCATCGAGACCCCTTACGCCACCACCATCTGCACCATGGTAAGCAAGGGCCTGGGCGTGTCCATCGTCAACCCGATCGTCTCGCGGGCGCTGCGCCTGGCCGATGTGCGTGAAATCCCGTTTTCCGAGCAGGTCGACTTCTACAGCTACGCGGTCACTTCCGGGCACTTCCCGGTCAACGCCCTGGCCAGGCGGATGGCGGATTGCGTGCAGCGGGTATTCGCCGCCCTGGATACGCAGGACACCGTCAAACCCGGCCGCCGCGTCCGGAAGACCATCGGCAGGAAAGCATGAGCACGCCATCCGCGCCGGCGGCCGCGGTGGGCGCGCGCTGCCGCCAGTCCGCTACCGCGATGTTCCTGGCACAGCGATTGCGGCCTCGATCATGCGGGTGACAGACCGGTCACCCGGATCGACAGGAGTTCGCGATGCTTCCTCAACCAGACCCGAACCGACAGGCCCCTCGCCCGTCCCACAAGGCCGATACGGCCGACCCGCGACCGGACATGGACCATCCGCCGCAAGCCGCGCCGCAGGACACCCCCCTCTTCGATCGCGGGACTGCCGCGGCTGAGCAGGATGCGCGCGACGGCGCGCCCGACCGCTCGCAGAATCCCACACCGCCGGACACCGGCCGCCACAACAAGCGCGGCACGCTGCGCCGGTCCCCCGACGGCGAAACGGTGTAGGGCCTTACCGCGCCCCCGCCATCCCAGGAATCCTCGAATGCATTGCATGCATGGGCCGGTCCGCGGCGCTGGCGCCGGCGGCCGACGCCCAGGCCTACTCAAGGAGACGCATCATGGCCCCACAGCAAGGCAGCAATCCCATGGCTCCGCATACGGTCGACCGCATCAAGGGCGACCGCCACGACGTACCGCGCGATGTGCCGCCGCGCGACGAATACAACCCCAGTGACGGCAGGCTGGGCTCGCGCGATACGGAAGATGAAAGCGAAGAGGATAGCGCCGACGACAAGAGCGAGCTGTGACGCCCTGCGACCCGGCGCATTTCCCTAGGCGGCGCAGAGCGCTTCCGCCAGCGACCAGAACAGGTTGCGCTCGCTGAAGTCCAGGCGCCGGATTCCCACGCACCTGGCGCCGCTGCTCTTCATGTACGTGAACTCGATATAGAACTCCGGCCCCTCTTGCGCGGCCGCGGCCGCGGTGTACGTCCCCTTCCACGCCTGCACCGTGTTGTCGGTGGCCATGGTCAGGTCCGCCACGCCCTTGACGATGCTGGCCAGCGTCACGTCGCCGCCAGCCACCTGGCCCAGATTGTGCCGGGGCATCACCCCGGCGACCGCGCGGTCGACCACGCCGTCAGCCATGATGCCCACGCCCGTCTTGAACGTATCGATAAGCGCCTTGGCCATGCCATGGCCGGCGGCGAGTTCCTTGAATCGCTCGCCGGGACGATAACGCGCAGCCTTGACATGGATCGCCGGAAGATCCGGAATCGAATTCACGATTCCATACCGCGATTCCCTGCGGAAGAAGTCGTCGATCTCCGGCAAGGTACCGATCAGGACCAGCGGCCTGGCGCCCATCGCCGTGTCCTCGAAGTGGTAGTAACTGCTCCCCGAAGACCTCGACGCTGGCGCGCACGCGCCCCGGTCCTCTACGAAGTTGCTGCCCATGCCAAGCCGGCCGTTCATCAACGCATGTTTGAACGCATGCACCTGCCCCGCATACCTGCGCATCATTTTTATTTGCCGCATCTGCTTCCTCATCGCGATCGGTGCGCACTGCGCGCCGCAATAAGGATCATGGCAGGGGGAAGTCCCGTCAGGAACCCGACATTTCTGAGCGCGACATCGCGGGACGCGTGGAAGTTCCGCCGCGAAGGACCGGCCCGCAAGCCAATGTCCCACGCGAAGCCGTTTTCCCTCCCGCCCGGCGATCAGGCACCGCCCTCGCGGTGTCTGCGCAACGAGATCAGCTCGCGCGCCTCCTCGTCGGAGTCCACGCCCAGCCGAACCAGCATGTCGACCTCGTCCACGCCTTGCGACTTCGCATAGTCGGCGATCTCCTGCTCGATCTCCGCTTCGTACAGGGCGATCCGCTTTTCCTCCGCCGCGCCGGCCTTGGCCGTGGCGCGCGCGTCGGCATTGCGGGCGAGTTCCGGCTCGGCGGCCAGAAGCCGCTCCCGGCCCCTGGCGATCGCCACGTCCAGGCGTTTCTCGGCCGCTTTCGCGTTATCTACCATGTTCAGCTCCTTTGGCACGAGGCCGTCAGTCCCTAGGACGAGGCGGATACGCAAGTTGCGTACGCGCCCCGGCTGTTGCCAGGATAGCGCGCCTGGCTAGCGCACGGGACCGCAAGTAAATTGCTGCTCTGCAACTAATATTGCATCTGTAAAACTACTGCAATATATTTTGCATAACATCCCTCGCCAACGCTCGATCGAGCACTTACCCGGATATCCAGGATGCGGTTCGAAGAACTCGTCGCGGAAAAACAAGACACATTGACAGGTTCCGACCGCAAGCTGGTCGATGTCCTGCTATCCGACACGACCGTGGGCAGCTTCATGCCCGCGCACAAGATCGCCGAGCGTGCGGGCGTCCATCCGTCGACGGCGGGCCGCTTGGCGCGCAAGCTGGGATTCGACTCCTACCGTGCCATGCGCGAAGCGATGGTGTTCGATCTGGACGCATCGGCCCGAGTGCGCAACCGCATCGATAACGCCACGGGCGGCACGCTGCTGGAATCGCTCGTCGCCGGCGAAATCGGCGCACTCAGCCGACTGGCTGAGCAGGTCGGCCAGAAAGACATCGCGACCGCCACCGATTGGCTGCGGCGCGCGCGGCACATCATTGTCGTCGGTGAAAGCCATGCCGGCAGCCTGGCCGAACTCTTTGCCCGGCGCCTGAAGCGTTCCGGCTACCACGCCGTGGGCCTGTCGCATGCCGATTGGCAAGCAGCGGATGAACTGATCAGCCTGACGGACAAGGATCTGGTATTCGGCTTGATCTTCCGTCACGACAGCCCCGGGGTGGCGCAGGCGTTGAAGCTCGCGCGCGAAACCGGCGCGGGCAGTGTGCTGCTCACCGACCTGACTCTCGCCCCCATGGCGCAGCTGACGATTACCGCGCGCCGTGGCGAACCGGGGGAGTTCCACTCCCTGACGGTACCCATGGCGATATGCAACACGCTGATCCTGGAGCTTTCCCGCGTCGATCACGGCCGTTCGCTCGACGCACTGGGGAAGCTGGAAAACCTGCGGCTCAGTTTCGAAAGATCCGTCACGCCGCCTCGTCGGCGCTGATCCGCCTATCCACTCATCGTTCACGACGCGCGCGGGAGACAAACATGTTCGAACCAAACCGGTATGCCGCCAAGGGCGTGCTGTGGTGCATGGCGGCGCTGGGCATCGCGCTGACCCCCAGCACCACGGTGCATGCCCAGTCCACCGCCGACACAAGGCCCGTCCTGACGGTCGCGGTCAACGAACTGGCCCGCACGCTGGATCCGGCGGCGGGCAACGGCAACGTCGACGTCCGTGTCTATTACTCCATCTACGACACCCTTATCCGGCGCGACTTCAATCACCCGGACGCCGACGGCGGCGCCAGGCTGGAGCCAGGGCTGGCGACCAGTTGGGCCTGGACCACGCCGACCACCTTCGAGGTAAAGCTGCGTCCCGGCGTCGTCTGCCAGGACGGCAATCCCTTCAACGCCGACGACGTGTTGGCGACGTTCTCGCCGGAGCGGCTATGGGGACCGGACGCCTATTATGCGGAAGGCCCGGCCTACTTCGGCAATTTGACCAAGGTCGAAAAGCTGGACGACATGACGGTGCGCTTCACCACCGCGCAGCACGATGCCGCGATCGAACAACGCCTGTCCAGCTATATGTCTTTCGTCATATGCGACGAAGCCTGGAACAAATACAGGAAGGATGGCGTGCCCGCCAAGACATGGATGGACGAAGCAGCGAAGGCGCTGCGCTTCAACCCTGTCGGCACCGGTCCCTACAAGTTCGCCAGTTACCAGAAGAACGACCACATCACGCTGCAGGCCTTCGACCGCTACTACGGTGGCCGGCCCGCCGCCCGGACAATCACCTTCAAATCGGTGCCGGAAGTGGCCGCGCGCATCGCCGGCGTGGTGGCTGGCGACTACGACATCGCCGCCGAAATCCCTCCGGACCAATGGGATGCACTGGCAGGCTACAAGGACCTGACCCTGAAGACCATACCGCTGGAAAACAGCCACGTGGTGGTCTTCAATACCAGCGACCCGCTGCTTTCCGACAGGAACCTGCGTCAGGCCCTTAGCCTGGCGATCGACCGCAAGGCCTTGATCGACGCCTTGTGGAAGGGCCGGACCTTCGCGCCGAACGGCTACCAGTTGCCCAGCTTCGGCAATCTGTACGACAAGGACCGTGCCGGCTACCGGTACGACCCCGAACAGGCGAAGAAGCTGCTGAAGCAAAGCCGCTACAAAGGCGAGGAAATCTCGTACCGCCTGATTCCCAACTACTACCTCTACAACGTCGAAGCCGCGCAGATCATGCAGGAGATGTGGCGCGCCGTCGGCATCAACGTGCGCATCGACTTCGTCGATAGCTTCAAGGACGTCCGCAAGCCCGGCGTGCAGATGTACGCGTGGTCCAACACCTATCGCATCCCGGACCCCACCGGCTCGCTGCTGATTCTCTGGGGTCCGAACTCCGAGATACAGAAATCGCAGAAGTTCTACACCCCGGATCCCGCGTTCAACACGCTCGCGCAGTCCCTGTACACCGCCACCGATCCGGCCCAGCGGCGCGCCACTTACCGTCAGATGCTGGACATCTTCGAGAACGACATGCCCATGACCATGCTGTACAACCCCGTCACGGGCTATGCCATGAAGAAAAACGTCCGGTGGCAGCCATACTCGCAGTACTACATGGACTTCCGGCCTGACAACCTTTCCTTCGGATCCCGGTAAGTGCCGCCCCTACTTTCCGTCCAGGACCTGAGCGCCGGCTTTCACACGGCAGGGGGTTTCGCTGGCGTGCTGCACGAAGTCAGCTTCGACGTCGGCCCCGGCCGCACGCTATGCATCGTCGGCGAAAGCGGCAGCGGCAAAAGCATCACCTGCCAGGCCATACTGGGCCTGCTGCCGCGTAATGGCCGCATGACCGGCGGCCGCATCCTCTTCGACGGCCAGGACCTTGCCGTCCTGCCCGAACGCGAACTGCGCCGCGTGCGCGGAGCCGGCATCGGCATGGTATTCCAGGACCCGCTGGGCTCGCTCAACCCCGTGCACACTGTGGGAAGCCTGCTGGACGAAACCCTGGCCCTGCACACGCCGCTTACCCGGGCACGGCGTGCCGCCCGAGCGGCCGAGCTGCTGGAAATGGTGGGCATTCCGGAGCCGGGGCAGCGGCTCGCATCCTATGTGCACCAGTTCTCCGGCGGCATGGCGCAACGCGTGATGATCGCCATGGCGCTGGCTTGCGGTCCCCGGCTGCTGATCGCCGACGAACCCACCACGGCATTGGACGTGACCATCCAGGCCCAGATACTGGATCTGCTCGACCGCCTGCAGGCCGAACTCGGAATGGCGCTGCTTTTCATCACGCACGACCTGGGCGTTGTCGCCGAGATGGCGGATGACGTGGTCGTGATGCGCAACGGATGCGTCGTGGAAAGCGCGCCGGCGGCGCTGCTGTTCCGGCAACCGCGGGAAGACTATACGCGCGAACTGCTGGCCGCCATGCCGCGCCTGGATACGCGCGCGCCGATCTACCGCTGGCGCGAGGAGTGGGCATGACGGCGTCCACCTCACCCGCCCCGCTGTTGGAAGTCCGCGAGCTGCGCCGCTATTTCGGCGGCGGACGCACGCTATGGCGGCACGCCCCGCGCATTCACGCCGTCGAAGACGTCTCCTTTCACGTGCGCACCGGCGAAACCCTGGGACTCGTCGGCGAAAGCGGCTGCGGGAAGTCCACCACGGGCCGCATGATCGTTGGCCTGGAGCGCCCCACCCGGGGTGCCATTCGCTTTCGTGGGCAGGATCTGTCCGCCCTGACCGAGGCGCAATGGCGCGGCCGGCGGCGCGATGTGCAGATCATCTTCCAGAACCCGCTGTCCGCGCTGGACCCGCGCCTGCCGATAGGCCGGCAGATACGGGAACCGCTGGACCTGCACGCCATCGGCCCCGTCGCGGAACGCGATGCCGCGGTGGACGCATTGATGCACGCGGTGTCCTTGCCCGCATCCCTGCGCGACCGCTTTCCCCACCAGGTCAGCGGCGGACAGGCACAGCGCGTCGTCATCGCGCGGGCGCTGGCGCTCAAGCCCAGCCTGATCGTCTGCGACGAACCGGTATCGGCGCTGGACGTTTCCGTACAAGCCACCGTCGTCACCCTATTGGAAAAACTCCAGCACGACCACGGCATCGCCTATCTGTTCATTTCCCATGACCTGCGCGTCGTGCGGCGACTATCGCATCGCGTCGCCGTGATGTACCTGGGCCAGATCGTCGAAGAAGGCCTGACCGACGATTTATACGAACAGCCTCTGCATCCCTACACCCGGGCGCTGCTTTCGGCCATTCCCGATCTGTCGGCCACCGGCTCACGCGAAGGCACGCGGCGCATCGTCCTGAAAGGCGATCCGCCCAGCCCGGCGCGGCCGCCCGGCGGATGCCGCTTCCATACCCGCTGTCCGCATGCGCGGGATCGCTGCTCGACGGAAATGCCCGCGCTGCGGACCATCGAAGGCGGCCATGCGGTGCGCTGCCATTTCGCCGGACAACTGGACATCTAGGGCCCGCCAGGAACAGGAAGGAGACCCCGCATGCATACGCCCTTGATCATTGCCCATCGCGGCTATTCGGCGCGCTATCCGGAGAACACGGAATCCGCGTATCGGGGCGCCATCGCCATCGGCGCCGATATCGTCGAAAGCGACGCCCGGCTCTCGCGCGACGGCGTCGTCCTGGCCTGCCACGATGCCACGCTCGACCGCATCGCCGGCGATGCGCGCGCCGTCGCCGACATGACGTCGGCTGAACTCCAGGCTGTCGCCCTGGACGGCGGAGAGCGCCTATCGTTCCTGCCGCGAACATTGCTGGACATCGCCCCGTTGCGGCCAGTGCTGATCGACGTGAAAACGCCCGACCTGACGCTGATGGAAGCGATCATTCGTGACATACGGGGTTGCGATGCCATCGGCAAGGTCTGGATAGGCGCGCGCGATCCCGCGCAGTTGGCTCTGGCCCATGCCCGGCTACCCGGCGTCCGCCTGTTGGCACTTCTGCCCGACTACACGCTTGCCGATGAATTCGCGCGGGCGGGCGCTCAGGTGTTTCGCGTATGGGAAGGCCAGATGGACGACCCGGCCGCCGCGCGGGTACTGCGCGAGCGGCCCGCCTGGATCACGATGGGCGGCAAGGATACGCCGTGCGCAGTGGGCGACACCACGCCGGATCGCCTGGCCAGGGTCCTGGCGCGGGAGCCGCGAGGCGTCCTACTGAACGATCCCGCCCTGATGACCGGCCCACGGGCGCCGCGGCGGGAGGCGGCATGAACACACGCCTGCTGATGCGCAAGCTGTCGCGCGGCCTGTTGACCGTATGGATCATCGTTACCTTTACCTTCGTCGCCCTGAACCTGTCGGGCGACCCCATCGAAGCGCTGGTGGGAGACCAGGCGTCGCCGGAGGTCGTGCAGCAGTATCGTGCCAGGTTCGGCCTGGACCGCCCGCTCTGGGAACAATACATCTCGTACCTGGCCAACCTCGCGCAGGGCGATTTCGGCCTGTCGCTATCGGAGCAGCGGCCCGCCACGCGGCTCATCGCGGCAGCGCTTCCCTACACGCTGCGCCTTGGGCTGACGGCTTACGGATTCGGCCTGGTGCTGGGCCTGGCGCTGGGCATCGTCGCGGCGCTTAACCGCAACCGGCCCGTCGATCGCTTCGTCATGAGCTTTGCCGTCCTGGGCTTCAGCCTGCCCAATTTCTTCCTGGGCATCCTGCTGATCCTGCTGTTTTCGTTGCGCCTGCGGCTGTTGCCCAGCGCGGGCGCCGACACCGCATGGCATCTGGTCCTGCCCGCAATAACGCTGGGCACGCATTTCGCCGGCGTCTTCGCGCGCTTCACGCGTTCGGCGATGCTGGAAGTACTGAACCGGCAATACATGGTGGCGGCGCGCGCAAAGGGGGTACCCCGTTTGCGGCGTGTCATCTGGCACGCGCTACCCAATGCCGCCATTCCCATCGTTACCATCGCGGGCCTGAAGCTGGGCGACCTGGTGGCCGGCTCCATCATCGTGGAAACCGTATTCGGATGGCCCGGCGTCGGACGCCTGCTGGTCGGATCGGTCACCTCGCGAGACTTCGCCGTGGTCCAGGCCATATTGATATTGACCGCGGTGACGATGGTCCTGACCAACCTCGCCGTGGACTTCATCTACACGTTGCTCGACCCGCGCATGCGCACGGCGCGCAAGGAAGGCTAGCCCCATGTTGTCCGCATTGTCCTGGCGCAAGGAAAAGCCGGCGGCCCGCGGCGCCGCCCGGCGTTATCCCATGCTGGTATTGCTGTCCCTGCTGTTCATCGCGCTGCTGTTCGGCGTGTCGTGCCTGGCCGACGTGCTGGCGCCCTACGACTATCGCACACAAGCCCTGCGGTTGCGGCTGGCGCCGCCAGTCTTCCTGGGCGGCAATAGCGCCCACTGGCTGGGCACGGACGAACTGGGCCGCGACATACTCAGCCGCCTGCTCTATGCGATCCGCTTCAGCCTGCTCGTGGCCCTTGGGGGCACCGCCATCGGCGCGGCGGTGGGCACCACGCTGGGTTTCCTGGCGGCGCATTTCCGCGGCTGGGTCGAAGAAGCGATCATGATGCTGACCGATGTGCAGGCTTCGCTGCCCTTCATCCTGATCGCGCTGGCCCTGATCGCCGTCTTCGGCGGCAGTTTCATGCTCTTCGTTTTCATCATGGGCTTCTATGGCTGGGAGGTCTTCGCTCGCCTGACGCGGGGCGTGGTGATCTCGGCCAACAACCAGGGGTATGCCATGGCGGTCAAGGCGCTGGGCGCCCCACCCTGGCATATCTATGCCAGGCACATCCTGCCCAACATATTGAGCGTGCTGATCGTGCAATTCACCCTCAATTTCCCGCAGGTGATCCTGCTGGAAACTTCGCTCAGCTTCCTCGGCCTGGGAATACGCCCGCCTTTGACCAGCCTGGGGCAAATGCTGGGATCCGGGCGCGCCTTCCTGACAACGGCATGGTGGATCGCGATCTTCCCGGGCGCCATCATTTTCCTGACGACGATGTCCATTTCCATCCTGGGCGACTGGATACGCGACCGGCTGGATCCGGCGCTGCGCGACGCCAGATAACCACCTAAGGTGCAAAAGCAATAACGAGCTGAATGAAGGTGCCAACCCAAAGCTGAACGTGACATGACAATCCGTTGAACGATTCCGGGCGCCTGGGCCACCCCTCCCGCGGCGCCATCCCGGGGGGGCGATTGGCCCGCCATCCCGGGCGGCACACGCCGCTTCCGCCGCCCGCGGTCCCCGGCGAACTTGGCACGGCGGCCGGCTTGTCCGATGATCCCGTCTTCGACGTCAAAAATAAAGGAACCTCCATGCCTTTCGCATTCAATGGCGCCGCGCGCATCTACTGGCGCAGCGACGGCTCCCGCTCGCTGCCCGTTCTCGTGCTGGGCAACTCGCTGGGCACGGATTTCTCGCTATGGGATCCGGTCCTGCCGCGGCTGATGCGGCATTTCCGCGTGGTTCGCTTCGACATGCGGGGACACGGCGCCTCCGACGCCCCGGATGGCGACTACACAATGGACGAGCTGGCCGGCGACCTGGCCGCCGTCGTCGACGCGGCCGGGCTGGACAAATTCCATTACTGCGGCGTATCCCTGGGCGGCATGGTCGGCATGGCATACGCGCAGCGATCGGACCATAAGCTGGGCAAGCTGGTGCTCTCGAACACCGCCGTACAGTTTCCCCCGGACGTCTGGAGCACCCGCATCGATAACGTGCGGCGCGGCGGCATGGCGGCGATCGCCGACGGCGTGCTGGCCCGCTTCTTCACGCCGCCCTTCCTGGCGCTGGACGATCCGCGCGTCGAACGCGTGAAGGAAACCCTGCTCTCCCTGGAGCCGCATGGCTACGCCGGCTGCTGCGCCGCCATCCGCGACATGCGGATCGCCGACGGGCTGTCCTCGATCCAGGTCCCCACCCTCGTCCTGACCGGCGCGCACGACCAGTCCACGCCTCCCGAGCGGGGGATGGAAATTGCCGGCGCCATCGCGGGCGCCACAGTGACCGCGCTGCCCGGCGCCCACATCCCGATGGTCGAGCTACCGCTGCAATGGAGCGACGCCCTGCTCGACTTCCTGGCGCCGGAAGGCCAGCTCGCGGAAAGCGAGCGTTACGCGCTGGGGCTGGAGCGACGGCGCGAGATCCTCGGCCGCGCCTACGTCGACGCGCGGCTTGCCGCCCGCACGGAGTTCAACACCGGGTTTCAGGAAATGATCACCCAGCTCGCATGGGGCAAGGTCTGGACATCCACCCGCGTCGACGACGCGACGCGCCGTATCGTCGTCATGGCCATCACCGCGGCGCTTGGCCGCTGGGAAGAGTTCGAGCTTCATATCGACGCGGCTTTGCGCGCCGGCTTGGAAGCCCGCCTCATCGAAGAGGCCCTGTTCATGGTCAGCGTCTATGCCGGCGTGCCGGCCGCCAATACCGGCTTTGCCATCGCGGGAAAGTCGCTGAAGAAGTTCATGGAGATCGGGTGACGTATCCCAGGGCCGGCGCTGACGCGGATCTTGTGCCGCCTGGATAATCCGGCATAGCGGATGGATCTATCGCGCCGCGGGCCGGCGCCGGGACGCCGCCTGACGTAGGCAATGAATCAATTGCGTGGCCACCGGCGTCGGCGTGACTTCGCGCAACGCGATGATGCCGACGCTGGGCAGCTCCAGATCCACCCGCAGGCGCAGTACCGAAAGCAGCCCGGATTGCTCGAACTCCCGCGCCGCGCTTTGCGCCATGAAGCCGACCGCGCCGCGCCGCCGTACGAAAACCGACACACCCAGGTAGGAAGACGTTTCGACGACGTCCTCCGGCGGCTGCACGCCGTGGCGATGAAACTGCTGTTCCAGCTTGACCCGCAGCGACGCCCATGGCGGCGGCATCACGCAGGGCGTGGCCGCGACCTGCGCCCAATCCGGTTTGCGCCGCCGCGCCAGCGGATGACCGGGTGCCACCACGGCCACCATGGGCTCGGCGTACAACGCTTCGGTCGTCAGGTCCGGTGAAGCGTAGCCTGGCTCCAGCCTCCCCACGAACAGGTCGACTTCGCCCAGGCGCAGCTTGGGAAGCAGGTTGGTCAGGTCCCCTGTCTCTATCAGCACCGTCGCGCGGGTGGATTGCTGCTTCAACAGCACCACCGCGTCGGCCAGCAACGGCGACAGCGCCACGCCCATCGCGCCGACTCGCACACGCCCCACCGCCCCGCTTTCCAGGGCGCCGATTTCGTCGCGCGTGCGTTCGTATTGCGCGAGCACGGATCGCGCGAAACGCACCATCGCCTTGCCGGCCTGCGTCGGTTCGGTGCCGCGCGTGGATCGCAGGAACAGCACCTGCCCCAGCATCGCCTCGATCTCCGTCAGCATGCGCGACACGGCGGGTTGGCTGACGGACAGGAACTCCGACGTCCGGCCCAGGTGCCGGAACTGATCCAGCGCCACCAGCAGCTGCAGGTGGCGCAGCTTGATATTGCTGCGCAAGACACGGTCGAGTTGGGCCATGCGCGGAGTTTACTTAACCAAAATGGTATGTAGCAATGACGATATTTGAATGGAGTGTTATGTAGTGGCTGGCCCACAATGCGAGGCAAGTCCGGGCGACAGACCCGGGCGGCAACCGAAAGCGAGGAGACCATGAAAAAACAGCCTGCGATCCAACCACTGCGCCGGGCATTGCTGCTGGGCGGCGCCGCCGCCGTGGGCACGGCCCTGCTGCCCCGGGGTGCCCGGGCGGCCGGCTTTCCCAACCGGCCCATTACCTTTATCTGTCCGTGGGCGGTGGGCGGAACGGCGGACCAATCCATGCGTGTGCTGTGCCAGGTAACCGGCAAGGTGCTGGACCAGACCATCGTGGTGGAAAACCGCGCGGGCGCATCCGGGATGATCGGCGCGAAGGCGCTCGCCAGCGCGAAGCCGGACGGCTACACCATCGGGCAGATTCCGATTTCCGTGACGCGCTTCTCGCAGCTGGGCATGCTGGCGGCGGATCCGCGCAGCGATTTCACCTACATTGCCCGGACGTCGGGACAGACCTTCGGCATCGTGGTCAAGGCGGACTCGCGCTTCAAGACCCTGGCGGATATGGTGCAGTACGCGAAAAGCCATCCCGGTGTCGTGACCTATGGCCATGCCGGCGTGGGCGGTGCGACGCACGTCGGCATGGAACAGTTCGCCATGGCCGCCGGCATCCGCCTCAATGCCATTGCCTACAAGGGCGGGGCGCCCGCCCTGCAGGACCTTTTGGGCGGACAGATCGACATGCTGGCCGACTCCAGCTCCTGGGCGCCGCAGGTCGAATCCGGCCATCTGCGCCTGCTTGCGACGTGGGGCGCGCAGCGTCCGCCGCGCTTCAGCAACAGCCCCACGCTGAAAGACCTGGGCTACGACCTCGTCGTCGACGCGCCCAATGGCGTCGGCGCCCCCAAGGGCCTGGACCCCGCCGTCGAACAGGTGTTGCGCGATGCCTTCCGCAAGGCGGTCGCCAGCAGCGAGTTCAAGCAGGTCGCGGACAGGCTGGACGCGCCGGTCATGTACCTGGACGGGCCGGACTACCAGCGCTACGTCGTCCAGGTCTATGACCAGGAAACACAATTGATCGAACGCCTGCACCTGAAGGCGATGCTGCAACAAGGCTGAACCGTGACGTTTTCCCCGCTTATCCGCCTGCACCCCGCCGACAATGTATTGATTGCGCGCGACAGCCTCACGCTGGGGCAGGCCGTTCCCGGCCACGATCTGCGCATACGGGCGCAGGTCCCGGCCGGCCACAAGATCGCGGCACGGCGGATCGCGCGGGGCGAAGCGGTGCGCAAGTACGACGTGATCATCGGCGTGGCCGGCCGCGACATCGAGGCGGGCGACCACGTACATACGCACAACGTCGAACTGGCGGATTTCCAGCGCGATCCGGCTTTCGGCCAGGATGTCGTGCCGGTCGCCTATGTGCCGCGCGCCCGCCAGGCCCGCTTCCTGGGCTACGTTCGCCCGGACGGACGCGTGGGCACCCGCAATTTCATCGGCATCCTGTCCTCGGTGAACTGTTCGGCGACGGTCATCAAGTCCATCGCCGCCCATTTCAATACGGAACGCCTGGCCGCCTATCCCAATGTCGACGGCGTGGCGGCATTCGCCCATACCAGCGGCTGCGGCATGTCCTCGCCCAGCGAACATTTCGACGTGCTGCGGCGCACGCTGGCCGGGTATGCCCGGCATCCCAACCTGGCCGGGGTGTTGATCGTGGGGTTGGGCTGCGAGCGTAACCAGGTGGACGCGCTGGTCGATACGCAGGGCCTGGCCAAAGACCCCCGCGTGCGCACGCTGGTCATGCAGGACGCCGGCGGCACGCGCGCCACGATCGCCGCCGGGATCGCCGCCATCCAGGCCATGCTGCCCGCCGCGAACGAATGCCGCCGGACGGAAGTACCCGCGAGCCACCTGAAGATAGGCCTGGAATGCGGAGGATCGGACGGGTTTTCCGGCATTACCGCCAATCCCGCGCTGGGTGCCGCCATGGACATCCTGGTGCGCCATGGCGGCACCGCGATTCTGTCGGAAACGCCGGAGATCCATGGCGTCGAATACCTCTTGACCCGGCGCGCGGCCAGCCGCGAAGTGGGTGAGAAGCTGCTGGCCCGGCTTGCATGGTGGGAACGCTACACCGCCGGGCAGAACGCGCAGTTCAACGGCAAGGTGGGCCACGGCAACCAGCAGGGCGGCCTGGCGAACATTTTCGAGAAATCGCTGGGATCGGCGATGAAGGGCGGCAGCACGCCGCTGCAGGCCGTATACGAGTATGCCGAGCCGATAGACCAGCCGGGCCTGGTCTTCATGGACTCCCCCGGCTACGACCCGGTCGCCGTCACCGGCCAGATCGCCAGCGGCGCGAACCTGATCTGCTTCACCACCGGACGGGGATCGATGTTCGGCTCCAAGCCCGCGCCCACGCTCAAGCTGGCCAGCAACTCGCCCATGTACCGCCGGCTGGAGGAAGACATGGACATCAATTGCGGACGCGTGCTGGACGGCGAGCTCGGCATCGAAGAAATGGGACAACGCATCTTCGAACACATCCTGCTGGCGGCGTCCGGCACGCGCACCAAAAGCGAATTGCTGGGGCTGGGAGACCACGAATTCGTACCCTGGCATCTCGGCATCGTCAGCTGAACCCGCGCGCACACTCCGATTTTTTTCATTGTCCATTCCGAGTCGCATCCATGCCTGCCCTGAATCCCTTCAAATCCGCGCTGGCGTCGGGGACGCCGCGCATCGGCCTGTGGCTTTCCATGGCCGATCCCTATCTGGCGGAAGTCGCGGCCACCGCCGGCTTTCACTGGCTGCTCGTCGATGGCGAGCACGCACCGAACGACCTGCGCAGCACGCTGCACGCCCTGCAGGCGGTCGCCGCCTATGCGTCGCACCCCGTCGTGCGGATACCCGATAGCGATCCGGCGCGCATCAAGCGCATGCTCGACATCGGCGCGCGCACGCTGCTGGTGCCGATGGTCGATACCGCGGAACAGGCGCGCGCCCTGGTCGCGGCCACGCGCTATCCGCCGCGCGGCATCCGCGGGGTGGGCAGCGCCGTGGGCCGGGCCTCGCAATGGAGCCAGCGCGCCGATTACCTGGCGGTCGCCGACGACGAGATCTGCCTGCTCGTACAGGCGGAAACCACCACCGCCCTGCAGAACCTGCCGGCGCTGTGCGCCACCGAGGGCGTCGATGGCGTATTCATCGGACCGGCCGACCTGGCCGCTTCGATGGGACACCGCGGCAACCCCGGCCATCCGGACGTCCAGGCGGCCATCGAAGCGGCGATGCGGACCATCGTGGCCGCGGGCAAGGCCGCCGGTACATTGACCTCCGACCCCGCGCTGGCGCGACGCTATCTGGACCTGGGATGTACCTTCGTCGCCACCGGCGTGGACATCCTGATCTTCGCCAACGCGGCGCGCAAACTCGCGCGCGACTTCGCCTGCTGACGCCGCCGCGCAGCGGGCATCCCCAAGGATTCCGATATGACAACGAAGACCTGGCGCATCGCCGTCATCCCCGGCGATGGAATCGGCATGGAAGTCATGCCCGAAGGGCTGCGCGTGCTGGAGGCCGCATGCCGGCGCTTCGGCATTGCCCTGGAGTATCGCCACATTGCCTGGGCGTCCTGCGAGTACTACGCGGCGCACGGCCAGATGATGCCCGACGATTGGAAGGAGCAGCTGCGCGACTGCGACGCCATCCTCTTCGGTGCGGTCGGCTGGCCCGCCACGGTGCCGGACCACATTTCCCTCTGGGGTTCATTGCTGAAGTTCCGCCGCGAGTTCGACCAGTACATCAACCTGCGGCCCGCGCGCTTGTTCGAGGGCGTGCCCTGCCCGCTGGCCCATCGCAAGCCAGGCGACATCGATATGATGATCGTCAGGGAGAATACCGAAGGGGAATACTCCGCCGTCGGCGGCACGATGTACGAAGGCACGGACCGCGAAGTGGTCATGCAGCAGGCGGTCTTCTCGCGGCATGGCACCGATCGCGTGCTGCGCTTCGCCTTCGAACTGGCCGCCCGCCGGGGCAAGACCCTGACGGCCGCCACCAAGAGCAACGGCATCTCCATCAGCATGCCGTGGTGGGACAAGCGCGTGGAAGATATGGCGCGGCAATATCCATCCGTGAGCTGGGACAAACAGCATATCGATATTCTCTGCGCGCGCTTCGTCCTGAATCCGGACCGCTTCGATGTCGTGGTGGCCTCCAATCTGTTCGGCGATATTCTTTCCGACCTGGGACCGGCCTGCACCGGCACCATCGGCATCGCGCCGTCGGGCAACCTGAACCCGGATCGCCGCTTTCCGTCCCTGTTCGAACCGGTGCATGGCTCGGCGCCGGATATCGCCGGACGTGGCATCGCCAACCCCGTCGCCATGATCTGGTCGGCCGCGATGATGCTGGATTTCCTCGGCGACGGCCAAGGCGCGATGCGGCAGGCGCACGACCTGATCCTGGACGCCATCGCGACGGTGCTCAGGCACGGCCCGCATACCGGTGATCTCGGCGGCAAGGCGGGCACCGTCGAAGTGGGCAAGGCCGTGGCCGCGCTGGTCGAATCGGGCGCACGATAATGGAGACTTCCCGTATGGACAGCAAGGCGCCCCACCCGCAAGCCGGCCCCCTCATTCGCCCGCACAACTTCATCGACGGGCGCTGGACGCCCGGCCATGACGGCCAGGGCTTCGCGGTCACCGACCCCGCCACCGGGCTGCTTATCGCCGAGGTGCCCGACAGCGGGCCGCAAGATGCCCGTGCCGCCGTGGACGCGGCCGCGAAGGCACTGCCATTGTGGCGCGCGCGGCTGCCGCGGGAACGGGCCGCGCTGCTGCGGCGCTGGCATGCGCTGATCCTCGAGCGGGAGGAAGACCTGGCCGCGCTGATCTCCCTTGAACAGGGCAAGCCCATGGCCGAAGCCCGCGGCGAAGTCGCGTACGGCGCGTCTTATGTGGCCTGGTTTGCCGACGAGGCCAACCGCATCTACGGCGACATCATCCCGGACCAGCAGCGCGGCAAGCGCATGACGGCGATCAAGGAACCCATCGGGGTCGTGGCCGCGATCACACCCTGGAACTTTCCCCTGGCCATGATCGCGCGCAAGATCGCGCCGGCGCTGGCAGCGGGCTGCACCGTCGTGGCCAAGCCCGCGGAAGACACGCCATTGACCGCGCTGGCGCTCGCGCTGCTCGGGCAAGAGGCCGGATTTCCGAATGGCGTGCTGAACATGGTCACCGCATCGCGCGCGCGAGCTGCCGAGACCGTCGATGCCTGGCTGCAGGACGGCCGGGTGCGCAAAATAAGCTTCACCGGATCGACACCGGTAGGCAAGCACCTGGCGCGGGAATCCGCGGCAACGCTGAAGAAGCTTTCGCTGGAGCTCGGCGGCAACGCGCCCTTCCTGGTATTCGAGGACGCGCAGCTGGAAGCCGCCGTCGACGGTGTCATGGCGGCCAAGTTCCGCAATGGCGGCCAGACCTGCGTCTGCCCGAATCGCGTCTATGTGCAATCGACGGTCTACGATCGCTTCGCGCGCCTGCTGCGCGACAAGGTGGCCGCCTTGCGCGTGGGGCCGGGCTCCGATCCCGCGACCCACGTCGGGCCCATGATCAATGCGCGCGCCGTGGACAAGATCGCCCGCCATGTCGACGATGCGCGCCGTCACGGCGCCACCGTGCTGGCCGGCGGAAAGCGCCTGGAGGCGCTGGGGCCGAACTATTACGCGCCCACGGTATTGGGCGACGCCAATGCCTCGATGGCCTTGTGCGCGGAGGAAACCTTCGGCCCCGTCGTGCCGCTATTCCGCTTCGACGACGAAGCGCAGGCCGTTGCCGCGGCCAACGATACGCCCTTCGGACTGGCCGCGTATTTCTACAGCCAGGACCTGCGGCGCATCGAACGCGTATCGCGCGCCCTGGAATCCGGCATCGTCGGCATCAACGAAGGCGCGCTGGCATCGGAGGCCGCGCCTTTCGGCGGCATCAAGGAATCCGGCTACGGCCGCGAGGGCTCCCGGTACGGACTGGACGACTACCTGTCGATCAAATACCTGTGCCAGGGCGGGCTGGCGTAGCCCGCCCTTCACGGTCATTTGAACGACGCCCCCGGGTCGTCCGCGCCGCCGCCATACACGCTGGTCCCGTAGCCTCCTTGCACATCTATCTTCACGGAGGACGGATCGACCTGCGACTGGTCGCCCTTGTAGTGCATCACCATCGCGGGCACCAGCATCACCGTCGCCACCATGACCAGCTGGATAACGATGAACGGCACCGAGCCCCAGTAGATCTGCCCGGTGGTCACCGGCGCGATGGTGCGCCCGGTGACCTTGTCCCGGTAGGGATCCTTGGGCGCGACCGAGCGCAGGTAGAACAGCGCGAAGCCGAACGGCGGATGCATGAACGAGGTCTGCATGTTCACCGCCAGGATCACCCCGAACCAGATCAGGTCGATGCCCATCTTCTCGGCCACCGGCCCGAGCAGCGGCACGATGATGAAGGCCAGCTCGAAGAAGTCCAGGAAGAACGCCAGCACGAAGGTCAGCACGCTGACCACGATCAGGAACCCCCACTGCCCGCCCGGCAGCCCGGTCAGCAGGTGCTCGACCCATAGGTCGCCGTTCACGCCCCGGAAGGTCAGGCCGAACACCGTCGAACCCACCAGGATGAACACCACGAAGCACGACAGCTTGGTGGTGGTGTCCATCGCCTGCTTGAGCAGGTCCAGCGTCAGGCGCCGGCGCGCCAGCGCCATGGCGATGGCGCCGACCGCGCCCATCGCCCCGCCCTCGGTGGGCGTGGCCACGCCGATGAAGATCGTGCCCAGCACCAGGAAGATCAGGAACAGCGGCGGGATCATCACGAAGGTCACCCGCTCGGCCAGCGCCGACAGCAGCCCCAGGCGCAGCACCTTGTTCACGATGGCGATCACGAAGGCCGTCAGCCCCCACAGCAGCAGGCTGAGCACGATGCGCTCGTCGGCCGGCGCCGTGTCGTTCTCCATCCATTGGCCCAGCGCCCAGGCCACCGTCACGGAAATCGCCATCAGTACCAGCAGCGAACGGCCCCCGCGCGTGCCGTTGGATTCGCGAAACCGCCGCGCCTCCTCGGGCAGCGCCGGCGCCGAGGCCGGCTTGATCACGCACATGATGGCCACGTACACGACATACAGCCCGGCCAGCACGAAACCCGGCACCATCGCCGCGCGATACATGTCGCCGATCGAGCGGCCCAGCTGGTCGGCCAGGATGATCAGCACCAGCGACGGCGGAATGATCTGCGACAGCGTGCCCGAGGCGGCGATCACCCCGCTGGCCAGGCGCCGGTCGTAGCCGTAGCGCAGCATGATGGGCAGCGAAATCAGCCCCATGGAGATCACCGACGCCGACACCACGCCCGTCGTGGCCGCCAGCATCGCGCCGACGAACACCACCGCGAAGGCCAGGCCGCCGCGTACCGTGCCGAACAGCTGCCCGATGGTCTCCAGCAGGTCCTCGGCCATGCCGGATCGCTCCAGCACCAGCCCCATCAGCGTAAAGAACGGCACCGCCAGCAGCGTGTCGTTGGAGATAATGCCGAACACCCGCTGCGGCAGCGCCTGGAACAGCGCCGGCGTCAGCAGGCCCGCCTCGATGCCGACCAACCCGAACAGGATGCCGTTGGCCGCCAACGCGAAGGCCACCGGAAAGCCCAGCAGCAGGAATACCACCAGGGTGGCGAACATGATGGGCGCCAGGTTGGCGATGAAAAAGTCCATCTCAGCGCCCCCCGTCGCGCGCGGCCGCGGCCAGCGCCGCCGCCTCGCGGGCCTGCGCCTCGCGGGCGATTTCCTCGGCCAGTTCTTCCTCGGCCGAGCGCGCGCCCTCGCGGCGCAGCGGGTCCTCGCCGCGGCCCAGCAGGAAAGCCACGCACTTGATCAAATGCGCGACCCCCGCCAGCACCAGCAGCGCAAAGCCCACCGGAATCAGCAGCTTGACCGGCCAGCGCACCAGCCCGCCCGAGTTCGAGGACTGCTCGCCGGTCAGCCACGACTCGGTGAACACCGGCCAGGACAGCACCAGGATCAGCACGCAGGCCGGCAGCAGGAAAAACAGCACGCCGAACACCTCGATCCAGATCTGCTTGCGCCGCGACAGGCGCGAGGACAGGATGTCCACCCGCACGTGCTCGTTCTTCAGACAGCACCAGGATCAGCACGCAGGCCGGCAGCAGGAAAAACAGCACGCCGAACACCTCGATCCAGATCTGCTTGCGCCGCGACAGGCGCGAGGACAGGATGTCCACCCGCACGTGCTCGTTCTTCAGTAGCGTATAGCCCGCGGACAACAGGAACATCGCCCCGAACATATACCACTGCAGCTCCAGCCACGCGTTCGAACTGGTATGCAGGACCTTGCGCACCACCGCGTTGCCGGCGCTGACCAGCACCACCAGCAAGGTCACCCACGTCACCGCGCGGCCCACGCGCAGGTTTATCGCGTCGATCAGACGCGATAAGGCAAGTAATGATTTCATTGCTGCTCGCTTACTTGCCGCCGTTGCGCCCTATCGTGCCCATATAGCCGTCGAAGCTGCCGTCCGCCACGCGGAACCAGGGGATTTCGTTATCGCGGAAGGCCACCATGCTGTCGTAGATCTTCTTGAACATGGGGCTCTTGGCGCTCATTTCCTGATAGACCTTCAAGGACTCGGCATAGCAGGCGTCCATCACGGGCTTGGGGAAGGCCCGCAGCTGGGCGCCGTTGGCGATCAGCCGGCGCAGCGCGGCCGGGTTTTCCGCGTCGTACTTGGCGATCATGTCATTCGTCGCGGCGGCCGACGCCTGCTCCAGCACGGCCTGGTAGTGCTTGGGCAGCTTGTTGTAGGCGTCCTGGTTCACATACAGCGACACCTGCAGGGTGCCTTCCCACCAGCCGGGGAAGTAATAGTATTTGGCGACCTTGTTGAAGCCCAGCTTCTCGTCGTCGTAGGGGCCGATCCACTCGGCGCCATCGATGGTGCCTTTTTCCAGCGCCGGGTAGATATCGCCGCCGGCGATCTGTTGCGGCACCACGCCCAGGCGCGACAGGACGGCGCCCGCGAAAGCGCTCATGCGGAACTTCAGGCCCTTCAGATCGTCGACCGACTTGATCTCGTTGCGGAACCAGCCACCCATCTGCGTACCGGTATAGCCGCAGGGAAAGTTGACGACGTTATAGGTCTTGAACAGTTCGCGCAGCAGCTTCAGGCCATCGCCGTGCCGCATCCAGGCATTCATCTGGCGCGTGTTCAGGCCGAAGGGCACCGCGGCGTCGAAGCTCAGCGCGGGGTCCTTGCCGAAGTAGTAGTACGAGGCGCTGTGGCCGCATTCCACCGTGCCGTTCTGCACGCCGTCGAGCACCTGCAGCGCGGGCACGATTTCGCCCGCGGGAAAGGCGCGGATGCTGAATTTGCCGCCCGTGGCCTCGCCCACGTATTTCGCCAGGTTCTCGCCGCCGCTGTAGATCGCGTCGGCGCTGCGCGGGAAGCTGGAGGCCAGGCGCCAATTGATCGTCGGGGATTCCTGGGCAAAAACGGGGGAAGCGAGGGTGGCGCCACCGGCGGCGGCACCCAGGGTGGCCTTTTTCAGGAAGGAACGGCGTTGCATTGCGGATGTCTCCCGGATGTAGGAATAAACAGGCTCGCGGCGCCACCCGGATAGGGCGGGCGCGAATAGGAATTGTGGAGGCAAGCTGTCAAATAGCTAAACAGCTGCCGTTTGGGTCGCCATCTTAAGGGGGAGAGCGCCCGGGTGCGCTTGCGGATAACCCTTAATGATTGTTACCGCATCACCATTTTGCTGCGCCGCAGCAGACAAACGGCCACCGTCATCCAGCCGGAAAACCTGCATGGTTTCGTGCGTCGTCCGTGCCAGGCCCTCCAGCGAGACGGCAGCCCCGGCCACCTGCTCGACCAGCTCGGCGTTCTGCTGCGTGATGCCATCCAATTGGGCAACGGCCGCATTGACCTGCGAGATCCCGGCGAGCTGCTCTTTCGACGCCTCGGTGATTTCGCCGATCAGCGCATTCACCTCCTGCACGCTGCCCAGCACGTCGGCCATGGTCTTGCGGGCGATCGCCGTCCTTTCGCTGCCCTCCGCCACTTTCACGCCGGATTCGTCGATCAGGTGGCGGATCTCTTTCGCCGCATGGGCGCTGCGTTGCGCGAGCGAACGTACCTCTCCCGCCACCACGGCAAAACCACGTCCCTGCTCCCCGGCACGCGCGGCCTCGACGGCGGCATTCAATGCGAGGATATTCGTCTGGAAGGCGATGCTATCGATGACTTGCGTGATCTCGCTGATACGCCGCGACGATTCCAGCATCCCCTGCATGGTCGCGCCGACTTCCTCGACGGCGCGCGCGCCCCGCTCCGCGACCTCGCTGGTCCGCGCCGACAGCTGGCTTACCCGCTGCGCGGACTCGGCCGCCAGGCCCACCGTACCGGTGATCTGCTCCATCGATGCGGCCGTCTGCTGGACGTTGCCGGCCTGCGTTTCGGTACGCTCGGAAAGATGCGCGTTGCCCTGGGCGATCTCCGCGGTCCCGGTCACGATGTCCTGGCTTTGGTCGCGCGCGTCGCGCACCACGGAACCCACATTGATGCGCAGCTGTCCGAGCGCCGCCTGCAACTCGCCCAGTTCATCGCCGCGCGTCCTTTCCAGCGGCTGTGTCAGGTCTCCCGCCGCCAGGCGATAGGCGGCAGCCAGCACGTCGTCCAGCGGCGCCGCCACGCTGCGGCGCAGGAACCCCCACGCGGCCGCGATCAGCAACAGGCGCAACAACCATGCGCCAGCCTCCCACGCCGCCGCGTCCGCCGGCACCAGGCGGTCGATCGCCAGGAAACACAGCATCAACAGCGTCAGCAGCGTCGTCAGCTTGCCCACCACGCCCAGCCGCGCCATTTCCGCCACCCGGCCCGCCAGCGTGCGCTTCACCCGCCGGCCGTTGGCCAGGGTGTGGATCCGCCGTCCGGCTTGCGCCTCGTCGCGCATGACGGCATAAAGCGCTTCCGCCTCCTCGATCTGTTCTCGCGTGGCTTCGGTGCGCACCGACATATAACCGACCGCCTCGCCATCCTTCAGCATCGGCGTCGCGTTGGCCATCACCCAGTAATAGTCGCCGTTCTTGCGGCGATTCTTGACCGGCGCGGACCACGGGCGGCCGGAGGAAATCGTCGCCCACATATCCCGGAAGGCCTCTTCCGGCATGTCGGGGTGGCGGATCACGTTATGGGCTTTGCCGAGCAGCTCCTCCTTCGTAAAGCCGCTGACTTCAATAAAGGTGGGATTGCAGTAAAGGATTCTTCCCTTGGCGTCCGTCGTGGAAACCAGGGTGCGTCCACGAGGGAACGGGTATTCCTTGTCCGAGACGGGAAGGTTCACGCGCATATCTTTTCAGCTGTTCCAGTGAGTGTTGCTTATCGATCGCCTGCTTCGGAACGCTGACAAGGCCATATTGCCTATTGGTATCCCCGCCGCCTCCCGCAGTCGGCTCATTCTGGCCCGTTCCGGGCCATCGTTCCTTGCGTTTAATCAAATTGTAAGCAATTCACGAAGGGATAGGACAAAATGCAACACCGGCCGGGGGATGCCCCGCCGGCCGGTGTCGAAGAGAGCGAGGATGACCAGCGCGTCAGTGGCTGATCATCCACGGCCGGCTGGCGACGAAGGTCTTGCCGCCGTCGGCGGTCTTGCGCGTCTTGCCGGCGGATCTGCCGCCGCCGCAGCAGCCGCAGTTCATGCCATGGCCGGCGCGGGTCGCGCGCGGCTCATGGGCATTGCGCTCGTTGGCGGCGCGAGCGCGATTGACCGCCGAAGACAGCGCCCCCAGGGCGGGCGCGCCCGCCACGATGCGGGCCGAGGCCGCGCCACAATCCGGGCAGGACGCGGGGTCGCGCCACTGCGCCAGCGGCCGCATGGCGGCGAAGTCGCCACATTGCGCGCAGGAATAGTCGTACAAGGGCATGGCGTTCTCCAGGACAGGCCTCGTGGAAAATCAAAGGTCCGGCGACAAGGGCATATCGACGCCGCCGGCGACCGCCTTCACCGGGCCGCTGGCCGAGGGCTGGATGTCGAACTCGAAGATTTCGGTTGGCAGCCAGAGCGTGGCGCAGGCATTGGGGATGTCCACGACCCCGCTGATATGGCCCTGCACCGGCGCGGTTCCCAGGATGGAATACGCCTGCGCGCCCGAGTAGCCGAACTTCTTCAGGTACTCGATGGCATTCAGGCATGCCTGCCGATAGGCGATATGCACGTCCAGGTAATGCTGGCGTCCCCCCTCGTCCACCGAAATACCCTCGAAAATCAGATAGTCCTTGTAGTTCGGCGTGATCGGGCTGGGCTTGAAGATCGGATTGCGGATGCCGTATTTGTCCATCCCGCCCTTGATCAGCGAAACGCGCATATGGATCCAGCCCGCCATTTCGATGGCGCCGCAGAAGGTGATTTCGCCATCGCCTTGCGAAAAATGCAGATCGCCCACCGACAGGCCGCCGCCCTTGACGTAGACCGGGAAGAAGACGCGGGAGCCGCGCGACAGGTCCTTGATATCGCAATTGCCGCCGTGCTCGCGCGGCGGCACCGTGCGCGCGCCTTCGGCCGCCGCCTTGTCGCGCGCCGCGCCCTGTAGCTTCCCCATGTGAGCGGTCTTCGGCGCCGGCGGATTCGCCAGCGGCGGGACGCGCGCGGGATCGGAGTCGATCAGCGCCTGCTCGCGCTTGTTCCAGGTGTCCAGCATCGCCTGGTCGGGAAGGCAGCCGATCAGGCCGGGATGGATCAGGCCGGCGAATCGCACCCCCGGAATATGACGCGACTTGGTGAACATGCCCTCGAAATCCCAGATGGATTTCTGCGCTTGCGGGAAGTGCTCCGTCAGGAAGCCGCCGCCGTTCTTCTTGCTGAAGAAGCCGTTGAAGCCCCACAGGCTGTCCTGCTTGGCCCCGATATCGAGGAAGTCGACGACCAGCAGGTCGCCCGGTTCCGCGCCCTCTACGCCGACGGGACCGGACAGGAAATGCACCGTGGACAGGTCCACATCCCGCACGTCGTCGGCGCTGTCGTCATTCTTGATCGCGCCGCCGGTCCAGTCGTAGGTTTCCAGCACGAAGTCATCGCCGGGCTTGACCCATGCCGCCATGGGAATGTCGGGATGCCAGCGGTTATGGATGCTTTCGTTTTCGTATGGCGACTGGGCGAGATCGACCTTGATCAGGGTATCGGGCATGGCATGCTCCTTTGGGTGATGGGACTAGACGGACAGATAGCGGCTGATGGTCTGTTCGTCGACCTGGCCGCGCAGGTCCTCGTGCACGAAGCGGCCCTTGTCGATGACGATCAGCCGGTCGGCGATCTGCATGGTGAAACTGAGCACCTGTTCGGAAACGACGATGGCCAGGTCCTTCAGCTTGCGGATCTCCAGCAGCGTTCGCGCGATGTCCTTGATGATCGACGGCTGGATGCCCTCGGTGGGCTCGTCCAGCATCAGCACCTTCGGGCCGGTCACCAGCGCCCGCGCGATCGCCAACTGCTGCTGCTGGCCGCCGGAAAGATCCCCGCCCCGGCGCCGGCGCATCTCGTGCAGCACCGGGAACAAGGCGAACACCTCGTCGGGAATGGGATCGCGCAGCGCCCGGCCCGGCAAACCGGTGCGGATATTCTCTTCCACCGTCAGGGTGGGAAAAATCATGCGGCCCTGCGGCACATAGGCCACGCCGCTGCGCACGCGCTGGAATGTCTGCAAGGCGCTGATGTCCGTGCCGTCGATGCTGACCTTGCCCTGCATCGAGGGCAGCACGCCCATCATGGTCTTGAACAGCGTGGTCTTGCCCATGCCGTTGCGCCCCATGACGGCGACGATCTCGCCCTTGGCCACGCTCAGGTCCACGCCGTGGATAACGCGGCTTTGTCCATACCCGGATACCAGGCCCGAAACATTCAACATGCGGATTCTCCTGCGCGCGCGCTCAATGACCCAGATAGACTTCAATGACACGAGGATCGGACTGGACCTTGTCCATCGGCCCCTCGGCCAGCACCTTGCCCTGGTGCAGCACCGTCACCTTGTGCGCGATGTTCTTGACGAATTCCATGTCGTGCTCGATGACGATCATCGAGCGGTCCTTGCTGATGCGATTGAGCAGCTCGGCCGTCTTTTCGCGTTCCGATACGCTCATGCCCGCCACCGGTTCGTCGAGCATCATCAATTCCGGCTCCTGCATCAGCAGCATGCCTATCTCCAGCCACTGCTTCTGCCCATGCGACAGCAGTTCGGCCGATTGCTCCAGCATGTCGGCCAGGAAAATATCGCAGGCCACCTGCTCGACGCGCTCGATCACGTCGGCGGTGCGGCGAAACGCCAGCGCGCCGAAGACGCTGCGCCCGCGCGGAAACGAAACTTCGAGGTTCTCCCGCACCGTCAGGGTTTCGTAGATGGAAGGGGTCTGGAATTTGCGGCCCACGCCGGCGCGCACGATCTCGTGCTCCGCCATGCGGGTCAGCTCCGTATCCTTGAAGCGGATAGAGCCCGCGGTCGCCTTGGTGCGGCCGCAGATCAGGTCCAGCACCGTGGTCTTTCCCGCCCCGTTCGGCCCGATGACCACGCGCAGCTCGCCCTTGTCCACGTACAGGTTCAGATCGTTCACCGCGACGAAGCCATTGAAGGACACCGTCAGGCCCTCGACGTACAGGGCGAATTCCTGCGCGGCCGGCCGCGCGTTCATCAGGGGCGGATTCATGCGACCTCCGTGCGGGACGCGGCCTTGGGCGGAACGGCCTGGGCGCGAGGCCCCCGGCGCAGCCGCGGCTGCACGTATTGGGTATACAACCCGGCCAGCCCGTTGGGAAAGGCCATGACGACGGCGATGAAAAGCCCGCCCATCAGGAACAGCCACAGCTGCGGAAAGCTTTCGGAAAAATAGCTCTTGCCGAAGTTCACCAGCAGCGTTCCGTAGACCGCGCCCAGCAGCGAAAGGCGCCCGCCCACCGCCGCGAAAATCACCATCTCGATGGAGGGGACGATACCCACGAAGGACGGCGACATGAACCCCACCTGAAGGGTGAACATGGCGCCGCCGATGGCGGAGAAGACCGCCGCCACGCAGAACACGAATATCTTGAAGCCCGCCACGTCGTAGCCGGAGAAGCGCACCCGTTCCTCTTTGTCCCGCATGGCCACCAGCAGCTTCCCCAGTTTGGACGAAAGCAGGAACCTGCCGAACAGCAGGCAGGCGAACAACAGCGCGCCATTGACGAAATACAGGATGACGCGCGCGGAATCGGTGCGGATATCCCAGCCCAGCAGGGTTTTCAGGTCCGTGATGCCGTTGACGCCGCCGGTCAGCCCCTGCTGGCCGATGATCAGTACCGAAAGAATCAGGGCAATGGCTTGCGTGACGATGGCGAAGTAGGTATCGCCCACGCGGCGCTTGAACATCGCCACGCCGATCAGCAGCGCCAGCAGCGCCGGCACCACGGGCACGGCCAGCAGCGTGAACAGGAAGCTCTTGAACGGCACCCAGAACCACGGCAGCGACGTGATCTGGTTCCAGTCCATGAAATCCGGGATGCCGGGCGTGGACTGGATTTTCGTGGCTTCGACGGTGGAGGCTTCCAGCTTCAGGAACATCGCCATGCAATAGCCGCCTATGCCGAAGAACACGCCCTGCCCCAGGCTGAGTATCCCGCCGTATCCCCAGCACAGCACGAGCCCCAGCGCCACGAAGGCGTAGGTCAGGTACTTGCCGACCAGGTTCAGGCGGAAGCTGTCCAGCAGCAGCGGGAAGACCAGGAAAACCAGCGCGGCCAGGACAGCCAGGCCGATCATGCCCTGGCGTCCGCCCAATACATTCTTGTAGATGAGTTTCACGTTCGAGCTCCTGGACCTGCTTATTTGCGGACTTTGATCGTGAACAATCCCTGCGGGCGCAGCATCAGGATGATCACCACGGCGGACAACGTCAGCACCTTGGCCATGGAGCCCGTCAGGAAAAACTCCGACACGGACTGCGTCTGGGCGATCACGAAGGCCGACGCGATCGTGCCGTAAAGACTGGCGGCGCCGCCGAAGACCACGGTAAGGAAGGTATCGACGATGTACAGCGATCCGCTGGTCGGGCCCGTGGAGCCGATGGTGGTGAAGGCCGCGCCGGCGATGCCCGCGATCCCGCATCCCAGGGCGAAGGTCACCCGGTCCACTTTCCTCGTGTCGATGCCCACCGCCCCGCTCATGACGCGGTTCTGCATCGTCGCCCGCACGTGCAGGCCCCAACTGGAGCGGAACAGCGCCAGCAGCAATCCGACCGTCAGGATCACCGTGATCGACATGACGATCAGCCCGTTGATGGGGATGTCCACGCCCGGCAGCGGCTGCACCGAACCCATCAGCCAATCGGGCAGCGTCGGGCTGACTTCGCGCGGACCGAAGATCGACCGCAGCGCCTGCTGCAACACCAGCGACAGGCCCCAGGTGGCGAGCAGGGTATCCAGCGGGCGGCGATACAGGTGGCGGATCATCAGCCATTCGGTCAGCCAGCCCAGCGCGAAGGTCACCGCGAAGGCCGCGGCGATGGCCAGGAAGAAGTAATAGGGCATGACCGCGGGCGCATACTGCTGCGTCAGTTCCGAGAACAGGCAGGTCGTATAGGCGCCGATCGCGAGGAATTCCCCATGCGCCATGTTGATGACACCCATCTGTCCGAAAATGATGGCCAGGCCCAGCGCCATCAGCAGCAGGACGCTGAACACCGACAGGCCATTGAAGCCCTGCATCAGAAGAATGGCGCCAAGATCGGAGAAGGATTCCATGGGCGAGCCTTTGCGTAAGAAAAGCGGGACCGAAATCGGGGCCGCGCCGCCCCCGGGCCGGAGCCCGGCGGGCGGCGCCTGCCGCGGACCGGATTACTGGTAGCCCTCGGGGAAGGGATCCGGCTTGATCAGGTCGGGCGTCTGGTAGACCACATCGAACTGCCCGTCCTTGCGGATCTGCCCTACGCGCGTACGGCTCCACAGGTGATGGTTCGGGTCCACCTTGACGTAGCCTTCGGGCGCCTGCTTGAACTCCAGGTTGGGCGAAGCCGCCACCACTTTGTCCACGTCGAAGCTCTGGGCTTTTTCCACGGCCATCTTCCATAGCCAGGGGCCCAGGTAGGCGGCCTGGGTGACGTCGCCGATCACCGCGTTCGGGCCGTACTTCGCCTTGAACGCGGCAACGAACTTCTTGTTGTTCTCGTTGTCCAGGCTTTGGAAATACTTCATGCAGGACCAGAAACCTTCGGCGTTTTCACCGCCTATCCCCAGCAACTCATCTTCCGTCACCGAGATGGTCAGCAGCTTCTGTTTCTGGGCCGTCACGCCGGCCGCCTTCAGCTGCTTGTAGAACGACACGTTGCTGCCGCCAACGACGTCCGCGAATACCACGTCGGGCTTCTTCAGCTTGATCTTGTTGATCAGCGAACCGAATTGGGTATGGCCCAGCGGGTAGTATTCCTCGCCCACGACTTCGCCCTTGAGCACGTGTTCGATGTGCTTGCGGGCGATCTTGTTGGAGGTGCGCGGCCAGATGTAGTCGGAACCGACCAGGTAGAAGGTCTTGGCGTTCTTTTCCTTGGCCAGCCAGTTCAGGCTGGCCAGGATCTGCTGCGTGGCCTCCTGGCCGGTATAGAAGACGTTCTTGGACTGCTCCAGGCCCTCATAGAAGGTCGGGTAGTACAGCAAGCCGTTTTCCTTCTCGAATACCGGCAGCACGGCCTTGCGCGAGGCCGACGTCCAGCAGCCGAAGACCGTGGCCACCTTGTCGCTGACCAGCAGCTTGCGGGCCTTCTCGGCGAAGGTGGGCCAGTCCGACGCGCCGTCTTCCTGGATGATCTTGATCTGGCGCCCCAGGATGCCGCCCATGGCGTTGATCTGCTCGATGGCCAGCCGCTCGGCCTGGATGGAGCCGGTTTCGCTGATGGCCATGGTGCCGGTGGCCGAATGCAGCTGTCCCACCGTCACTTCCGTATCGGTTACGGCCAACCCCGTGGTATTGACGGCGGCCGTCGCCGGGCCCGCGGCGCGGCCCAGCCCGGGGATGCCGATCAGCGGCAGCGACGCCAGCGCCAGCGCCACGCGGCGCCGGGCGGGCGAGGCGGGGTCTTGTTCAAAGGGGGGTTTGCGAGACATCGAACGCTCCTTGCGGATGAGACGCTTCAGGGAAAAACCCGATGCCGCGACCGCTATCGCGCGGTGCCGCAGCCGGGGGTTCGATGCGATACTAGGTACCCATACCGCACTGCAACATACGTTGATTGACGTAGTGGCTGTTACGTCGCCAGGCGGTACAAACGCGGCATACGTCGAATGACGCATACCGGAGATTTCAAGCGTGGATGCTGGCGCACCTCAACGCATCGTCAAGATACGGCGCGACTACAACACCTGGGTTGCCAACGAGACCCTGGAGGACTACGCCCTGCGGTTCACGCCCGTGTCGTTCCGCAAGTGGTCGGAGTTTCGCGTCGCCAATACCGCCCTCGGGGCGGTGTCCTTCCTGGCACTGGAAGCCATCGGCGGCGCCCTGGCGCTGAACTACGGCTTCGACAATGCGTTCTGGGCCATCGTCGCCGTGTCCATCCTGGTGTTCTTCACCGGCCTGCCGATCGCCTACTACGCCGCGCGGCATGGCCTGGACATGGACCTGCTGACCCGCGGCGCGGGCTTCGGATATATCGGTTCGACCATCACGTCGCTGATCTACGCGTCCTTCACCTTCATCTTCTTCGCGCTGGAAGCGGCCATCATGGCGCTGGCGATCGAAGTCTGCACCGGGCTGCCGCTGTGGCTGGGCTACATGGCTTGCGCGATCGTCATCATCCCATTGGTTACCTACGGCATCACGCTGGTGAACCGGCTGCAGTCATGGACGCAGCCGGTGTGGCTGACGCTTCTGGTGCTGCCCTACGCCTTCATCCTGTTCCAGGACCCGGCCGCGCTGCGTGGCCTGATGGATTTCCCCGGCCGCCACGGCGGTGGCGGGCACTTCGATCTGCTGCTGTTCGGCGCCGGCGCGGCCGTGGCCGCATCGCTGATCACGCAGATCGGCGAACAAGTGGATTTCCTGCGCTTTCTACCGGAAAAGACGGCCGGCAACCGCGGACGTTGGTGGATCGCCCTGCTGTGCGCGGGGCCGGGATGGATCGTTCCCGGGGCGGCCAAGATGCTGGGCGGCGCCTTCCTGGCCTGGCTCGCGCTGCAGCACGGCGTCCCCGCCGCCAAGGCGGCCGATCCCACCAAGATGTACCTGCACGCGTTCGGCTATGTTTTTTCCCATCCGGGCTGGGCGGTCGCCGCCATGACGGCGTTCGTCGTCATTTCGCAGGTAAAGATCAATGTGACGAACGCCTACGCGGGCTCGCTGGCGTGGTCGAACTTCTTCGCGCGCATCACGCACAGTCATCCGGGCCGCGTGGTCTGGCTGGTGTTCAACGTGCTGATCGCCATCGGCCTGATGGAAATGGGCGTGTTCGACGCGCTGGAGCACGTGCTGGCCATGTTCGCCCATGTCGCGATCGCCTGGATCGGATCGCTGGTGGCCGACCTGGTGATCAACAAGCCCCTGGGGCTAAGCCCGCGGGGCATCGAGTTCCGGCGCGCCTACCTGTACGACATCAATCCCGTGGGCGTGGGCGGCATGCTGATCGCGCTGGCAACCGCCTTCATCGCCTACAGCGGTGTTATCGGGGCCACGGTCCAGGCGCTATCGCCTTTCATCACCCTGGCCGCCACGTTCGTCGCCGTCCCGGCGATCGCCTGGGCCACACGCGGTCGCTACTATCTGGCCCGCCAGCCGCACGCCCTGCATGCCCATGGCGCCGGCCTGAGCTGCGTCATCTGCGCGAAGGCATTCGAGCCTCAGGACATGGCGCACTGCCCCGCCTACAACGGCGCCATCTGTTCGCTGTGCTGCACGCTGGACGCGCGTTGCCAGGATCGCTGCAAGACCGGCTCGCGCCTGCAGGATCAGCTGGGCGCCGCGCTGCGGCGCATCCTGCCGGGCGCGGCGACACCGCTGTTCCACAACCGCCTCGCCCACTACCTTGTCATCCTCGGGATGATAGGCGGCCTGTTCGGGGCCATCCTGGCGCTGATCTACTACCAGGAAGCGGTGACCTTCGGCCAGGCCGGCGCGAACATCGCCGTGCTGCGCGCCACCTTCCTGAAGCTGTTCGCCGCCCTGCTGCTGGTCGGCGGGGTGGCCGCGTGGTGGCTGGTGCTGACCAACGAAAGCCGCCAGGTCGCCCAGGAAGAATCGGACCGCCAGACCCACCTGCTGTTGCGGGAAATCGAAGCCCACCGCCAGACCGACGCGCAACTGCAAAAGGCCAAAGAGTCGGCGGAGGCGGCCAACCTGGCCAAGAGCCGGTTCATGGGCGGAATGAGCCACGAACTGCGCGCGCCCTTGAACAGCATCCTGGGCTATGCGCAGATACTGCAGCGCGACACCGCCATCCCGCCGAACCGGCGCGAGGCGATCGACGTCATCCATCGCAGCGGCAAGCATCTGATCGGGCTGATCGACGGGCTGCTGGACATCGCCCGTATCGAGGCCGGCAAGCTGCGCCTGGAGAACGGCGAGCTGCGCCTGCCAGAATTCCTGGAACAGATCGTCAAGATGTTCCAGCCCCAGACCGCGCTGAAGGGCCTGCGCTTCGACTACGAAGTCGCCGCCAATCTTCCCAGGATCGTCCACATCGACGAAAAGCGGCTGCGCCAGATACTGATCAACCTGCTGAGCAACGCGGTGAAATTCACCCGCGTGGGCCACGTGGCGCTGCGCGTGCGCTATGCCGCGGACATGGTGCAGATGGAAGTGGAGGACAGCGGCGCCGGCATCCCGGCCGACGACCTCGATCGCATCTTCATGCCTTTCGAACGCAGTTGGGCCGCGGCGGACCACGCCGATACGGGGACCGGACTCGGCCTGACGATCTGCCGCATGCTCACCGGTATCATGGGCGGCGAACTGACCGTCCGCAGCGAGGTGGACCGCGGCAGCGCGTTCACCCTTAAGCTTTTCCTGCCCGAGGTACGCTCGCCGCGTGGCGACACGCAGCCGGCGGCGTCCATCGTCGGGTATGCGGGCGAGCGGCGCGCCGTTCTGGTGGTGGACGACCAGCCGTCGCAGCGCCGTATCCTGCGCGACATGCTGCAACCGCTGGGCTTCGACGTGCTCGAAGCCGGCAGCGGGCAGGAATGCCTGGCCTGCGTGCATACCCTGCGGCCCGCGTTGATCCTGATGGATATCACCATGCCGGGCCTGCCCGGCTGGGAGGTGTGCCGTCTGCTGCGCGACCAGGGCGTGGGTGTCCCGCTCATCATCGTATCGGCCAACGCCTATGGCGTGGACCCCAAAGAGGCGGTCCAATGCGGACTGACCGACTGGCTTGTCAAACCTGTCGTGCTGGACGAATTGGTGGCGAAGATCGGCCTGCATCTTCGCCTGGACTGGATCCTGCGACCGGCCGCCGTGCCCCCGCACACCGGCGCGACCGCCCTGCACGACGTCCCCCTGGACCGCGAGGACGCGGAGTCGCTGCTGGAGTTGGGGGCCATGGGATACATCAAAGGCATTTCCGCCCGGCTGGACGACATCCGCGCGCGCGCCCCACATGCGGCGCCGCTGGCCGACCGGCTCGGCGCGCTGGTCCAGGACTTCCGACTGGCCGAATACAACGCCTTGCTCAAGGAACACATACAGCACCATGCCGCGGCCCTCCGATAAGAACCTGGTTCTACTGGTGGACGACACACCGGACAACCTGAAAATGCTATCCGACGCCCTGGACGACGCCGGATACATGGTGGTGGTCGCCACCGACGGCCTGTCGGCGCTGGAAAGGCTGGACTATGTGGTCCCCGATATCGTGCTGCTCGATGCGGTGATGCCCGGCCTGGACGGCTTCGAAACCTGCCGGCGCATGAAGGCACACCCCGCCGCCAGCCACGTACCGGTGGTATTCATGACTGGCCTGACCGAGCCGGAGGACGTGGTGCGCGGCTTCCGTGCCGGCGGGATCGACTACGTCGTCAAGCCGCTGGATACCGATGTGGTGCTGGCGCGCCTGCAGGCCCACCTGCGCAATGCCCGCATGATGTCGGTCGCGATCAATGCCATGGATGCGGTGGCGAATGCTGTCGTGGTGCTGGACGAGGCCGGCGCGGTGACGTGGAAAACAGCCAAGGCACGTCTCTGGCTGGCGGAATATTTCGGCCGCGATGAGCCCGGCCGGGATCTGCCGGCGCCGTTGGCGGCCTGGGTCGCGCAACAACTATCCCGCAGCGACACGCGCGGCGGCAGCGATGCCGGTGCCGACGTGGCCGGCGGGGATCCCGCGGACTTCGTGCGGCAAACAGGCGATCGCCAATTGCGCGTGCGCCTGACGGCGTCGCGCAAGGCGGGCGAATACGTCTTGCTCATGGATGAACGGTGCGCGCCGGCCGATCCGGCATCCAGCCTGGCGGCCACCTACCAGCTGACGGCGCGCGAGCGCGAGGTTCTGATCTGGCTGGCCAAGGGGAAGACCAACCGCGACATCAGCGACATACTCGGAATGAGCCCGCGCACCGTCAACAAGCACCTGGAACACGTTTATGTGAAGCTGGGCGTGGAAACCAGGGCCGCCGCCACGGCGCTGGCCTTGACCCATATGCACGCGACGCTCTTCACCGACACGGCGGGCCAGGCCAAACGTTAAGCCCCTTGCCCTAGGACCGGCCCGGATACCCCACGGTCTGCGCGAGTATCGGCACTTCATCCTCGTTCAGCGACAGGGCCTCCGCCAGCAGGCGCGGAGATATCCACCCGCGCACCACGCTGGCCAGGCCGGCCGAGGCGCAATACAGCGCCACGTTCTGGGCAATGGCCCCGGCCGTCACGGCGGAAAACCGATCGCGTTGCTGGGCGGGCATTTCCAGCAGCCGCGAAGTCTGCACCACGTAGACCAGGTCCACCGGTGCCTCGCCGACGAAGTCCTGGTAACCGGTCTGCCCACGCGCATCCACCGCATGCTTGAGTACCAACTGATGTTTGCCGGGATCGTAACGGTAGACACCATCGGCAAGCGCGACATAGATATCGATCTCGTTGAAGGCATGAGGCGACGGCGCGGTCCGCCCCCCCGTCACTGGCCTGTTGATGCCGTCCGCCGCCCACAGCAGTTCGCCGAGCGTGGCGGTCGGCAGCGGCCTGGGCGCGAACTCGCGGCAACTGGCGCGGCGTCCCAGGGCCTCCATCAACGGCACCCCTGCCTGCCGAGAGGGTTGCTCCAACGCGATGGTATGAGGGGGCGGTTCCTTGATCGCTTTCAACGGAAGGGCCGCCGCGGGTTTGTAGGTAAGAAGTTGCGCTTCGCTCATATCCGACTCCCTTCGCAAGGTTGCCATGCCGATCGCGCGGCGGAGGCGCCGCCGGCGCGCTGCGTCCACGCTTTTGAAGTTAGCGTGAACGTCTCCCGGCCTATTGATATAGATCAGGCGGCCGGCATTCTTCGAGCGGCCGCAGCGCGCTCGGACCGACGCGACAGCTATCATGAAACCGTTCCCCGACCCGGAGGCCAGCCCATGCAGCACGGCGAACGCATGTCGCCGATGAACGACATCGCGAGGGACGACGTCTTCCCGGGTTTGTCCAGCGAGGAAGCCGCCGGCAGGCTGGCCAGGACCGGCCCCAATGAAGTGGCCAGGCTGGAAGAACACCCCCTGCGCCGGCTGCTGCGCCATTTCTGGGCGCCGGTGCCTTGCATGCTGGAGGCCACCATCGTCCTGCAGTTGGCGGCCGGAGAACGCATGGAAGGTGCCATGGTCGGCGTCCTGCTCCTGATCAACGTCGTCCTGGGCATCATCCAGGAAGGGCGCGCGAATGCGACCCTGGCCTTGCTGCGACAACGCCTGGCGCCGCGGGCACGGACGCGCCGCGACGGGCAATGGCGCGACATACCGGCAGCGGCGCTGGTGCCGGGAGACATCGTCCAACTGTCCCTGGGCAGGATCGTGCCCGCCGACGCGCGTCTTGTATCCGGCTCGGTGCTATTGGACCAGTCCATGCTGACGGGCGAGTCCGCCGCGGTGGAGCCGGCGCCGGGGACCACCGCCTATGCGGGCGCGCTGGTACGGCGCGGAGAGGCCATTGCCGAAGTCACCGCGACCGGGCCACGCACGTATTTCGGCCGCACCGCCGAATTGGTGCAGGCGGCCGATGTCCAAAGCAGCGAGCAAAAGGCGGTGCTCGGCGTGGTCAAGGCCCTGACCGCCGTCAATATGGCGATCGTGACCGGCATGGTCGCCTATGCGCTATCCATCGGCCTGACGGCGGCACAGATCGTCCCGCTTGTACTGGCGGCCCTGCTCTCGGCGGTGCCCGTGGCCATGCCCGCAGTCTTCACGCTCGCCGCGACGCTGGGCGCCCGCCGCCTGGCACAGCAGGGCGTTCTGCTGGCGCGCCTTCCCGCCCTGCAGGAAGCGGCGATGATAGACGTGCTGTGCGTGGACAAGACGGGGACGTTGACCGAGAACAGGCTGGGCGTAGGCCGCGCCGTCCCGCTAGCCGAGGGAATGAACACCGCCGCGCTGCTGGCCCGCGCGGCCGCCGCCAGTTCCGCCGATGGGCAGGACCCGGTCGACGCGGCCATACGGGCGGCGGCGGACGGCCAGGCCGCCGCGCCGCTGGCCGTGCGTCGCTTCATACCCTTCGACCCGTCGGCGAAGCTGTCCGAAGCCACCATCGCGGGCCCGGCAGGAGCGGACGAACGCATCGCCAAGGGCTCGCCCCTGGCCATTTCGTCGCTGGCGCCGCTGGACGCCCGGGCGCGAGAAGCGTTGCAGGGGCTTGCCGACGAAGGCTATCGGGTACTGGCCGTCGCCGCCGGCCCCGGGCAAGGCATGGCGGCGATCGGCCTCATCGGTTTGAGCGATCCGCCACGCGCCGATTCCGCTCCCTTGCTGGCCCAGCTGAAGGAGCTCGGCATCACACCCATCATGGTAACGGGCGACACCGCGCAGACCGCCGCCACGGTGGCCCGGCGCATCGGGCTGGAGGGCCCTGTCTGCCCGCCCGGCGCCATCCCGGAACAGGTCGCGCCGGCGGACTATGCCGTTTACGCCGGCGTCTTCCCCGAGGACAAGTTCCGCCTGGTGCGTGCGTTCCAGCGTCAGGGGCATGCGGTGGGCATGTGCGGGGACGGCGCGAACGATGCGCCCGCCCTGCGCCAGGCGCAGATGGGCATCGCGGTATCAAGCGCGACCGACGTCGCGAAGTCCGCCGCCGGGCTGGTGCTGACGGAACCCGGCCTGCGCGGCATCGTCGCCTGCATCGAGGAAGGCAGGGCCGCGTTCAGGCGCGTGCTGACCTTCACGCTAAGCATGCTGGTGAACAAGTCGGTAACGCTGATCGTCATGGGAGGCGGCCTGGTCATGACCGGCCACGCCGTGATGACACCGCTGCTGCAGGTGCTATGGATGTTGACCAGCGATATCGCGATGATGGCGCGCGCCGGCGACCGCGCCACCCCCACCCCGTACCCCAATGCCTGGCGCATCCGGGAATTGACGCTGGCCGCGATACCGCTGGGCGCCGTCAAGCTGGCCTATGCGATGTCCATCCTGGCGCTGGGCTGGTACTGGCTGAAGTTCGACACAGGCGCCATGCGCAGCCTTGCCTTCCTGACGCTGGTGCTGGCGGGCCTGGCGACCGGTATGATCCTGCGCGAGCGCGGCCATGTCTGGCGATCGCGTCCCTCGCCGCTGTTCCTGGCCGCGTCCGCCGCTTCGGCGTCGGTCGCCACGGCGTTCGCCTGGAGGGGCGTGGTCATGTCGCCGCTGTCGGGCGCGGTGGTACTTGGGCTCTGCTTCGCCACCCTGGCATACGGTCTGGCCCTGGACGCCGTCAAGGTCGCGATGCTGCGGCGGCTACCGATCGACCGACGCTGAAGCCCGCGGCGGCGGACATCTTGGGAATGTGATGGAACTTCGACACCTGCGCTACTTCCTTGCCATCTGCGAAGCAAAGAGCTTTTCCCGCGCGGCCGACCGCCTGCACGTCACGCAGCCCACCTTGTCGCATCAGATCCAGCAACTGGAGGAAGAACTCGGCACCCGGCTGCTGGAACGGCGCGGCGCGCGCACCGAACCGACTGCCGCCGGCGAAGTGTTCCGGGCCCATGCGGCCCAGGCCATGCAGGACGTTGCCGCCGGCGTGATGGCGGTCCACGAACTGGAAGGCCTGATACGCGGCAATCTGTCGGTCGCGGTCTTCCATTCGTTTTCGAACACGCGCTTGCCCGCGGTCTTCGCGGATTATGCGTCCCGCTATCCCGGCGTGCGGATCGTCGCGCGCCAGCTGTCGCGGCACGATATGGAAAAGGAACTGCTGAGCGGCCGGCTGGATTGCGCCATCGGCTACCTGGAGCCGGCGGATGACGGACAAATCGAATCCCAGACCCTCTTCGACGAAGCCCTGGTACTTGTGGTCGGTGCGCGCCATCCCTGGGCCGCGCGACGCAGCATTGCGATGAAACGATTGGCCGAACTGTCCCTGGTCCTGCTCACCCCCGAATTCGGCGCGCGCGCATACCTGGATGATTATTTCGCCAGTATCGGCGCGACGCCCCATGTCGTGCTGGAAATGAACGCCATCGATCCCATCCTGGCGACCATACGCGACACCGCCCTGGCCACCGTCCTGCCCCAAGGCGCGGTAGGCGATACAAGGCGCGTCAAGGCCGTGCGCCTGACCGATCCCGTGCCCAAGCGCCGCGCGGCGATCCTCTGGCGCCGGCACGGGACGCGCTCGGCGGCGGCGCAACGGCTGGCCGAGATGTTGATGGCCGAATACGCCGACCGCGGCGCCGGCAGGCCGCTATAACTGCCATCGATAGGCCGCATCGAAATAAATCATTTGATCTATGGCCTTCCTCCGCCGCAGAATGAATTCCGCCACCTCATGAGCCCATAGGGCCGCCGGCGAAATTTCAAGGGGAAGTGCCATGATTCTGTTTGCTGCGGCCCGCACGGGGCCGGGCAGCCGCTCGGCTGTCCAATCCGCCAATCCGCTCATGCGCGCAAGGGTAAAACTGCGCGGCCTGATCAACGTCATTCTGATGGCCTCGGCCGCTGCCGGAATCCTGGCCGCGGCACCCGCCGCGGCGCAGGACTGGCCCAACCGGCCGATCCGGATGTTGATCCCGTTTCCACCGGGCGGCGTGTCGGACGTGATGGGCCGCTTCTGGGCACAGAAGCTGTCCGAAGCCCTGAAAACGTCCGTCGTCGTGGAAAACCGGCCCGGCGCGGGCACCACGATCGCCGCCGGCATCGTTGCCAAGGCGGCGCCCGACGGCTACACGCTGTACTTCGCGGACGTCACGACGCACGCCATCAACGCCACCCTCTACAAATCCCTGCCGTTCAAGAGCGATAAGGATTTCACGGATATCGCGCTGCTGGCGGCCGCGCCGCTGGCCCTGGTCATACCGCCCGACGTACCGGCCGCCAACCTGCAGCAGTTCATCGCATTGGCCAAGGCAAAGCCGGGCCACCTGAACTACGCGTCGTCGGGCAACGGCACCATCCTGCACCTGGCCGGCGAGACGCTCAAGCGCATGGCCGGCATCGACATGGTGCATGTCCCGTACAAGGGCAGCTCCGATGCGGTGATGGCGACACTGGGCGGCCAGGCTTCGGCGACCTTTTCGGCGCTGCCGCCCGCCTTGCCGCAGATCCGCACCGGCAAGCTGCGGGCCCTGGGGGTCACGTCGACGACGTCCAACGAGACGCTGCCCGGCGTGCCGCCCATCGCCACGACGCTGCCGGGCTTCGACATGGTCCTGTACTCGGGGATCCTGGGCCCGGCGGGCATGCCGCCGGAAATCGTCGATCGTATCAATGCCGCGGTAAGCGGCGTACTGAAGGAATCCGGGACGCGTCAGTTCTACGACAGCGTCGGCGCCGACCCGGTCGATATCAGCCCGGCCGCATTCACGGCACGGATGACATCGCTGATCGCGGAAATGGGCACGGCCGTGCGCGATTCCGGCGCGGTGATCAACTGACAATGGAGAGAGAGTCGCATCATGCCTAAAGAAAATATCCTGCGTATCGCCGGGCTGGAAGTCCAGCCGGGACAACGCGCGTCCACCCTGTTGCCTATCACGCGTACGCTGCGCGGGGATCTGGCCGTGCCTGTCCACGTGATCAACGGCGCCCATCCCGGCAAGGTATTCGCCGTGCTGTGCAACGTGCATGGCGACGAGGCGATGCCGCTGCTGTCGGCGATGCAGCTATGGCGCGAGACGGATCCGGCCTCGATGCGAGGCGCCCTGGTGATCCTGCCGGTATGCAATCCGCTGGCCTTCTCGGACTTCCGCCGCGAAAGCGCGGAGCAGCGGGAAAACACCGACCTGCACCGCTGCTTTCCGGGCAACGCGCGCGGCTCGGTGACCGAGATGATCGCGCGCGTCCTGACGGACCAGGTACTGGACCATGTCGATGCGTTGTGCGACATGCACTCGGGAGGACAGGGCGGCCGCATACACCAGCGCGCCGACCTGAACGAGGACGCCACCGGCGAGGTACGCGAGGCCAGCCTGGAACTGTGCCGGGTATTCGGTACCGGCGTGGTCCATGTGAACTTCCTGCCGCCCTCCACCGCCGTGGGCTATCTGAACAGCACCGGCCGCGCCGCGGCCGGCGTCGAGATCGGCGGCACCTACATGAGCGGCCCCATGACCGACGAATTCCAGGCGCGCGTGGTGCGCGGCCTGCGCAACCAGATGAAGTCGCTGGGCATCCTGGATGGCGAACCGGAACTGCAAGGCAGGCAGTACCTGTTCACGCGCAAGGAACGCAAGGAATCGAATCCGACACGGGGCGGCTATGTCGTCTCGCTGGCCAATCGCGTGGAAGACCTGGGCCGGCGCGTCACCAAGGGCGAGAAGCTCGGCTCGGTCGTGGACCCCTATACCCTGGAGGAATCCGAATCGCTGGCCGCGCCCTGCGACGGCATTCTTTTCTTCAGCCGCATGTCGGGGCCCGCGGAGGCCGGCGCCAAGGGTTATGCGATCGCCGATGCCGCCGGATTGCGGGAGATCTGATGCCGACCGACCATCCCGCCACGCGCTACCCCGCCGCGCGTCTGCATGAATTCAGCGTGGCGGCCCTGCGGTCGCTGGACGTCCCCACGGACCACGCCGCGCTCGTCGCGGACTGCCTGGTGGCGGCCAGCTTGCACGGCGTCGACACGCACGGCATGGCGCGGCTGCCGACCTACCTGCGCCGCCTCGCGCAAGGCGCGATCAACGCGCGCGGGGAGCCGCGCGTGGTTCGCGAATTCGCGGCGACGGCGGTGGTCGATGGCGACAATGCCCTCGGACCGCTGGCGGGCCATGTGGGCATGCGCGAGGCGATCGAGCGCGCGCGCCGCTTCGGCGTCGGCTACGTCGCCGTGCGCGCCAGCAACCATTTTTCGTATGCCGCCTGGTACTGCGAGCAGGCCGCGGCGCAGGGCATGATGGGTTTGTGCTCGTCCGGCGGCGAACCCACGGTGGCGCCCTGGGGCGGCAGGCAGGCCTTCTTTACCAACAGCCCGTTGGCGTTCGCGGCGCCCACCAGCACTGACCCATTGGTCGTCGACCTGGCCACCAGCGTGAGCTCGCGCGGGAACATACTGCTGGCGGAATTGCTGGGACAGCCGATTCCCGCCGACTGGGCGCTGGACGCGGACGGCCAGCCCACGACCGATCCCGCCCTGGCGTTGAAGGGATCCGTCCTGCCCATGGGAGGCGCCAAGGGATATGCATTGATCGTGGCGCTGGAAGTGCTGAACAGCGTGCTGGCCGACGGCGTCATGGCGCCCGACGTGAAATCGCAAGCGGCGCAGGATGGCCTGCCGGCCGGCGTCCCGCATTGCTTCATCGCCATCCATCCCGAAGCGATGATGGAGCGCGCTGCCTATCTGGCCCGTATCGATGCGCTGCTGGAACGCGCGCGCGCGGCGCCGCGCGCCGATCCGGCGCACCCCATCCGGCTGCCGGGTGAACGGCGGCGGCAGATCGCCGCCGAGCGCGCCGCCGCCGGCATTCCCTTGCCCGCCAAACTCGTCGATGAATTGCGCGCGGCGGCGCAGCGCTACGCCGCGCCGGCCGCGCCCCTGCTGTAAGGGCGCGGAATCCAATCCAGCGACCCAGTCGCACCGAGGATAGCCATGACTGCATTGACCGCCTATACGCGCCCCGATGGGCGCCGGGGCATACGCAACCTGCTGGCGGTGGTCGCCGCCACGGACGCGGCCAACCCGGTGGCGCGCCGGCTGGCCGCGGCGCTGCCCGACTGCGTCGCGATTACACCGCTCTATGGCCGTGGCCAGTTGGGCGCGGACCTGGCCTTGTCGATCCGAACGATGGTGGGGCTGGGCAGCCATCCCAACGTCTACGCGACATTGGTGGTCAGCCTGGAGCGCGTCGCCGGCACGCGCGTCTACGACGGCATCCGCGCCGCGGGCACGCCGTGCGAAGTCATGGGCATCCAGGAAGAAGGCGGCACACCCGCCCTTTTCCGGCGTGGCCTGGCCCTGCTCAAGGAATGGCGTGCGCAAGCCGAAACGCTGCGGCGCGAACCGGCGCAAATATCGGAATTCGTCATCGGCCTGGAGTGCGGCGGCTCCGACACCACTTCCGGCCTGGTCGCCAACCCGGCAATCGGCTGGGTCACTGACGGACTGGTCGACGCCGGCGCGACCGCGATTTTTTCCGAACCGGTGGAATGCCTGGGCGGCGAGGCGGCCCTGGGCGCGCGCGCGGCCAGTGCCGGCGTGCGTGGGCGCATCGACGCCACCATCCGCAAATACGAGGAAATCGCCCGGCGTGCCGGCGTGGACCTGAACAAAACCAACCCCGCGCCCGACAATATCCGCGGCGGCCTGACCACCATAGAGGAAAAGTCGCTGGGCTCCATCTGCAAGACAGGCAGCCGGCCCATCCATGGCGTACTGGACTATGGCGAGGCGGCGTCTGCGCCGGGCCTGTACTTGATGGACGCGCCCGCGCCCGCCACGGAAAACATCACCGCGCTGGCGGCCGGTGGCTGTCACCTGATTCTTTTCGCCACCGGCGTGGGAAATTCGATCGGCAATCCCGTGTCGCCCACCGTCAAGATATGCGGCAACGATCGGACCTGCCGGACATTCGCCGATCACATCGATGTCGACCTCAGCGACGTACTGCTGCACGGCCGCTCGTTGGAAGATGCGGGGGAACGGGTCCGGGACGCGATGGCCGCGGTGCTGAACGGCCGGTTGACGCGCTGCGAAATCCTGGGCGAAACCGAGACCGCCATCAGCCGCATAGGGGAATCCGTATGAAAGATCCTCAATCCTTGCTCGCCGAGGCGAAAGTGTGGGTGGTCCATCGCGACGACAATGTGGGCACCGTGGTGGGCGGCGACATCCGTGAACGAGGTCCCGTTCCGCTCGCCGGCTCGGGCCAAGGCATGGTGGACGTATGCGAGCCGGTGCCTTACGGGCACAAGGTCGCGCTGCGTCCGCTGGACGCCGGACAAGAGATCGTCAAATACGGCGTGGCGGTGGGCCGCCTGTCCAGCGCCGTGGCCGCCGGCCGCCACGTGCATGTGCACAACCTCGAATCGCAGCGCGGCCGCGGCGATCTGGGTTAGCCCAAACAGCCGCCGGCCATCGCGCCCGCGTCGATTGTCAGTTGCCGAACACCGATTCCAGCACCACACCGGTGGCCACGCCGATCAGGAAGAAATCCGGGCCGACGCTGATCCACTGGTACCCGTGCGGCGGCTGGTGCAGGTGGTAAGGCCGCCAGTCCTCGACCACATATTGATAGCCGCGATAGGGCTGGGGCACGCGTTGGCCCTTGTGCCAGCGTTCCGGCGGGGGGTCGCCCCGGTAGGCCTGGTGCCTATCGCGGTCGTCGCCCTTGGAATGGCCGGGCGGCCGGCCCTTGCCGTAGTCGTGGCGGTCGTGGTCGTGGGAATCCTTTTTCTGCGGCCCCGGGCGCCCGTGGTCCTGTCCGGAAAGACCGTCGCCGCGCGGTGGCCCGGGAGGGCCGTTGCCGCGTTGCGGGCCCTGGGAGCCGTTGCCATGCTGTTGTCCCGGGGGCCCGGGCTGCGCCCATACATAGCTGCAACTGGTCGCGAGCATCGTCGCCACTACCGCCGACGCGATCTTTCTTTTCATTCTCACGGCTTACTCCTGCGATGTCGGCACATGCCGACGGCCCGACTATATCGGCGCCCAATGGATGAGAAGCGCGCATTCGTTACCTGCCGTAAGGGCGGCCCCGATTTGAAATCGACTGTGACACCCATTCGTGGAAGCCGGTTCAATTTGGGAATTATGGGTAAAATGGCCAAATCGATACGCCGGATGACGCCATGAACCTGCCTGCCCCCCTGGACGATGCCCTGGACCGCTTGCCGGTCGCCGCCGCGTCGTCCGTCAAGAAAGAGGGCTGGCGCGGCATGATGCGCGCGCTGGCGACCGAAGGCCGGCTGCTGATCACCAATCACAATCAGCCGGAGGCCGTGATCCTGTCCACGGCCGAATACGCGCGCCTGGTGCACGCCGCGCAGGCCGCCAACCAGGCCATGCCCGATCCGCTGGCGGAGCTGCGTCGCCGTTTCGATGAACGGCTGGCGGTGCTGGACGATGACGACGCCGGGGATCGCCTGCGCGCCGCGATGCGGTCGCCCGGCCGGCTCGACGGCAAGGTCAAGGCCGGGCCCACGTATTGATGTCGCGCCCCGTCGTTTATGTGCTTGCAGGTGTGAATGGCGCGGGCAAAAGCTCGATCGGCGGCCATCTGCTGACGCAGGCGGGAATGACGTGGTTCAACCCGGATACCTTTGCCCGCGAACTGGCGCGGCACCACGGCTACGCGGTGGAAGACGCCAACGCCGCCGCCTGGAACGAAGGCGTGCGACGCCTGGAACGCGCCGTATCGTCAGGCAAATCGTTCGCCTTCGAAACCACACTGGGCGGCCGCACCATCGTGCGCAAGCTGATCGCCGCAGCGGCCACGCACGACATCCTGGTCTGGTTCTGCGGGCTGCGCGACGCAGAGCAGCATATTGCCCGCGTCCGGCTTCGCGTCGCGCAGGGCGGTCACGATATTCCTGAAGGCCGCATCCGGCAGCGCTGCCGCACGTCGCTGTTGAATCTGCTGGCCTTGATGCCCAGGCTGGCGCAATTGCGCGTCTACGACAACAGCCTCGACGTCGCCGTCGGCCAGGCCATACCGGAACCCCGGCTCGTGCTCTGGATGGACGATGGGCGGCGGATCTTTCCCGCCACGCATCGCGAGGCAAGCACGACACCGGACTGGGCCAAGCCGCTGGTCGAGGCAGCCTTCGCGGACGCGCCCTGATCCTCGATACGCGAGCGCGCGCGTTGCACGCAACCCTTCGCGCATCCGGCGCCCGCCGCATCGCACATACACACATACACACACTCGTAAACCACGCGCCCATGGCTCAGTACCAAGTGCCACACGTTGTAGCCAGATGTTCGGAGACCAGGCTGGCCATATTCGAATTTAGGGTACGCTAGGTTTGTCTGCATCAAAGCGGAGAACAGCGCGATGAGTGACAGAACCAACGGCAATACTACGAAATACAAGCCGCTGCCTCGCATTTCGACCGGCAGCGAGGGACTCGACGATATCCTGGTCGGCGGCCTCGACCGGCACCGCATGTATCTGTACGAAGGCAACCCCGGTACGGGCAAGACCACCATTGCCATGCAGTTCCTGCTGGAGGGCGCGCGACAGGGCGAACGCGTCCTCTACATTGCCTTGTCCGAAACCCGCCAGGAAGTGGCCCTGGTGGCGGAACGCCATGGCTGGTCGCTGGACGGCATCGACATCTTCGAACTGGTGCCCTCGGAGACCACGCTGGATCCGGAACGGGAACTGACGGTACTGCACCCGGCCGAGGTCGAGCTGAACGAGACGACCAAGCTTATCCTCGACAAGGTCGAAGCAGTCAATCCTTCGCGGGTGGTGCTGGACAGCCTGTCGGAATTGCGGATGCTGGCGCAAACGCCGCTGCGTTACCGCAGGCAGGTATTGGCGCTTAAGCACTTCTTCGCCAGCCGGCAATGCACGGTCGTGCTGCTGGACGATCTCTCGTCGGATTCCGTGGATCTGCAATTGCATTCGATTTCGCACGGCGTCATATCGCTGGAACAGCTTGCCATCGACTATGGCGCGCAGCGCCGGCGGCTGCGCGTCGTGAAGATGCGGGGCATCGATTTCCGCGGCGGCTATCACGACTTCACGATCAAGAAGGGCGGCCTGGCCATCTATCCGCGGCTTGTCGCGTCGGAGCACCACAAGCCCTTCCCGCGCGACCTGACTTCCAGCGGCAACCCGCGCCTGGACGATCTGTTGGGCGGGGGGCTGGAGCGCGGCACCAACGCCTTGCTGATCGGTTCGGCCGGTGTCGGCAAATCCTGCATCGCATTGATGTACGCGCTCGCCGCGGTCCACCGCGGCGAGCGCGCGATCGTCTTTGCCTTCGACGAAGGGCGCGGCACGCTGGAAGCCCGCGCCGAAGGACTGGGCATGCCCGTCAAGGCGGCGCTCGATAGCGGCCTGCTCACCATCCAGCAGGTCGATCCGGCCGAGCTGTCCCCCGGCGAGTTCGCCTCCATCGTGCGCGACAGCGTGGACCAGGGCGGCGCGCGCATCGTCGTGATCGACAGCCTGAACGGCTACCTGAACGCGATGCCGGACGGCCGCTTCCTGATCCTGCAAATGCACGAACTGCTGACCTATCTCGGCCAACAGGGCGTGAATACGATATTGGTGCTGGCCCAGCATGGCCTGGTGGGGCCGATGGAGACACCGCTGGATATCAGCTACCTTAGCGATGCGGTACTGATGCTGCGGTACTTCGAATACGGCGGCACGGTACGGCGCGCGCTTTCCGTCGTGAAAAAACGCAGCGGCCGCCATGAGCAGACGATACGGGAATTCCGGCTATCCTCACGCGGGGTGGAGGTCGGGCTGCCCTTGACGTCCTTCAGCGGTGTATTCTCCGGCACCCCCCAGTACACCGGCGAAAGCCTTCCTCCCATGCCGAGCGACGACAATGGAGCTGCTTGACGAGCGCGAAGCCCGCGTTCTTGTCTTTGCCCCGATAGGCCGGGATGGGCCGGCATCGGCCGCCGTGCTGCGCCGGTCCGGCCTGGATGTCGAGGTCTGTACCAGCATGGACGACATGCTGGCCTGCGCGGACCAGGGCGTGGCGACCCTGTGCATAACCGAAGAGGCCTTGTTCGGCAAGAACCTGGTCGCCATGACAGCCTGGGTCGCGCGGCAAGCGGCATGGTCCGATGTGCCTTTCGTGGTGCTTACCAGCCAGGTACAGCAGCCGGCGGTGACGACCTGGCGGCAGAACATGATCGCCGCGCTGCGCAATGTCTCGCTCCTGGAGCGGCCGGTACAAAGCATCACGCTGACCAGCGCCGTGCACGCCGCGGTCCGGTCCCGCATGCGCCAATACGAGATGCGGGCGCTGCTGCATGCGCGGGAGATGGCCGCCGCGGTCCTCGAAGACACGGTGCGCAGCCGGACGAGCGAACTGGAAGCGGCCAACGCGGCGCTGCGCAAGCAGATGCAGGAACGCGCCCTCGTCGAGGAATCGCTGCGCCATGCCCAGAAGATGGAAGCGCTGGGCCAGCTGACCGGCGGCGTGGCGCACGATTTCAACAACCTGCTGATGGTGATTTCCGGCGGCCTGCAGATGCTGGATCGGCAGTCCGATCCGGACCGCCAGGCTCGCCTGTTGCGCGGCATGAAGCAGGCGGTGGAACGCGGCGCCGGCCTGACGCGCCAGTTGCTGACGTTCTCGCGGCGCCAACCCCTGCAGGCGGAAACGATCGACCTCGCGCGGCGTATCCAGGGCATGCGCGAAATGCTGGAACGCAGCCTGAGAGGCGACATCAAGGTCAGCCTGAGCCTGCCGGACACGCTGTGGACGGTCGAGGTCGATCCGGGCGAGCTCGAGCTGGTGCTGCTGAACCTGGCGGTCAACGCGCGCGACGCGATGCCGGCGGGGGGCACCATCGAGATCCGTGCCGAAAACGTACCGAACATGGACGAAGGCGGCCTGCAAGGCGACTTCGTAAGTCTTTCGGTCGTCGATTGCGGAACCGGAATGACGGAAGAAGTGAAGGCGCGGGTCTTCGAACCCTTCTTCACCACCAAGGACGTCGGCAAGGGTTCCGGCCTGGGGCTGGCGCAGGTCTATGGTTTCGCGCGGCAATCGGGCGGCAGCGTGCAGGTCATCAGCGAACTGGGCATGGGCACCACCGTGCGCCTCGTGCTGCCACGCTCGCGCAGGCCTTTATCCGCCGCCGCCCAGCCCGATAACGCGCCCCTTGCGGAGGCGGCGCACTGCGCGCACGTGCTGCTGGTCGAGGATGACGACGAGGTGGCGGCACTGGTGGCCGAAATGATCATGCAGCTGGGCTTCGAGCCCACCCGGGTCGCCAGCCCCGCCGCCGCGCTGGGCGCCCTGGCCGATGGCCGGCGCATCGACGTGGTGTTTTCCGACATCATGATGCCGGGCGGCATGAGCGGCCTGGAACTGGCGCATGAGATACGGTCGCGGCGCATCGCCCTGCCCATCGTGCTGACCACCGGCTACGTGGGCCAGGAAGCGCGCGCGGCCGAAAACGACGGCATCCCCGTACTGCCCAAGCCCTACCGGGTGGAAGACCTGGGCGCCGTCCTGCGCGCCGCGCTGGCGAGCCACGCGCCGCGCTGATGGCGGCGCCGGCCGGGTGCATCAGGGTTTCCGGTAAGCCAGGTAATCGAGGTGGATGCCGATGTGATCCGCGATGTACTTGGCGTCATGCCAGACGCCCCAGATGAACGATGAGGAACGGTTCGTCAGGTTCGGCAGGCCAAGGAAATAAATGCCTTTTTCCGCCGAGATCCCGCGCTTGTGCACCGGGTAGCCGTTCGCGTCGAACGTATCGATGTCCATCCAGCTGAAATCCACCTTGAATCCCGTCGCCCACAGGATGGTGCGGATGCCCGCCTTGGCGATGTCCAGCGTGGAGATCGGATGCGTCAGGCATTCCGGATCGTCGAGCAGTTTCCAGGCATCGGGTTCGGGGGGCAGGTCCAGTCCGTTCTGCTCGATATAGGCGTCGGCCTCGCGCAAAACCTCGAAATAGTCCGCGTCGCCCTGGGCGATGTTCCTGGCCAGGCCCTCCTCGAAGGTCATCACGCCATTCTCATAGCCTTTGGTCACGCCGACCAGCGTGATGCCCATGTGCGCCAGCCGGCGGAAGTCGACGGTCTTGCCATTGTCGTAGCCGCTGACCGCGAACGCGACGTGCTCGCGCTTCGGCTTCTTCTTGACTTCGTCCCACATGCCAAGCGCGCCCAGCCACCAGCAGTAATCGCGTTGCCGGTAGGACCGGGGCGGACGATAGTGCTCGCCCACGGAAAGGTACACCTCCCTGCCCGCCAGGCGAAGTTCCTCGGCGATCTGCGAGCCGGACGCGCCGGCGCCCACGACCAATACCGCGCCCGATTCCAATTGCGCCGGATTCTTGTAGGCCGAAGAATGCAGCTGGCGGATGCCGGCATCGGCCGGGACGATCGCCGGATAGCTGGGAACCTGGAACGGCCCGGTCGCCGCAACGACGTGCAGGGCCTCGATCACGCCCTCGGAAGTGGTGACGGTGAACCCGGGCCGCCCCTCGTTGCGCCTGACGCGCGTGACCTCGACCCCGGTGCGGACGGGTGCCTCGATCATGCGCGCATAGTCCTCGAAGTACCGCGCCATGCGTTCCTTGGGCGGGAAGACCTCGGGCCCGACATCGTCGAACGCCAGGTTGGGGAAGCGGTCGTGCCAGGCCGGGCCATTGGCCACGAGCGAATCCCATCGTTCGGAACGCCAGCGTTCGGCAATGCGCTTGCGTTCCAGCACGATGTGGGCAATCCCCTTCGAGCGCAGGTGCTCGCTCATCGCGATGCCCGCCTGGCCCGCGCCGATCACCAGCGTATTGGTTGTTTCGATGGACATTTCGAATTCCTAAGTAGTATCGAGACCTTGGCGGGCAGTGTGAGCGAGATCGCACGGTTTGATAACTTCGTTTTTCGGACGCCGGGCTTAGGAAAAAGCAAATGGCTGCCCGGCGATGGCTTTCGTTTTTTCCGATGAACCGCCTCAGTATCCACAAAGGGCCGCTACCGGCGGCCTGCCGTATCCTTCGAAGCATCGATCATCAGACCGGGCTTCGACCTGTCGAGCCAGCCGCCCATGCAGACCAGCCCTCTTCCCCCGGAATCCGCCACCGCCGTCAGCCTGGAGGGCGTGGTCAAGAAGTACCGCGACCAGACGGTGCTGCAGGAACTGTCGCTGAAGATCCGGCGCGGCGAATTCCTGACCCTGCTGGGGCCTTCCGGCTGCGGCAAGACCACCCTGCTCAATCTGATAGCCGGCTTCGCCCAGGCCGACAACGGCGAAATCTTCATCGACGACCAACTGGTCACGGACCTGCCGCCCTACCAACGGCAGATCGGCATCGTGTTCCAGAACTACGCGCTTTTCCCCCACATGACGGTGGAACGCAATATCGGCTACGGCCTGCGCACGCGCCGCCTGCCATCCGCCGAAATCGAGCAGCGCGTGCGCGACGCCATGGCGCTGGTCAAGCTGGATGGACTGGGCCAGCGCAAGCCCCGCGAATTGTCCGGCGGGCAGCAACAGCGCGTCGCCCTGGCGCGGGCCCTGGTGATCCGCCCCAAGGTCCTGCTGCTGGACGAACCGTTTTCGGCGCTGGACAAGGGCCTGCGCGGTTCCATGCAGGTAGAGATACGCGAGATCCAGCGCCAGTTGGGCGTCACCACGGTTTTCGTCACGCACGACCAGGGCGAGGCGCTGAGCATGTCGGACCGCATCGCGGTGATGTCCAGCGGCGTGATCCGGCAAATCGCCACGCCCGACGAGCTCTACCGCAATCCTCAGGACCCCTTTGTCGCCGCCTTCCTGGGCGATGTGAATATCCTGCCCGCCCATTACCACGGCTCTGACCAGGACGGCATACAGCTGCGCCTGGGGGCCGGGTTGATACGCGTCCCGCGCGAGCGGCTGGTCGGCGGTTCCCATGAAGGGCGGCGGCTGGACGTCTATGTGCGTCCCGAGCAGATACGTCTCGAAAACCTCAACGGCGGCTCCGTGCTGAGCGGGACGGTCGTCAACCACGTGTTCCAGGGCGATCACATCGACTCCTACATCGACGTGGACATCCCCGTGGCGGGACACAAGCGCGTCATGGTCCGCAGCGCCGGACTCGACGCCCCCCGGCTTTGGCCCGTGGGCGCGGTCACCGCCCTGGTCCTGCCCGACCACGGCATCAGCGTCTTCAACGCCGCGCCATGACCCATCCTCCCGCCACCATGCAAGCCGTCGTCGCGCGCCAGCCCGGCGACGCCGACGTACTGACCGTCGCCACGCGGCCCGTCCCCACCCCGGCCACGGGCGAAGTGCTGCTGCGCGTGCGCGCCGCCGGCGTCAACCGACCCGACATCATGCAGCGGCAAGGCCTGGCCAAACCGGCGCCGGGGGTGACCGACATCCTGGGCCTGGAAGTGTGCGGGGAAGTCGCCGCATGCGGTCCCGGCGTGCCGGAGACCCTGCTCGGCCAACGCCTCATGAGCCTGCTGCCGGGCGGCGGCTATGCCGAATGGTGCGTGGCGCGGACGGACCACTCGCTGCCGGTGCCCGACGGCATCGGCGACGATGCCGCCGGCGCCCTGCCCGAAGGACTGTTCACGGTCTGGCACAACCTCTTCGAACTGGGCGGCCTGCGCATGGGCGAGACGGTGCTGATACACGGCGCCGCCGGCGGCATCGGTACGCTGGCGATCCGCATGGCCCACGCCGCCGGCGCCAGGGTCATCGCCACCGCCGGCCGGACCGATCGCCTGCCCGCTTTGCGCGATATGGGCGCGGCGCATGCCATCTGCTACCGCGACGAGGATTTCGTCGCCGCCTGCCAGGATTACACCCGAGGTCGCGGCGTGGATGTCGTGCTCGACATGGTCGGCGGCGATTACGTGCGCCGCAACCTGCAGGCGCTGGCCTTTGGCGGACGCCACGTCAGCCTGTCCTTCCTGCAGGGGTCCTCCGTCAATATCGATCTTCTGACCCTGATGCAAAAACAACTGAGCCTGCATTCATCCACCCTGCGGCCGCAGAGCGCGGCGGAAAAGGCACGCATGGCCACAGCCATCGCCACGCACGTGCTGCCGCTGGTCGACGACGGCCGCATCCGTCCCCGCATCCACGCCGGCCTGCCCCTGGCCGCGGCGGCCGAGGCCCATCGGATGCTCGAAAGCGGCGCGGTATTCGGCAAGGTGGTGCTCCTGCCATGACCGCGCTGCAACTGCTTTATGCCCCAACATCGCCCTACGTCCGCAAGGTCATGGTCTGCGCGCACCTGGCCGGGGTGGCGGACCGCATTCGATTCCTGGACAGCGCCGCCCACCCGATACGGCGCGACGGACGCATCGCCGCGCACAATCCGCTGGCCAAGGTCCCGACCCTGATCCTGCCCGGCGGCCAGGCGCTGTACGACAGCCGCGTGATCTGCGAATACCTGGCCAGCCTGGGCGCGAACGACCACCTCTTTCCCGGCGACGGTCCGGAGCGATGGCTGGCATTGACCCGCCAGGCGCTGGGTGACGGCCTGCTCGACGCCGCCCTGCTGGCCCGCTATGAGTTCACCGCGCGGCCCGCCGAACGCCAGTGGCCCGAATGGCGCGAGGCCCAGCTCGTCAAAGTGGCTGCCAGCCTGGACGAAATCGAAGCCCAGGCGCCTGCCCTGGCGATACGGCGCCCAGCCATCGGCGACGTGGCGATCGGCTGCGCCCTGGGCTACCTGGACTTCCGCTTCCCCGACATCGACTGGCGCGCCGGCCATCCCCGCGCGGCCCGCTGGTTCGAGGAATTCCTGGCCTTGCCGGCCATGCAAGCGACCGCGCCACACGAAGCCTGAGGCCTGCCACCGTGAACAGCCCCATCAATGCCCCCGCCCCCGCCACCGACGCCGACGCCGCGACGGTCTGGTTCCTGAACGGCCCCAACGCCAATCTCTACGGCCTGGACGCGAACAAGACATACGGTTCGGAAAGTTTCCCCGTCCTGCGCGAGCGCTGCCAGAAGAAGGCCGCCGAACTGCGGATGACGCTGAATTTCGTCCAGTCCAACCACGAAGGCCAGCTGGTCGACTGGATCCAGGAAGCGCGCGGCGTGGCGCGCGGCATCATTATCAACGCGGCGGGCCTGACGTATTCCTCCGTGCCCATCCTGGATGCGCTGCTGTCCTTCTCCGGCCGCATCATCGAAGTGCACATGAGCAATATCTGGCGACGCGAGAGCTTTCGCCATCATTCCTATATTTCCAAGGCGGCCGACGGCGTCATCGCCGGGCTGGGCGCCGAAGGCTACGAACTGGCCATCGAAGCCATGGCACGCCTGATCCGCCGGGCCGATTGAAGGACGACCCGATGAGCGCATCGACTACCGCGACGCCGTCAGGGTCGCTTGTATTCCACAGCGATTTCGACGACTTCGCGACCTGGCGCGACGCGCTGCGGGCGCGGCTGCCGCGGCTGGACATCGTTCACGCCAGCGAGATGTCCGACCGCTCGCGTATCCACTACGTCCTGGCCTGGAAGCCGCCCGAGGGCTTCTTCGACGGCATGGCCAATCTGCGCCTGATCGTCAATCTGGGAGCGGGCGTGGATTCTCTGGTCGGCCGCCGGGATCTTCCCGCCGGGGTGCCCATCACACGCATCACCGACCCGCACATGGGCCGGATGATGGCCGGCTATGTGCTCTTCGCCACGCTGCGCTATGCGCGCGATATCCCTCATTTCGAACAGGCGCAGCGGCGCGGCGAATGGGCGTACCGCCATCCCCGCTCCCCCGAGGACGTGCGCGTGGCCGTCCTTGGCCTGGGCGAGCTTGGCGCCTATGCCGCCCGCGAACTGAGCCGCCAGGGGCTGACCGTCCTGGGTTGGTCGCGCAGTCCGCGGCAAATCGAAGGGGTGCAATGTCACTCGGGCATGGATGCGCTGGATAGCGTGCTGTCGCAAGCCGATATCGTCGTCCTCATGCTGCCGTTGACGCCGCAAACGCGCGGCCTGCTGGACCGGCAACGCCTGCAACGGCTGCCGCGCGGCGCCGCGCTGATCAATGTGGCGCGGGGCGCGCTGGTGGACCAGGCCGCCATGACGGACCTGCTGCGCAGCGGCCATATCGGCGGCGCCACGCTGGACGTTTTCGAGCGCGAACCGCTGCCGGCCGACGACCCGCTATGGCAAATGGACAACGTACTGATCACCCCGCACCTTGCGTCCGTCGCGATCCCGGCCTCCGCCGCCCTGCAGATCGCCGACAACATCCTGCGCGTGTCCGACAATCTGGAACCGGCCAACCGGGTCGACGCCGCACGCGGCTATTGATTGAACGCCCCCCATGCCAATGCGGCTGCCATGCCGCCGCATTGGCATTTCACGTGCCGCACGCTCGCGCGAAGCGCCCGCCGGCCCCAGCCGCCTAGCGGGTTTCCTCGATATTGAGGATTTTCCCCAGGCCCAGGAAGTAATTCGCGAACGCCAGCACGCTGGCCGTCACCGCGATATAGACGACCGACAAGGCGGCCAAGGTGGGGTCCGCGAACTCGCGCACGTAGTTGTACATGAATACGGGCAGCGTCTGGGTGCTCTGGGTCGTGACGAATAGCGAGGCGGTGAATTCGCTGAAGGACATAATGGCTGCGAACAGCCAGCCGCCGAACAGCCCCGGCGCGAGCAGCGGCACCGTGATCGTGAACAGCACGCGCACGGGGGACGCGCCCAGGCTTGCGGCGCTGTGCTCCAGCCGTTCGTCCAGGTTCTCCATCGAAACGTAGACGCTGCGCAGCACGAAGGGCAGCACCAGCATGATGTGGCAAAGGATCACGATGGCATAACCGCGATCCAGCTTGAGCTGCGCCACCAGGATAAGCAGGCCCAGTCCCAGCGTGAAATGCGGGATCACCAGCGGCGAGAGCAGGACGGCCTGCAGGGCGTGCTTGCCGGGGAACTCCAATCGCTTGACCGCGATCGCCAATGCCGTGCCGATCACCAGCGCCAGCACCGAGGACCAGATGGTGACGACCAGGCTGGCGCGGAAACCGTCCTTGAAGTCCGGATACGTGAAGACCCGGTCGAACCAGCGCCAGGACCACGCCGCCGGCGGGAAACTGAGCAGCGCCTTGTCGTTGAAGGAAGCCAGGGTGACTACCACCACGGGCAGCAGCACGAAGGCGAGCAGGATGCCCACCAGCAGCGGCGCGCCGATGCGCAGCCAGAACGGCGTGGCGTTACGTATTTTCATATCAATGGTCCGTCGTGCTTTTCAGCCGGCGCGTCACCCTGCCCAGCAGCAGCAGGGAAACCACCGTCAATGCCAGGCCGGCGACGCTCAGGCTGGCCGCCAGGGGGAAATTCATGGAAGAAAATCCAAGCTGGTACACCAGCGTGGAGATCGTCGGCACGCGCCCGCCGCCTATCATCTGCGGCGTGGCGAAGGCACTGAAAGTCCAGGCGAAAGAGGTGGTGATACTGGCCAGGATGCCCGGCATGGACAGCGGCAGCGTCACCGTCAGGAAGGTGCGCACCGGGCCGCTGCCCAGGCTCTGGGCGGCCTTCTCGTAATCCCGGTCGATGTGCGAGATCGCGGTGGCCAGCATGAGCACGACGACCGGGATCGTCACATGCACCAGCGCGACCAGCACGCCGACATGGGTGAACATCAGGTTCAGCGGCTGGTCCAGCACACCCAGCTTGCGCAGCACGGTATTGATGAAGCCGTTGCTGCCCAGGACGATGATCCAGGAATAGGTGCGGACGATCTCGCCCAGGAACAGCGGCGTGATCGAGACGATCAGGATGAAGGACTTCAGGAAGCGATTGCGCACGCGCACCAGCGCGTAGGCCAGCGGATATGCCGCCAGCAGCGAACAGACCGTGGTCTCCAGGCTCAGCAGGAACGTATTGGCGAACGCCTCCAGATAGATCGGCTTGTCCAGCCCGGTGAAGTTCGCCAGCGTCAGGCCGCCGACGTCCATCGATCCCGGCACGAAGGCGCGCAGGCTGTACTGGAACACCGTTATCAGCGCGGCGCATATGCACAGCGCGATAAAGCCCGCCGGCGATATCAGCCATCCTCTCAGCCCCGAACGCGATTCCATAACGCCATCCGTTTTCGTCTACGTTGTCCTGCCGGAGCGCGAACGTCCCGGCAGGACCGCCTGCCGCGACTCCGCGCCTGCGCATGCCGCGCCATCAGTTCATGATGTTCTCGGTGAACCACTTGCGCCACTCGGCGGTCTTTTCCGCGCGCAGCTTGTCGTCGATGACGATGGCCTGGGTATCCCATTGCTGCTTGGTGGTGAACACGCCCGGCAAGGCGGCGTCCTCGGCCGAGACCTTGGCGTTATCCACCACCGGGCTGGCTTTTTTGTAGGCGACGATCTTGGCCTGGACCTCGGGCGACAGGGCGATGTTCATGAACTTGTACGCCAGGTCTACCTTGGTGCTGCCCTTCATGATGCCCATGGTGTCCACGCCCAGCACGGTGCCCTCTTTCGGGATGACGACCTTGATGGGAACGCCCTGCCCGATCATGTAGTACGCGTTCATGGAGAGCAGGACCTGCACGGGCGTTTCCCCGGTGGCGATCAGTTGCTGGCTATTCGCGTCGTTGGTGTAGAAGGCCTTGAAATTGGGCTTCAGCGCCTTGAGCTTTTCCTCGCCCTTTTGCCACGTGGCCGCATCGCCGCCGGACAGCATCGCGGCGACGGTGATGATGTGGCTGGGGTCGAAGTCCGGCGCGGAAATCTTGCCCTTGAGCGCCGGGTTCCACAGGTCGTTCCAGCTATCGAACTTGATGCCCGGCGGCACCAGGTCAGGACGGTAGCCGATGGTGTACACATAGGCCCAGCTGCCGATGTGATACGGGCTGATCTTCGCGCGGTCGACCAGATGCGAATAGTTCGGCAGCTTGCTCGTATCCAGCTTTTCGTACAGGCCGGCATTGACGTAAAGCCAGCCGATGTGCGAGGTGGTGAACGTAATATCGCTTTCGGGCTTGGTGGCCAGCTTGGCCTTGTTCAGCCGGTCTATCGTGCCACCGGTGATGTACTTGACCGGCACGCCCGTCTGGCGCGTGAATTCCTTGCCGATGTTCTCGTCGATCAGATCCCGGAAGCTGCCGCCCCAGGTGCTGATGACCAAGGCGTCCTCCGCGCACGCCACGGTGGCGAACATCGCGCTGGCGAGGATCCCCGCCGATATAAGCTTTCGAACCATTGCAATCCCCTTGTGCTGTGTTGATGCGCTTGAATGCTTCCGATCGAGCGCAAATGATCGGATAGACCCATCGCCGGGCCAAGTCGCCTTTTCCTTGGGCATGGCTCGCATTTCCTGACGCGCCCATGGCCGGGGCGGGGACAGTGGTGTTAACCCTGACGCCCCGCGCGGGCGGGTCGGAATTTCCGAGACAGTCCCCCGGAAAAAACAAATAGGCACGGCCGCCGCTTGGATCGACCATGGCGTCCATGCGGTCCGGCGGACTCGCCACGGCGCGGACCCGCGCGGCGACACGGACATCCGAGCCAACCTACCCCTACCCAGCCATGAAACACACCCGCATCCGCACCTTCAATACCAAGGCGACCTATCCCGAGCAGAACCTGGACAACGATCTGTGCCAGGCCGTGGTGGCCCGGGGCAGCACCGTGTTCCTGCGCGGGCAGATCGGCCAGAACCTGGACACCTCCGAAAGCGTGTGTATCGGCGACGCCGCGGGCCAGGCCGAACAGGCCATGGCGAATATCGCCATGCTGCTGAAGGAAGCCGGCGGAGAGCTCGAACATATCTGCAAGATCACCATCTACATCATCGACCCGCGCTATCGCGAAGCGGTCTACCGCGTGGTCGGACGCTGGCTCAAGGGCGTCTTTCCGGTTTCCACCGGCATTGTGGTGTCGGCCCTGGCCCGCCCGGAGTGGCTGGTGGAAATCGACGCGACCGCCGTCATTCCCGACTGACATCCGACCGGGGTTCCCGCCATGACTTTCTCGATCGTCGCCCGCTGCCCGGCATCCGGCCAGTTCGGCGCCGCGGTTTCCTCCTCTTCGCCCGCCGTCGCCGCGCGCTGCATCCGTGCCCGCGCCGGTGTCGGGGCGGCGGCCAGCCAGAACATCACCGATCCCGCCCTGGGCCCGCTGGCGCTGGATGCGATGGCCGCCGGCCAGACGCCCGAACAGGCGCTCGCCGGCCTGCGCCAGCGCCCATATATCGAGTACCGGCAGCTCATGGCCATCGACGGCAGCCACCCGCCGGCCATCTACACGGGCAGCAGCGCGCTGGGCACGCTGGCGAGCGCGGCCGGCCGGGATGCCGCCTGCGCCGGCAATATGCTGGCGTCGCTCGACGTCCCCGCCGCCATGCTGGCGGCATTCGAGCAGGCGCGGGGCACGCTGGCCGAACGCCTGATGCAGGCCCTGCTGGCGGGACAGGCCGCGGGCGGCGAGGCGGGGCCGGTTCATTCCGCCGGGCTGCTGGTCTATGCCGACCTGGACTGGCCCATCGTCGACCTGCGCATGGACTGGGTGGAAACAGGTCCGGTGGAAGCACTGTACGAGGCCTGGAAGGTATACGAACCCCAGGTAGAGGACTACATCACGCGCGCGCGCGATCCGCGCGCGGCGCCCAGTTTCGGTGTGCCCGGCGATCTCTGACCGGCGCGTCCGGGAGCGGACCCCGCGCAACGGTGGCGGCGGCCACGCCGCGGGCATATGTGGATACACTGCGATATCGTGCCGCGCGGATCGCCACAGGGGTGCGGGGCCGGTCGAGGGTCCCGCGGGCGGTTGCTCCGACCGGCATCCACGCCCACCCGATTACGTTCTCTCCCTGCACCATGCTCAATCGCATTTCCCTGCGGCAGATGGAGTACTTCGTAGCTACCGCCAAACACGGCAGTATCGCGTCGGCCTCCGCCCAGATCCATATTTCCCCGCCTTCCATTTCGGCCGCCATCGCCCACATCGAAACCGAGCTGGGCGTGCAATTGTTCGTACGGCATCCGTCCAAGGGTCTCGCGCTGACCATCCTGGGGACGGAAGTGATGCAGGAATGCGAAGACCTGCTCGAACGCGCGTCCCGGCTGTATGGGATCGCGTCCGTATCGAGCGACACCATCCAGGGCGTGCTGCGCGTGGGCTGCTTCCAGTCGCTCGCGGCGATGATCGCGCCGGAGGTCATCTTCGGTTTTTCGCGGGCGTTCCAGAAAGTCGAACTGCACATGGTCGAGGGCGACCAGCAGGAACTCATCGGCAAGCTGCATACGCTGGACGTCGACGTCGCCATCACCTACGACCTGCAGCTGGGCGAAGAGATCCAATTCGAGACACTGGCCCATCTGCCGCCCCATGTGCTGGTAAGCGAGCTGCACCCGCTCGCCCAGCAGATCGCCGTGACGCTGGACGAACTGGCCCAGCAGCCCCTGGTGCTGCTGGATCTTCCCATGAGCAGGGAGTACTTCATGTCGCTGTTCGCCAAGGCCGGCCTGGAGCCCAATGTCGTGGCGCGCTCGCGGTCCGAGGACGTCGTACGGTCCATGGCCGCCAACGGCATAGGCTATGCGCTTTTCAATGTGCGCCCGCGCTCGACCCAATCCCTGGATGGCAAGCGGCTCGTGCGGCTGCGCCTGGCCGGCGAACACCGCCCCATGCTGCTGGGGATGGCCACCTACAAGCCCATGAAACCCTCCCGCCTGGCACAGGCCTTCGTGCAGCGCTGCCGCGCCTATATCTCGGACCAGTACATCCCGGGCATGAGCGCCGCCAGCTTCTTCGATCCTTATATCTCCGGCACCGCAGAGGACCAGGCCCCATGAGGCTGCCCGCGTGCTTCCCTTTACTTCCGGCCTTCGGCGGCGCGCCGTCAGGGCCTTATCGCCATTAGCACAGCCATGACCCAGCCTTCGCCCTCCACCAGCGTCGCACTGTTGCGCGAACTGATCGCCTTCCCCTCGGTCACGATGACGCCCAATGCCGATCTGATGGCACGTGTACAGGAGTTGCTGCAGGACGCGGGCATCGCATCCATGATCGTCGCCGACCCCCAGGACCCCAGCCGATGCAATCTGTTCGCGTCCGTGGGACCGGAGAGCGAACCCGGCGTAATGCTATCGGGCCACACCGATGTCGTGCCCGCCAGCGGCCAGCCATGGACCGTCCCGCCGTTCGAAGCGACCGAACGGGAGGGCCGCATCTATGGCCGCGGCAGTTCGGATATGAAAGGCTTCGTGGCATGCGCGGTGATGGCCATGATCCATGCGTCCGGACGCCCGCTCAAACGGCCGCTGCAACTGGCGCTGTCGTTCGACGAGGAAATCGGCTGCGTCGGCGTACGGCACCTGATCCGCGCGCTGGCCGACATGCAGCCCGCGCCCTCGCTCTGCCTGGTCGGAGAGCCGACGCTCATGAAAATCGGCACGGGCCACAAGGGCAAGGCCGCCTACCGCGCCTTGTGCTGCGGCCAGGCCGGCCATTCCGGACTGGCGCCCCGCTTCGTGAACGCCATACACACCGCGGCCGATCTCGTCGGCGCGCTGCGAGACGTGCAGGAGGAGCTCGCCGCGAACGGCCCGCGCGAAGCCGGATACGCCATTCCGTACTCCACGGTTCATGCCGGCACCATACGCGGAGGCACCGCGCTGAACATCGTCCCCGAAGAATGCGCGGTGGACTTCGAGATCCGCGCCGTTGCCCAGGACGACCCCGCGCATATCCTCGAACGCGTGCTGGAACGGACTGGATCGCGCATGCGTGACGCCAGGGCATTGCCGGACGCCGCGCCGCCCGAAGTCCATCTGGTCAATGCCTATCCGGGACTGTCCACGCCAGAGGACTCGCCCGCCGTGCGGTTGCTCGCTTCGCTGCTGCCGCCGGACACCCCCACCACCAAGGTTGCCTTCGGCACCGAAGGCGGGCTTTTCCGGCAACAGTGGAACGACACGACCGTGCTGGTCTGCGGGCCGGGCAGCATCGAAGTGGCCCACAAGGCCGACGAGTACGTGGAAGTGTCGCAGATCGAGGCTTGCGACCGCATGCTGGCGCGGCTTGTGGACCATCTTTGCCAGTAGCCCACCCGGCCGCGCTTGCTCAGACCTGGGCCATGCCGCCGTCGACGAACAGCTCGGTGCCATTGATATAGCTGGCCGAATCGGAAGCCAGGAAGGCCACGGCCTTGCCGATTTCCTCCGGCTCGCCAAGGCGGCCCAGCGGCACCTGCGCGGCCAGCGCGTCATACAGGCCCTGGCGGGCATCGTCCGGCACCAGGCCGCCCAGGCCCGGCGTACGGATCGGCCCGGGGCTGACCGCGTTGACGCGGATGCCGCGGTCCTTCAGGTCCAGTGCCCATGAGCGCGCGAAATTGCGCACCGCCGCCTTGCTCGCGCTGTAGACGCTGAAACTGGCGGTTCCCTTTACCGACGTCACCGACGAGGTCAGGATCACCGAAGCGCCATCCGTCAGCAGGGGCAAGGCCTTTTGCACGGTGAACAGCACGCCGCGCACATTGGTACCGAAGATGCGGTCGAAATGCTCCTCCGTGATCGCGCCCAGCGGCATCATGTCCCCGCCGCCCGCGTTGGCGAACAGGATGTCCAGCTTGCCGGCCGTCCTGGCGATCTGCGCGTACACGGCGTCCAGGTCCGACAGCACCGACGCATCCGCGCGGATCGCCGTCGCGGCGGGGCCGATCAGCGCCACGGCGGCATCCAGCTCCGCCTGACGCCGGCCCGTGATGAAGACGCGCGCGCCGCGCGCCGCCAATTCGCGGGCGGCCGCCAGGCCGATGCCGGTGCTGCCGCCCGTGACCAGGGCAATCTTGCCATTCAGTTGTTCGTTCATGATCTGCTCCGTTTCGTGATGGGAAAGTCGGGATGTCCGCATCGAAGTCGCCGGCGGCCCGTTTTGTGCCGGTGTCTTCGCGCAGTGCGTGGACTGAACTTTAATCACCGCCAATTTATTTATAAATGGTGGATTAATGAAATTACTATCCACCAATATGTATAATCTTCGGCGGACAGATACTGACGAGGCCGTTGCATGGATCAGTTATCCGCAATGCGGGCATTCGCCCGCGTGGTGGAAGCGGGCAGCTTTACGCGGGCCGCCGATTCGCTGGATATGCCGAATGCGACCATGAGCAAGCTGGTACAGGAGCTCGAGGCGCATCTGGGCGTCAAGCTGTTGCAGCGGACCACGCGCAAAGTCACGGTCACGCCGGAAGGCCAGGACTACTACGCGAAGGCCACCCGCATCCTGAACGACCTGGCGGACATCGACGCATCCTTCAATGCCACGCGAGGCACGCCGCGCGGCAACCTGCGCGTGGATGTGGGCGGACTCACCGCGCGCGATGTCCTGATTCCCTTGCTTCCGGACTTCATGTCGCGTTATCCGGACATCCGTATCGAACTGGGCGTGGCCGATCGCGCGGTGGATCTCGTCGGCGACAATGTCGATTGCGTGATTCGGGGCGGCCCCTTGGCCAACTCGTCGCTGGTCGCGCGCCATATCGGCGATGCCATGATGGTCACGTGTGCCGCGCCGGCGTATTTGAAGCAGTTCGGCGTTCCGGCATATCCGCGGGAACTCGAAAACGGGCATCGGCTGATCGCCTACGTCTCGCCCCAGAACGGCCGGGCCATGCCTTTCCGATTCCAGAAAGCGGGCGAACAAATCGACATCAAGATCGCGCACCGTATCGGTATCAACGAAAGCAACGCGCATTTCGCGGCGGGGATCGCGGGGCTGGGGATCATCCAGACATTCGCGTCCTCCGCCCGGCCGGCCATCGAGGCGGGGTTGCTAGTAGAGGTCCTGGGCGGCTGGCAGCCTCCGCCCTATCCGTTCCATGTCGTCTACCCGCAGAACCGTTACGTGACACACCGGCTGCGCGTCTTCATCGAGTGGCTGCTGGCCGTTTTTCCGGACAAGGTCCGGGGAACGTCCCCGGAGCGGCGCGCAAGAATACGCAGCCGCTCCTGACCAGGATGAAGGCTCGCCCTTCCCATGCCTGTAAACTCGCTGCGATTGATTCGTCTCCGACATCGAGGCCAGCTTGCAGCCAACCCCGCGCTCGTCGTATCCCCTGGATTGGCTGAACTTCTTCATCGCCGATGTACGTGACGGGCTGGGCCCCTATCTCGCGATCTATTTGCTGGCTGTGCACCAGTGGCGGCCCGACCGCATAGGTCTTGTCATGACGGTATCCGGGCTGGCGGCGCTGCTGGCGCAGACGCCGGCCGGCGCGTTCGTCGATCGCACGGCCAACAAACGCCGCCTGATCATCGGCGCCGCGGTCGCCGTAACGGTCGCGTCCCTGGCCATTCTCGGCAGTGCCGGATTTTCGTGGGTGTTACTGACCCAATCCCTGGCTGGCATCGCCTCGTCCATCTTCGCCCCGGCGATCGCGGGCATCACGCTGGGGCTATGCGGGGCCGGCGCTTTCACCGGGCGCATCGCGCGCAACGAATCCTTCAATCACGCGGGCAACGCCTTCGCGGCCCTGTTGGCGGGGGGGCTGGCGTATCTATGGGGGCCTGCCGCCGTCTTCTATCTTATGGCCGCGATGGCATTGGCCAGCATCGCGGCCGCGCTGGCCATACCGGCGCGCATCGACGTGAAGCTGGCCAGCGGAATGCTCGCGAACCCGGGGCCGGCGCACGCCGCGCCCGTGCCGCTCGGCCAGGTACTGCGCAATCGTTCGCTCCTGATCCTTGCCGTCAGCTGCGCCCTGTTTCACCTGGCCAATGCGGCCATGCTGCCCCTGGTGGGGCAGAAGCTCGCGCTCGCGAACCCCAGGCTTGCCACCCCGCTTACCGCGGCGTGCATCGTGGCGGCACAGTTCGTCATGATCCCGGCCGCATTGGCGGTCGGACGCCATGCCGACCGGATAGGCCGCAAGCCCTTGATGCTGATCGGGTTCGCCATCCTGCCGCTGCGCGGCATCCTTTACACGTTTTCCGACGACTCGGCCTGGCTGGTCGGCGTCCAGCTGCTCGATGGCGTCGGCGCCGGCATCTTTGGCGCGGCGCTTCCCTTGATGGTGCTGGACCTGACACAAGGGACCGGCCGATTCAATGCGAGCCTCGCGGCCGTCACCACCCTGTTCGGCATCGGCGCCGCGCTGAGCGCCGGGCTGGCGGGCGTGATCGTGCAGCATGCCGGCTACAGCGCTGCCTTTCTCGCATTGGCGGGCATTGCCACGCTGGCGCTCGTCGGCCTGCTGGCGCTGCCCGAAACCCGCCGGCCAACCGCCCCCATCGCAGCGCCGACGCAGCCGGCCGCCTAGCCACCGCCGCGCGTCGGCTGCCCGCCGCCGATTACAGATCCCGCGCCCAGATCTGCCCGATCAGGTCTTTTCCAAAGCTGTGGTGCGGTTCTTCCTCGACCAGCCGGAAGCCCGCGCTTTCGTAGATCCTGCGCGCGTCCGCCAGCACGCTATTGGTCCACAGCATCATCTTGCTGTAGCCGGTACGGCGGGCAAACCGCAGGCACTCGTCCACCAGGCGGTGGCCGATGCCCAGCCCACGCGCGCTGGGGTCGACGGCCAGCAGGCGCAGCTTGGCGGTGTCTTCATCCTGGCGCACGACGAACACCGAGCCCACGGGGCGGCCGTCCTTCTCGGCGATCCAGCATCGCTCGCAAGCCGGGTCGAATTCCCGCACGAACTTGGCCACGATCTCGGCGACCAGCGCCTCGTACTCCGAATTCCAGCCGAATTCGCGCGCATACAGGACTGCCTGGCTCTGGACCACCCACCCCATGTCCCCGGGCTGGGGATCGCGCAGGATATAGCCAGGGCTGGGATTGCCCAGGACCGCCTGGATCCGCGCCATCGCATCGACCAATTCATGCTGGGCCGGCTCGGGCAGGCGTTCCAGCATGGCGATCACCTCGCGCCGCGAGGCGTCGTTCAAGGGCGCGAAGGTCGCGCGCCCTTTCCCGGTCAGCGCCAGATCGGACGCGCGCGCGTCGGTGGCCGAACGCGTCTTCGCCACCAGCCCCCGCTTTTCGAATCCCGAGATCACCCTGCTGAGGTAGCCGGCGTTCAGCCCCAGCTCCTTGACGAGATCCGAGGTGGTCAAGCCGTCGCGGTGCGCCAGCTCGTACAGGATGCGGACCTCCGTCAGCGAAAATTCGCTTTCCAGCAAATGTTCGTGCAGCACGCCGATCTGGCGCGTGTAGAAACGATTGAAGCCGCGCACCGCGGCGACGCGTTGGTCGACTGCCGTATCCGCCATGGCCCTGTCCAATTTATGTGCCAAAAGCATATTATTAATTGCCTTTGGCACATATGCAAGCGGCCGGGGTTCCAAACGCGGGAACAAGTAAGATCGGAACACGGCGGGGTCTCCCGCCCATTCTTTTTCACGCGGAGGCGCATGAAATTCGAGGCGGTGTTATTCGACTGCGATGGCGTGCTGGTCGACAGCGAACGCATCTCCACCGGCGTCCTGAGCGACATGCTGCAAGAGCTCGGTCTACCCGTGTCGCACGACGAGACGCTGCGCCGCTTCGTCGGCAAGACGATGAAAGACGAGCTGGCGTGGATCAGCCGGGCTTCGGGACAGGCCGTCGGCGCGGACTGGCTGGCGGAATTCTGGCGCCGCCGCAACGAAGCCCTGCGCAAGCATGTGCAAGCCATTCCGCACGTGCTCGAAACCGTAAAGCTGCTTCACCAGCGCCTGGATGGCCGCATCGCCTGTGCCTCCGGGGCCGACCGCGACAAGCTGGAGTTGCAGTTGAACAAAACGGGCCTGATGCCCTACTTCCAGGGCAGGACTTTCAGCGGCTATGAAATGGCCCGCTCGAAGCCCAGCCCCGACGTGTACCTGGCCGCGGCGGCGGCGCTGAAGACGGATCCCGCCGCCTGCGTCGTGATCGAGGACAGCGTGACCGGCGTCACCGCCGGCCTGGCGGCCGGCGCGACCGTACTGGGCTACAGCCCCGGCGGCCCCGCGCACAGCCCGCCCGATGCGCTGCTGGGCAGCGGCGCCATCGCCGTCTTCGCCGATATGGCCAGACTTCCCGCGCTGCTCGGCGTGGACCGTTGACGCCCACCCCACCGGTGAATGCGCCGTCGTTTCCCGGCGCAATCCTCATGTAGCCGGCAAGACGAGCGAGTCGCGGGCATTTGCCCCGCCGGATTGCGCCTGAAAGCCGACGCCGGCCACATCCCCCAAGGCATATCTTTGCGTTGGTGGCGCAATGCGCGCCGCTCGCGGCCATCACCGCGCTCGCCCACGTAAGGAGATCGATCATGATCGCGCATCTCTCGCGGACTCTCCCGCTGGCATTGCTGCTGTTTCTGGCAGCCTGTACGTCAACATCAAACACCTCCAACAGCGATCCCGAGCTGGAAGCGAAATCGCGAAGCGCGCTGCAGCAGTTGCTCGACACGGAACCCAGGGCGCCGGCACTCCGGAAAGAAGCCAAGGCCATCCTCGTCTTCCCCGACGTTTTGAAAGCGGGCTTTATCGTGGGCGCCCAGGGCGGCAAGGGCGTCATGTTCGACCGCAACGGCAAAGTGATCGGCTACTACAGGGCCACCGCGCTTTCGTTCGGCATGCAGGCCGGCGCGCAAGGGTTCTCCGAAGCCCTGTTCCTGATGACCGACGACGCCATACGCTACGTCAATTCCACGGGAGAATGGTCGATCGGTGTAGGCCCGACCGTGGTGGTCATGGAAGCGGGCGCCGCCAAATCCGTGACGACCACGACGATGAAGTCGGATGTCTACGCGTTCATCTACGGGCAGCAGGGCTTGATGGCCGGCATCGGCATACAGGGCCAGCGGATCCGCAGACTCGATCAGTGACGTCCAGGCGGGGCGAGCCGGTCACCGCCGAACGGCCGGCCGCGCATGGATGTCATCCGACGGCCGGTCCTCGCCGATCCGGCGATATCGAAAAGTATTAATCCCGGATGTGGGCCGGTAAGCCCACCGTATCATTGGCACCAGTCGAACCCAGCGGCGAGGTCGGTATGGCAATCCAATCTCTCATGCCGCCCCAGGACATCACCTGGACGCGCATGGCATTCGCCACGGATATGGTCGATACGAACTTCGGCGACATGGCGTTCAGTCCGAAGTGGCGTTCGTCACTGGCCGTCTATTACTACGTCGTACCGGAAGAAGAGACCGCCGATAGCTATCCGAATTCCCGGCTGGTTTATCTGCGGCTGACGTGCAGCCTGACCGGCTGGAATCCCTCCGAGGCATTGCGCAATGCCCAGACCCAGGCGCAACAGGCCGGCAATTGGGATGACCTGCAACGCACCTTGTGGGAGACCATCATCGCCAGCGGCTGGGCGGCGCAGTACTGGCCGTGCCTGGGCGCCATCATGCAGATCGCCGTCTATCCGCACAACGCCGACGGCGTGCCGCCGGACGACTATCCTTACTTCCTGGATTTCGAGCCCAAGAAACGCGAGCTCTACGAGTCCGTGACCGAGGGCGCGGAGATGCTTTCGGCATCGGCGAACACGACCAGCATCACCAAGGGCAATAGCTCGACGAACAGCCTGGAAGTCGGTGCGAGCGCGGGCTTCAGCGTCGGCCCCTTCGGCGCCTCCGGCAGCGTCACCTCCAGCTGGTCCGACACGACGGTGAACCAGAACACCACCGATACGTCGCGCGAGGCCCGCGAAACCCTGAGCCGCACCACGTCCACCAGCCAGATGTACCAGCTGTTCAACGGCTATCACCTCGGCACCAACCGCGCGCTGTTCGTGGTGGCGCCGCGCCCGCATACGGTCTCGAATTCCGCGCAGACCGAATTCAACCTGATCGACGGCGAGCGCAATCTGGAGGGCATCCAGGATGTTTTCCTGGTGGTGCACATGCCGCGCTCGCTGGACGGCCTGTGCATCCAGGCCGGGCTGGACACCGGCCACCAGGCGCCGGCGGCCGTGCCGTACTACCTGGTCGCCACCATGCAGCGACCCAACACCGGCGGCGGCAATTGGCCGCCGCCGGATCCGCTGCCGCCCACGCCGCCCGTGCCGACGACGCCGCTGACACCATGGAAACAGCTCGTGGTCACGCGCCGCATCATCCAGAGCTGCGGCACCTTCGACGACAACGGCAATCTGGTACTGCAGCAACTGCGCGAGCCGGTCCGCCCGCCGGTGGTAACCGGCGAATTCTCGCTGCCCGACCGCGCCACCGTGGCCCTGGCGCGCACGCAGAGCGGCTCTACCTCGCCGGAGGCCCGTGCGCAAACCCAGCGCGACCTTAACGTCGCCCAAAGCCAGGTGCGGCGCCAGATGCTGAACAACATCTCGGCGGGCAGTTACCAGCCCAGGCCGTTCGAACAAACGGGCGTCTTCCGGTCGCTGGTGGCCGGCATCGCCATGCAGGCCAACATCCCGCTGGCCGATGTGGCCGGCAAGGGTTTCCTGGACCCGGCGCATCTACCCGATCTGCAGCGGGCCAAGATCACGACGCTCGCCCAGCTCTTTGCCGCGACGGCCACCGATGCCACGGCGGGGGTCGCGCAGAAAGATGTGCTGGACCGTTTCCTGAAAACCGCCAAAGATTGAGCAGCGGCCATGCCGGATCCGGACACCACGACGCCGGACACCACGCCGGATGCGGGAGGCGCCTCGTCGGTGGCCACGGTCCGGCCGGAGATGAATGACGATCAGGTCAAGGATGCGATCCGCAAGCGCTACATGGATTTGGCCGAGGACGCCGCCACCGTGCTGGCCGAGAACCCGCCAGACAAGCAGACGCTGGACGACTTCAAGAAACTGCTGAAATCCGCGCCGCTGCAAATCGACGTGCCGCAGGAAATGGCGGACAGGTTCGCCCGCCTGCGCGACCAGGTGATCGAGGAAGTCGCTCCGGTCATCATGCCGTCCGGCGAGAGCGGCGGCGGCAGTGGCCATTACGTGGTCAAGAGCCTGGACCCGGCCCCCGCCAAGGAAAACGTGGCAAAGGCCGCCGACCCGGTGAAGCTGTTCAACGGCGAGTTCGCCTACGCCATCGCCGATTTCGAATTGAACGGCGCCGGCCAGAACTTCGTGTTCCAGCGCAGCTATTCCCAACTCGTCGCCTACCAGGGCCCGCTGGGCTTCAATTGGGACCATAACTACAACCTGTGGCTGGCCGTACCGCCCGACGCGCTGTCCATCGCCAGATCGAACGGGGCGCTGGGCATCGAGCTGTACACGCGCCATGAGATCCATGGGTACTGGCTGCCGCCGGACGGCGTGGACGCGGTCCTGCTGGCCGAGGGCGATTCCTTCACGCTGCGCCAGCCGGACGGCACGCGCATCCGCTACCGGCAACATCCGACGCTGGGTCCGGCCATCCATGTCGTGGCACGCATCGAGGATCGCCACGGCAATTATCTGGCCTTCAGCTACGACGACGGGCGTCTCGCGCGCGTCGAGATCAACAGCGTCCACCGCTGGGTCGACTTCTTCCACGACAGCCAGGAACGCATCGTGGCCATCGCCGATTTCACCGGGCGGACCTGGCGCTACGGCTATGACGACATCGGCAATCTGGTAACGGTCACCCTGCCGGCGATCGAACCGCATCGCGCCGGCCCGACATCGGTCTACGACTACATCGGGACAGCCCGCGCCGACGCGAGCCTGCAGCACGCCTTGACGGCGATCTTCGACGCCAGCGGCCGGCCGTTCCTGGAGAACGAGTACGGCGTCCAGCCGGAGCGCGTGGACTACCGCCGCGTGATCCGCCAGCGGCAAAGCGGCGGCGACATCCTGTTCGACTACGCCGACGTGATCGAGGACTTCAATCAGCCCTACGACGATCACGAGAGACCGGACCGGCAAACCATCGTGACCGAGCGCGATGGCCGCCAGTTGCGCTACCTGTTCAACCGCTTCGGCAACGCCCTTTACAAGGAGGAGTACGCCATTCTCGGCGGCCTGCCGAGACTGATCGGCGCGCACTACCGCTACAACCGCGACGGCAACCAGATCGCCGCCGTCACACCGATGGGCGTGACCACCCAGACGCTGTTAGGACGCGACTGGTACGAGCGCCTGCATCCGCGCGGCGAAGACTACCGCCCGCAGGCCGATGCCGATCTCACGGCCGCGACACGCCTGCAATTCGGCAACGTCCTGGCCATCGTCAGGCGGGGACGCTATCTGCGCTTCGCGCCCACCGGGCTGGCGCCCAGCCTGTGGTCGGCCGCCGCGCTGCCCGATATCTTCGCCACCGACGATGCGGACGCCATCCAGAAGTTCTCCTATGAGCCGGAGTTCAACCAACCGCGGGCCGTCTCCGACGCGCGCTACACCCGCAGTGCCAACCCTGCCTTCGCCGAGGACGCCGCCTACGACCACACCCTGACCCGCTATGCCTACACGCCGGGCAATGGATTCCAGAACCTGTTGGCCGCATCCATCCTGCGCCCCACGCCCACGCTGCCCGACGGATCCATGGGCGAGCCTGTCGCGGTCGCCTTCAGCGAATACGACGCCAACGGCCGCCTGCTGGAAGCCGTCAACGCGTCCGGCCTGCGTTCCCGCCACACCTATTTCGGCGCGGGCGACGGCCCGCTCGACGGCCTGCTGCGGTCCACCGCCGTCGATCCGTCCGGTGCGGCACTGACCGCGTCCGTGGACCGCGACGCCCTGGGCCGGGTCACGCGGCTCTACCGGCCGAAGTTCACGCCGGGAGATAACCGCTTCGTATCCGAAACAGCCTACAACGCGCTGGATCAGGTGACGCGCCGTACCAGCTCGCTGCCGGTTGGCGCCACCACGACCTTCGCCTACGATCGCGCCGGCAACCTCGTGCGCACGGAACTCGAGCTGAAGGACGAGAACCATCTGCCCACGGGCGTCTTCATCACGCTAAGCCGCTACGACGAGGAGCAGCATCTGCTTGCCCAGTCGATCGGCGACGACACGACATTCAAGCTGACCCGCGTCGTACACGACCGCGCGGGGCGGCCCTGCCTGACGATCTCGCCATCGGGCCGCCTGCGCAAGCTAAGGTACAACGAGCGATCGCTGGTGGCCGCGACCATCGACGACTACGCGCGCGTCCACGCCGTCACCCGCAACGACTACGATGCCGATGGACGCGTGGTGCGGGTGACCAATCCGCGCGGTTATGCGACGCGCTTTACCTTCGACACATTCGGCCGGGCGCTGCGGACCGAGGACGCGCTGGGAAACGTCACCGTGCGGCGGTTCGACAAGCTGGGGAATCTTCTGGTCGAATGCACGCACGGCAAGCAGCCCGACGGTAGTTTCCTGCTGCTGGCCCGGCGCCAGTTCAGCTATGACGAACTGGGGCGGCGCATCACCGCGTCCGCCAACCGCTACGACGACCCGCCGGCCGTGGCGGCGGCCGACCTGCCGGCGGCCTTCCTGGACAGCGGGCCGGGCACGCTGCTTACGATCCAGTACTACTACGACAGCGGCAATAACCTGGTCCGCGAGATCGACCAGGACGGCCGCGCCTTCGTGTCGGAGTACGACGCCCTGGGACGCCCCGTGCGTCGCGTCGATCCGTACGGCAACGTGTGGCGCCTGGCCTGGGACCAGGAGACCAATCTCGTGCGCCAGGATCGCGAGGAGTCGATCCAGGACGAGAACGGCACCGTGCTGGGCACGCAGCACTACGCCGAGACCTGGACCTACGACGAGCTCAACCGCCGGACTGCCCATGCGACGACAACCGCGGTCGTGCGCCAGGCCTACGATAGCCGTGGCGATGTGGTGGCGATCACCGACCCGCTGGGCAACACGGTGCGCAACGAGTACGACGTGTTCCGCCGGCTGGTACGCAACCGGCAGATGCTGTCGTCCGCCTCGGCCGGCGGCACGCCGCAGCCGGTGGAGATACGCTTTGGCTGGGACCTGGACGACAAGAAGGTCTCGCAAACGGACGCGCTGGGTCGCGTCACGCGCTACGTCTACGATACGGCGGGACGACTGGCCTCCACCGTCCTGCCGGATGCAAGCGCGGATCTCGCGCAGTACGACGCCGCCGGCAATATGGTTTCCTATCACGATCGCAACGGCGCGGTCCGCTATTTTTCCTGGGACGCGCTGAACCGCAATACCGTGCTGCACATCGACCGCTCGGCACTCGCCTCCGGCGTCGAGCTGGGCGGCGCCAGCGAACAGCGCGTGGAATACGATGGGCTGGGCCGGATGCGCCGCGTCGCCAACGACTTCGTCGACATCGGCCTGCGCCATGACTCCCTGGACCATGTCCTTGAAGAGACCGTCAGCTTCCCGGGAGTGCCGGGCGCCGATCCGGCCCGGACCTTCGCGATCCAACGCCGGTTCTCCAACACCGGGGCGGCCGAGCTGTTGCGCTATCCCTCCGGCCGCGCGCTGCGCTATCGACGCGACGCCCTGGACCGCGTCGTCGCCATCGCGCAACAACAACGCGGCACGGATTGGCCGGGGGACCCCGCGACCGCGGACGACGCGCCGCTGGCCGGTTTCGGATATGCCGGCCTCAGCCCCTCCCGGCTGTCCCGCGCCGGCGGCCCCGCCACCGATTTCCGCGTCGATGCCGGTGGGCGTGTCGACGAGGTCCGCCACTCGGTCGATGGCACGCCCATACTGACCGCGCAATACCTGCACGACGCGCTGGGCAATGTACGCAACGCGGTCGAGGCCGGCCAGGACTTCGGCACGCGGCAGGCGTTCGCCTACGACAGCTTGTCGCGCCTGTCCGACTGGCGTACCGCCATGCCCGCCACGCCGCTGGATATGGCCCCGTTGTCGCCGCCCGCGCAGCCCTTGCCGGACCCGCTGCCCGACCTGCAGGCGCCGATCGATGCGCGCTTTTTCGATTTGGCCGCGGCGCAGGATGCCGGCAGCTGGCGCTACGACCTGGCGGGGAACCGGACCAGCAGCATCGCGGGCGGCACCGGCATCAGCTACGCCGTCAACGAGCTGGACCAGTACACGCGGGTCGACACCGCCGAACGGCGCTACGACGGCAACGGGAACCTGGTCCAGGACGAGGCCTGGACCTACGTCTACGACTTTCGAAATCAGCTCGTCACGGCCACCCGCCGGTCGGACAACCGCACGATCGAGCGCTACTACGACGGGCTGGGGCGCCTGCACGCGGAGCGACAGGCCGGTACGCTGCGCCTTTTCCTTCGCGACGGCCAGGAAGCGATCGAGGAGTACGAAGGCGGCCAGCTTGCCCGCAGCATCGTATGGGACCCTGTCCGTTCCGACGCGCTGATCGTCTCCGGTGCCGGCCGCGACAACTTCCCGATGTTCGATGCGCGGCACTCGGTGCGTTACCTGTTCGATCGGTCGGGCAAACGCAACTTCTACATCTACGATCCGTTTGGCGTGCCGTTGCGGACAATGGTTCCCAGCGACGACAATCCGTTCGGCTACGCCGGCAAGCGACGCATAGACGAGACCGGCAAACTGGATTTCGTATTCCGCGCCTACGAGCCCGCGACCGGCCGCTTCCTGCAACGCGACCCCAAGGGCCAGACCGATGGCCCCAACTTCTACGTCTTCGTGCGCAACAACCCCTTGGCGTTCGCCGACCCGCTGGGCCTGGAAAGCCGGCCCGAATTCGCCGGCGTCACCGCCACGCTGGGGGCCGAGTGGATGTTCCGCCATCCGTCGGGCTTCACGCTCGCCGTGCCCAACAACTTCGACCGCGCCAAGATCCGCGCCTACAGGCAGCGCATCCGCGACCCGCTGGATCGCGGCGTCGGCATGCGTTCGCCGCTGGAAGGCTTGAGAAGCAAAACGGACGATATCCGCGCGGCCAACGAAACGTTGGCGGACCTGGCCGAAGTGCGCCTGCGCGACGAACAGGGCCGGCGTCCGCCCAACGTCAACCTCGACCATGCCGTCGAGCTTCAGCATGTCATTCGCAGCGGCGCGCCCGGCGCGGACACCGTGCGCCCGCAGGATCATCGCTGGCAGGACGCCAGCGTGAACAAATCCCAGGGCGCCAGCGCGCGGCAGGCCGATATCCGCTCGCGCGCGCGCGGCGATCCCTGGGACGTATCCGCCGGCGGCGTCGCCCGCGAACGCGACCTGAACAAGTTCTGGAACCGCCCCGGCTGGCGCGGGCTGAACCGCGCCTGGGGCGCCTACAACCTGGCCGGCGGCACCTACGCGTCGATCTCGTCGCTGGGCGACGACATCCGCGAGGGCAATTGGTTTGCCGCGGGCCTGGACGCCAGCGGCTTCGTCGCCGGCGGCCTGGAAATCGGCGGCATGCTGGCCGGCTCCAATACCCTGCTGGCCGCGGGCCGCTGGATCGGCGTGCCCGGCGCGATCATCAGCTCCGGCGTGATCGGCGTTCGTATCGGCACCAATCTCTACAACAACTACGTCGACAAGGAAAACGCCATGGACGCGGGCTCCTGGGTAGAGGAGCGCACCGGCTCGCGGGTGCTGGGCGCCACCGCCGCCGCCGGCTGGGCCATCGGCAGCGCGGCCTATCACGCGCCGGGAGCGGCCTACGACTATGCGAAGGAAACCTGGACGGTGGACCCCGACGAGATCGATTGGGACCGCACGCTCAAACCGTGGAAATGGCTGTAGCCGTTCTTCGCGTGGTGCACGTGCAATAGAGACCGTCGAACCCGTCCTGGGATGAACCCTGCTTCATGGTGTTGCCCGAACGCCGCAAATTCCGCCGCGATGCAGTGCACGCCCGCGCCAATATGGGGAATGTGCGCGCCACATCGGGGAAGCGCCGATTTTCCCGGTCGCGACCGTGGCACCATGCCCGTGCCGTTCGCGCGGTGGGGCACTTTCATCAGCCAGCGCCGCGGCGCGTCAGCCACCCATCAATCACCAGACGGACCTATTCACCCATGCCGTACAAATTCATCGCCGGGGCGGTTGCTGCGGCGCTTTCCGCCCTATACATGACCACCGCCGCGGCCTGGACGCTGCCGGCGGACAAGGGAACACTGCCGCAAGCACAGGTCGAAGAAATACTCGGCGGCAAGGACTACCCGGAGACCACTCAATTCACGAAGAAGGTCACCTACGTCGACTATCCCGCCAACGGCATGACCTTCACCCAGGTGGTCATGCGCCTGGAACCCGCGAAGCCCTTGATGCATAACGGGCGCAAGGTCGTACTGGTGGCCACGGAAGAAGGCAGCTCCAGTGCGAATGGATTCATCGAAACGGATGAAGGCAAGGAAGGCATCGGCGTATGGCTGGCCAAGCGCGGCGTCACTTTCATTGCCTTGACGCGCGTGGGCCGCTGGAACTTCTTCGCGCCCGATCGCAGCGGGACCTGGGAGACCATCCCGCTTGACGAACGCATGCCGATCTTCTCGCAGCACCAGAAGGCGTACTGGTCCAAGGACGACTACACCATTCAGCCGGCGGGCAATACAGCCAGCAAGAGCGGCAGCGAGTACGTGCGCTTTCCCAAGCCAGGCACGCAGCTGTTCAATGAAATGGTTGCCGCGACGCCGGTCGCCATGGTCGACGGGCTGGAGGCCGGCCTGCGCAGCACGCTGTCCGACAAGGAACGCAAGAAATCGATGGTCCTGTACTGGGGCTTTTCCACCGGCGGCGCGTTGATGTGGCCGCTGGCCGAGCGCGTGCGCCCGGATGGCTACCTGAACTGGGGCTCATCCCCTCCCGGCGTGGCGTACTACTACGGCGCCGCCCAGGCGGGACGTTGGGATTGGCCTTATGAGAAATCGGCCTTGCGCGTGCGCGGCCGCGGACGCGCCGATTTCGAGTTCTACAACAAGCGGGCGGATCCCGCCGAAAAAGACGCGCGCTGGGAACGCGACCTGAAAGAACCGCGCTTCAAGGAAGTCGAAGACCCCATCATGTTCTACAACGTGGGCGCGCTGTCCGAACTTGCCCTGCGGCTGTACATGGCGCCCTTCGTCCCCGCCAGGATGAAGCAGGCCGGCTTCAACAAAATGCTGAACGACATCCTGGCGACCAGCATGCCGGGGCCGGCGTTGAAGGGGCTGCCGGTCTGGGATATGAACGGCACCTACGATGAGGTCTACCCCGTCGAATGGATGGAGGCTGCCCGCACCATGATGGCACCCTACATCGGCAAGCACGTGCTGATCCGCATCGAAGGCTTCAACCACAGCATCGTCAACCGCCAGGTCCGCGTCATCGGTCCCGTATGGCTGCGGGCCATCCAGCAGGGGTATTTCGACCGATAACCCGGCAAGCGGGGCAAAAATGCGGCAAAATCGCGGTCCTTCATAGGCCCGATATGACCGCGCCCCGCCCTCCGCTTTTGCCGTTGTTGTCCGTTCTTGGCTCCGTGACGTTTCTCGGGCTTGGCACCTCATGGGCCAAGCACACGCTGTTCCCTCTTGTCGGCGCCGAGGGCACGACCGCGGTGCGCGTCGGATTCTCCGCCCTGCTGCTACTGCTGCTGTGGCGGCCATGGCGCTGGCCCCTGCGACACGGCGATGGCCGCGGCATCGTCTGCTACGGCGTGGCGCTGGGCGCGATGAACCTCTGCTTTTACCTGGCGCTGCGCACGATCCCGTTCGGGGTCGCCGTGGCGATCGAATTTTCGGGTCCCCTGATCGTTGCCCTGCTGGCCTCGCGCCGCCTGGCGGATTTCGCGTGGGTCGTGTTGGCAGTCGCCGGACTCGGCCTGCTGCTGCCCGGCGGAAGCGGCGCGGGCACGCTGGACCCGGCGGGCGTGCTGTTCGCGCTGGCCGCCGCCGCCATGTGGGCCACCTACATCGTGGCAGGGAAACGGCTGGGACATTTGCATGCCGGCCACTCCGTGGCGCTGGGCCTGACGGTGGCCGCGATGGTGGTCGTGCCGATCGGCGTGGCGCGGGCCGGCACCGCCCTGCTGTCGCCGACGGTACTCCTGGTCGGCCTATGCGTGGCCGCGCTCTCCAGCGCGATTCCGATCTCCCTGGAAATGGTGGCGCTCAAGCGCCTGCCGAAGCAGGCCTTCGGGGTCATGCTAAGCATGGAGCCCGCGATGGCGGCACTGCTGGCGCTGGCATTCCTGGATGAGCATCTCCGCCCGATGCAGTGGCTGGCGATCGGATTCATCATGACGGCGTCGATGGGCTGTGCCCTGACGGCACAGCGGCGGACCGTCACGCCGGCGGTCTCCCTGCAAGCCTAGATCCGGCGCCGTCGTTCCGGCGCGGCCGGGGACACGGTGCGGGCGCGCCCCGCATCACTTCCCGCCCGTGACATCCAGGAAGGTACCCGTCACAAAAGAAGCCTCGCTGCTCGCAAGCCACAGGATGGCGTTCGCCACCTCTTCGGGCTGGCCGCCTCTCCCCATCGGGATCGAGTCTTTCACGCGGTCCACCCGTCCCGGCTCGCCACAGCTGGCGTGCATCTCGGTGTAGATGTGGCCCGGGCGGATGCAGTTGACGCGTATCCCCTCCCGCGCGACTTCCTTGGCGAAGCCGATCGTGAAGGTCTCCAGGGCGCCCTTGGAAGCGGCGTAATCGACATATTCGTTCGGGCTGCCCAGCCGGGCCGACGCCGACGAGACATTGATCACGACACCGCCCCGGCCGTTGTGGCGATAGGACATGCGCTTAGCGGCCTGCTGCGCGCACAGGATGGGGCCGATCGCGTTGACCGCGAAGATGCGCGTCATCCGTTCGAATCCCAGATCCTCCAGACGGGATTGGCGCGCCAGCATCGCGGCGTTGTTCACCAGGACATCCAGCCGGCCGAACTCACGGTCGATCGCGTCGAACAAGTTGGCGACCTGCGCGGGGTCCGCGCTGTCCGCGCGCACCGCCAAGGCCCGGCGGCCCGCGGCGCGCACGTCGGCCACCACCGCGAGGGCCGCGGCTTCGTTGGAAACGAAGCTGATCGCGACATCGTAGCCCCGCGCGGCGGCGAGACGCGCGGTCGCCGCGCCTACGCCGCGACTGCCACCGGTGATCAGGATCGCCGGTGCCTGCGTATCGGTATTCATTTTTCAAACCTGGTATTTGGCCGGAAGGAAGCGCGAGAAATTCATCGCACGACCAGAAGGATATCTATCGCGCGATAGCCTCACAACCCAGATAAATTGCCAGATCGCACTAGAAAAACTATCCCAGCAGCCCGGGGTTCAAGCGCCACACCCGATAGCAAAGCACCGTCGCGAAACCGACCCATGCCAGATAAGGCAGGAGCAGCACGCCGGCCAGCGGACGGACACGCCAGAAGGCCACCAGGGTCGCCAGGATCAGCAGCCACAACACGCAGACATCCGCGAAGGCCCAGGCCCCCAGATGCCAGGCAAAGAAGAGGCAGCTCCATAGCGCGTTCAGCGCGAGCTGCACCAGAAAAAGACGCAGCGCGCCAGACTGCCCGCGCCAGCCGCCGGCCCGCCAGACCAGCCATGCCGCCACGCTCATCAGAAAGTACAGCACGGACCACACCGGGCCGAACACGCCCGCGGGCGGCGCCCAATCGGGCCTGACGAGCCGCGCATAGAAATCCGCCGCTTGTACCGAAGCGATGGCGCCGATCGCGGCAGCCACGAAGCCGATGGCAAGCCAGCCGACCAGGCCGATGATCGCGCGACGCGCCGAAACCGATGTCATGGGCAACTCCGTATCGAAACGATGCATTGCCCCTCCAGTCATGGAGCGGCACATAAAGGTACCATTGACGACCCGCGAACCGCCGACCCCGAAGGAATAATTGCAGTGAACGACACCCCAACGCCGGATACCGATCCATCCGGAGACCCGACAGTGCAGGAGCCCAGGCTCTGGCGCGATGACGGCTGGACGGCCCGCATTATCAAGAACGAAGACGACGACGGTTGGGCCGTGGAAATGACTCGGGATGGGGAAGCCGAGCCCGCGCTGGTAGGCCCGTGGACCATGGGTCGCGACAAGAAGAACCCCAAGCCGCTCGACTCGCCCGCCTTCCTCACCCTTGTCAAAACCGCCAGGGAAGTCCTGCGGCGGCACGAGCAGCAACTGCACGCCACGTTGCACAAGAGCGTGAAGATCGACGCCGCCGAAGGGCGCCTCACCGTGAAGTTGGATATCGTCCCCGACGAGGACGATCCGTATGCCCTGCTAAGCGCCTATGACGAAAGCGGATGCCAACTGGCCCAGACCCGTGTGACGCCGGCCTACAAGCTCAGCGCGCAGCGGGCCGCCGAATGGGCCGCCGGCGGGTTCGGGAAGAACGGGTAATGCCCGGGACACATTCCGCGGCGGGCCTGCCCGCACGCCTCAGGCTTTCGAATCCCGCAATAGCTTCGCCAGCTCGGGCGCGGTCATGAAGGAAATATCCTTCGCGGCCGCGTACTCCCGCGCCGAAGGAGAAATTTCTCCCAAGGCGATATAGATCGCTTCGTGCGCGCCATGGCGTTCGCGCGCGGCCTGCAGCTCGCGCACCGCTTCGATACCCGTGCGGGCGGCCTTCCAGCGCTGGGCGCTGACTACCGCGATGCGGCCGCCTTTGGTCAGGACAAAGTCGGCGCCGCCGCCGTTCAGGCGCTCGACCTGGCAGCCGTCGCGCTCCAGGCCGGTTCGGACGGCACCGGAGAACGCCTGCCACGACATGGCCGCCGTGGCGGCGGCGACGGCTTGCACGCGCGCAGCGGATGGGGTCCTTAGTTGGCGCAGCCCGGCCAGGACGGCGATCACCGCGAACGGTATCGAGGCGAAAACGCCGATCGCCCAATACTCCCTGGGCAAGGCCGCGACCGCGCCGACGATCAACAGGGTGGCGATCCCGGCGCTCATCCACCACGGCGAGCGCAGCAGCACCCCGAAAACGGAATTCCTGGACGGTCGAAACTTCATGCCTCGGCCGCCTCACGCACCACGATACGCACGTCCGCGCACGTCACCGTTTGCCCGGCGCGGATCTTCGCCGTCTTGCGCGTCTCCAGTACGCCGTCCACACTGACCATGCCATCGGCGACCATGGCCTTGCCAGCGCCGCCACTGTCGCAGACTCCCGCGACTTTGAGCAGCTGGTTCACTTCAATGTAGCGGGCGCCCGCCGCGAGGTCGAATTGGATAGTTTGCATGCCGGGTGCTTCAGTCAGGTAAAGCCGTAAAAGGCGCGCCCCGTATCGGGCCGCCCCACGCATGCGGATTTTGCCATCATCGGATCGTGCCGGCGCGAAGCTACATGCGGACAGCGCGCGCGGTATCGGCTAACCCGGTCATTCCTTGCCCGCCGCCGGCATCCTCCTGCTTCTGGCGCGACGGGCCAACAGGTTCAGGCCTTCGATCAGGGCCGAGAACGCCATGGCGGCATAGATGTACCCCTTGGGCACGTGCGCGCCGAACCCCTCGGCGATCAGCGTCATGCCTATCATCAGCAGGAAACCCAGGGCCAGCATGACAACCGTCGGATTGCGCTGGATAAAGCGCGCCAGCGGGTCGGCGGCGAGCAGCATGACCGCCACCGCGACGATGACCGCGATGAACATGATGGGGATATGCTCGGTCATCCCCACCGCCGTAATGATGCTGTCGATGGAAAACACCAGATCCAGCAGCAGTATCTGCCCGATGGCGGCGGCAAAGCCGATGGTGGCCGCCTTGCCCTCGAACAGATCGCCGCCGGGGTCCGGGTCGACATGGTGATGGATTTCCTTGGTGGCCTTCCAGACCAGGAACAGTCCCCCCGCGATCAGGATCAGGTCGCGCCACGAAATGCCGCGCCCGAATATCTCGAACAACGGTTCGGTCAGCTGCACGATGAACGCCACCGTACCCAATAGTCCCAGGCGCAGACCGAGGGCCAGCCCGATGCCGATGCGCCGGCCGCGCGCCTGCTGCGATTCCGGCAGCTTGTTGGTCAGGATGGAGATGAAAATCAGATTGTCGATGCCCAGTACGACTTCCATGGCGATCAGGGTTGCCAGGGCTATCCAGGCGGCAGGTTGCTGGGCCAGCGATATCAGGTAATCCATGGAGGCTCTCCGGCTCTCGCGGCGCCCGCGCGCCGTCGCGGCCTATCATACGGATGTACCCGCCGACCGCGCCAGCGCACGATGCGGACGGGTCAGGCGCGCAGGAAAACGCCCGGATTATGGGCAAGGTACCAGGCTACCGACCGGGTGACCGGCAACTGCCGTATCTCGTCGAGCTGGAAATACCCCGCGCCCGCCCCTTCCAGCACACGGAACTCGCCCCATTCGACAGGACGCGGCAGCAGCATCAATGGCGCCTCCTGGCCGTCGCTACCGGTACGACGGCCTATCTCGATAAAGTCCGCAGGATCGGCGACGACGCCCAGCTCCTCCTCCAGCTCGCGCGACGCCGTGTGGCGGTGGTCGGCGTCCCCGGCCTCGACCGCGCCGCCCCAGAAGCTCCATGCGAGCGGGCCGTTCGTGGCGTTGCTGTCGCGCATTTGCAGAAGTACGCGGCCCAAGCGGTCGCGGACGAGAATGCTGATGTTGGTGATCAAGGCGGCGGATCCTCGAAGTCGGAGCCCTATTCTATTGGGTTACCCGACTCGGAAGCTCACGCCGCGGGACTCACCGCACGGCACCGCTATTGCGGCAGGTCGGCGTCGCGGGTTTCCGGCAGGAACCAGGGCAGCACCAACCCCACGAGATACACGTAACCGATCAGCAGGGCACCGTGCGCCACGCCACCGAAGGCCTGGATCATCCGGCCCGACAGGATGGGAAACACCCAGGCGATCAGCCGCGCGGAGTTGAACACGAAGCTCACCGCCGTGGAACGGACCGTGGCTGTGAACAGTTCGGACGGATAGATCGCCAGCCAGGCGAAGGCGCATCCCAGCGTGAAGAAGCCGTTGACCGGCGCCACCAGGATCAGGCTCTGTACGCTGCCCACCCATCCATAAGTGGCCAGCGTGGTCAGGAAACAGCCCACGAATGTCAGGAACAGGAACATCCGCCGCCCGATCGTATCGATGATGAAGCCCGATACCAGGTAGGCCGCGGTGGCGCCCAGGGTGTACGAGATCGACACACGGGACACCCACGCCTGCGGGTCGGCGACGTGGCCGGCGGCCCCCAGAGCGGCCGTGTACGCGGGCAGCCAACTGGACACCGCCCACCAGCCGACGATGGCCGCGATGGACAGCACCGTGGTGAGCAAAATACGGCGCACGGCCTCGCGCTCGCTGAACAATTGCTTGAGCGTAAAGGGGCGCTTGCCGTCGCCGTATCCCGGGGTAGCCGGCGCGGCCTGGCCCGTGGCGCTCCATTGCTTGTTGCGGACTGCCTTCATCCACTGCTCGGATTCCTCCACCCCCCGCCGCAGATACAGCACGAACAGCGCGGGCACCGCGCCCAACACGAACATGGCGCGCCAGTTGTTCACGCCAAAGGGATCGAAGGAGGTCATGGCGTACCAGATCACGGCCGCCAGCAATGTGCCCCAGCCGAAGCCCGACTGCAGGAAACCTGCCCCCTTTGCACGCGCCTCGCGCGGCCAGGTCTCGGCGACCAGTGCGATGCCTGTGCTCCACTCGCTGCCCATGGCAAGGCCGGTCAGCAGGCGCAACGCGCTGACCTGCCAGATGTCCTGCGCGAAAGCAGTCAGGCCCGTCAGCAGTCCGTACAGCAGCACCGACCACATCATCATGCGCTTGCGCCCGACATAGTCGGCGAGCGTCCCGCCAACCAGTCCGCCGATGCCCCATCCGAGCAGCGTGATGCCGATCACGACACCGCCATACACCGGCAACGAGGCCATCTGGTCCGGCCGCAGCAAACCATGCAACAAGGAGGGCAGCACGACGACCAGCGCCAGGGCCTCGTAGCCATCGAAGATCCATCCCAGGAAGGCGCCGTTGAGCGTGCGCCAATGCTTGGCGGTAAGGTTGGCTCGCCAGGACGCCGGCCTTGCCCAGAGGGTTTCTGCTTGTCTCATGCGGCTATGTCTCCTTTGAGGCGGCGGTTATTCGATCGACGCCACCTTCGTGCAGATGCTAGCCCCGCGCGGACTCCCCGAGTGTCAATTTTCTGTGAACATGTGGCACATGGCGGCCATCGCCTACAACGAGCTGAACCCGCCGTCACGGGGCGGATTCATCCGGCGGCGGGCCGTCCGTCCGATGGCGACAGGATCAGGGCAACGCCTTGCGAAAGTACACACGGGCATATCCGTCGGCTGTCCTTCGATCGACTTCCACGAAACCGAGTTTCGAATACAACGCGATGTTCTCGTGCATCTTTTCATTGGTGTACAGCGTGACGGCAGCCAGATGCAGCGCCCTTGCCATTTTCTCGGCGTGTTCCATCAGCAGTCGCCCGTACCCCTTGCCTTGGGCCGCGGGCGCTACGCAAAGGTTGCCCACCGTGATCGCATCGCCTTCCCGTGCGATAAGAATCGCGCCCAGCAGTTGCTCGCCTTTCTTCAATACGAACATCCTGCCCTCTTGGACCAGGCGTTCGTAATCGGCGGTCATGGGCGCGGGAAGCTTGCCAATGCGTTCGATGTACTTCGAATATGCCGACGCAACGATGTCGCGAATACCCGGCACATCCTGCACGGCCGCGACATCGATGCGCAACTGCTCGGACATCTGCGATACGGCGTGTCGATCCAACTTTTCCTCCGGTCTGGTTCATCGTCCCTCCCCAGCCCAAGCCGGTGCCCGGCTGCTTCAGGCGGCTTGCCTGCCGCCACGCCGATGCCCGGCCACGACCAGCCAGACAGCCGATATCAGGAAGTAGAGGGCGCCCACGGCTGCGTAGCCGGCGATATTGCCGATATTCGGGACCGCGGGCAATAGTGCCTGGCGGATGAAGAACCCGCCCGCCAATGCGGACTGCGCGCCGCTGAGCACCATGGCCCACTGTGCTCCATGGCGTTTCCAGCGGCGCAGCGCCGTCGCGAGTTGCAGCAAGCCAGCCAGGATCGCCCATATGCCAAAGACACCCAGCACCCAGTTCATATCGATCTGCAATGCCGCCACCACCGCCACGACCGTCGCCGCGCTCACCATGATGTTGATCGCCTGGGTGTGGTTGTCGGCCACGCCGCCGCTGCGCGATGCATCGAGGTAATTCGCGGCGGCGTCCCACGCCGGATAGACAACCAGCAGGACCGCGGCAACGAACGCGGAGGACTGGGCCACCGTGAAGGCGGCCGCCACCCATGCGATGGAAAAGACGGCCCGGATGAAGTAATAGCGTTTTAGCCAGCTTTCCTGGCTATGGACGGACGAGCCAAGGGATACGTCGTTCATGTAAATCTCCTTACCTTCTAGTTGGTAGGTAAAAGCCTCGCTTGAGACCTTCCGGCGAAGGGTCGCCGATGCTTCGATACGGTTAAATTCCTAATGCCGGGTGTCGGCAACCTTTACGGCCCCGGCGGAGGCAGGGCCGCCTCAGTGCCGCACGGCCAGCCGGTCCAGCAGCGGCTTGGTAATCACGCCGAACATCTTCGGATCGCCATAGGCCCGCGCGGACAGCATCGCGCCGTGGACGGTCGCCAGGAAACTCTCGGCTTCCGCCCTGGGCGCGGCCATCAGATGGATGCGGCCCTGTTGCTTGCCGCGCTCCAGAACCGACTGCAGCCAGGAGGCAAGAAAGCGGAAATGCGCTCGGACTTCCACCGCCACTTCTTCAGGCAGCACAGGAAGTTCGCTGGCCAGCAAGGCACCAATGCAGAACGATGCCGTTCCTTCTTCGATACAGGCTTCCCAGTACCCGACATAGTTGGTCAACTGGTCGAACGGATCCGCCACATTGCGTTCCAGCGCGGCCACGCCGGTTTGGGCCTCCTCGCGGTAGCGGGCCAACAGGACACGGACAAGGTCGACTTTGCTGGGAAAGTGATGATGGATGCTGGCCTTGCGTATCCCGACAACCTCGGCCACATCGGCATAGCTGAAGCTCTTGTAGCCGCCCGCGATGATCAGGGCGCGCGTGCAGGCGAGAATTTCCTCGGCGGTGGATGAAAGTTGTTCCATGGCCGAATTCTGCCTACTAGTAGGTTGGCTGTCAAGAAATTTTCTGTCTGCTCCATGCTCGCGCTGGCGCCCGCATCGGGGTGAATCCGCAGGGCGCGCGATCTGGCACGTGGGCGCTGAAGGATTGACGGAACACGCGCCCTCCATAAAAATAGATAAGAAATTCTAGTTTTATGGATATCGATGGACATCAACCAGCTTATCGCCGCGCGTATCCGGGCCTTGCGCAGCGAACGCTCCTGGTCGCTCGATGTACTGGCCGATCGCAGCGGGGTAAGCCGATCCGCCATCTCGTTGATCGAGCGCGGTGAAAGCAGCCCGACCGCCCTGGTGCTGGACAAGCTCGCCGCGGCACTTCATGTCCCGCTCGCATCGTTGTTCGAGCGGCACGCCCCTGAAGAAAGCCCCTCGCCGGTCTCCCGCGCCGCCGACCAAACGGTCTGGACCGACCCGGCGTCCGGATATGTGCGGCGCCACCTTTCGGCGGCGATCCCATCCCCGACCCAGTTGGTCGAGATCCACTTTCCGGCCGGCCAGCGCGTCTCGTACGAAACCGCGCTGCAGGAGTCCGACGTGATGCAGCAGGTGTGGGTCATTCGCGGAACGATGGAGCTGCGTATCGGCGAAACGACCTGGCTACTGGAAAAAGGCGACTGCCTGACCATGAAACTGGACCAGCCTACGACATTCCATAACCCGGGCCCCATAACGGCCCGCTACCTGGTGGCCTTGACGACGCTGTCCCACAAAGGAATCTGAGATGACCTCCCAAGCAAGAATCCGCATTGTCGGCGCGGACGAAGCCCCCAGCCTGGCCGGGGCGCTGGCCGAAGTGCTGGTGGATTGCGTCGCCGGCGGCGCCTCCGTCAGCTTTATGGCACCGCTGGACATGTCGCGAGCCATCCAATTCTGGATGAATGTTGCCGACGGAATCGCGCGCGGCGACCGTATCCTGCTTGTCGCCGAATCCGATGGGCGGATCATGGGCACCGTGCAGCTCGTCATCGGACAACCCGAGAACCAGCAGCATCGGGCGGATGTCTCGAAGCTGCTGGTCCATCGCGATTTTCGACGCCTGGGCATTGCCGGCAGGCTGATGGCGGAAGTCGATATCGCCGCCGCGGCCGCCGGGCGCACCTTGCTGGTGCTGGACACCGAAACGGGAAGCGATGCCGAGCGGATCTATGAGCGTTCCGGCTGGACGCGTGCGGGGGTGATTCCCGATTACGCCTTGAAAGCGTACGGGGGCCTTACAGCGACAACCTTCTTCTACAAGAAGATCGGGGCTTAGGTCGGATCGAGGCTCCGCCATCCACCATGAGCAACGTGCCCGTGACATAGGCCGCGTCATCCGAAGCCGGGAACAGGGCCGCGCGGGCGACGTCCCAGCACGTGCCCTGCCGCCCCATGGGGCATTTCGCCTCCCGTTGGCGCAAGGCTTCGGCGAAGCGCACCAGTGCCAGATCGCGGTACAGGGGTGCGGATATGCGGCGTGGACCAGCCAGCGCGCTCGCGGGGATTCGCCACAATTACAATCGATCCTCGCGCATACCGACACCATCGAGCCCAAACATCGGGCTTCAAGACATATGGGACATCACCGATCAACGCGGCGTCACGGACGCCCCGGCATGCACAACGGCGCTTCGAAGGGCCGGGATCGAACGGCTTCGGACAAGGAAAGGCGCCCATGACGGCAAGGCGAGTGGCCATCGTTATCCACGAAGGCGTGCAGGCTTTGGATGTGGCCGGCCCCGTCGACGCCTTTCACGAGGCCAATGCACATCTGCCCCAGGCCGACCGTTACGAAACCGTACTCGTCGCCTCGCGCCGTACTCCGCTTCGGGCCTCCAACCGGATACAGTTGACGGCTGATCTCAGTTTCGACGAAGCCGTGGGCGGCTTCGACATTCTTCTGGTTGCCGGCGGCCCGGCCATGCCCGATGCGCCCCCCGATCCGGACCTCACGGCCTGGCTGCGCAAAGCTCCGGAAATATCCCGCCTGTACGGATCCGTCTGTACCGGCGCGTTTGCCCTGGGCTACGCAGGGCTGCTCGACGGGCACCGAGTCACGACGCATTGGCAGGATGCCCGGAAGCTGTCGAGGACATTCCCGCAGGCCCGGGTGTCGCCGGACGCCATTTACCTTCGCGACCAGCAGTTGGTGACGTCCGCCGGGGTCACGGCGGGCATAGACCTGGCCCTGGCGCTGATCGGGGAAACCCACGGCCACGACATTGCATTGACCGTCGCCAAGCGATTGGTGATGGTTGCCCAGCGCCAGGGCGGTCAATCCCAGTTCAGCCCATACCTTTCCGCTCCCTGCGATCCTGGCTCTCCCGTGGCGCGCATACAGGCCCTCGTCATGGAAAGTATCGGTGGACGGCACAGCCTGCAGTCCTTGTCGGCGGCAGTCGGCATGAGCCCTCGCAACCTGACCCGCCACTTCATGCAAGAGGCGGGCATTACCCCCTATGAATTCGTCCAGCGCGCGCGCATCGACGCGGCGCGCATGATGCTGGAGGCCAGCGACCGGCCTTTGAAAGCGGTTGCCTTCCATTGCGGTTTCGGAACCGTGGACAGAATGCGCATCGTCTTCAGCCAGCGCCTGGGCGTGACACCGGCCCAATACCGGGCCAGCTTCCGCCAGCAGGCCGGCCCGCCGGAATCCAGCGACCCGTCGTAGCGCGTCGCGCCCGGCGCAAGCTGCGCGATGCGCGCGGCCGCCTACAAGCCCAGGGCCTTGGCCACCCCGGCGCCGTAGGCCGGGTCCGCCTTGGAACAGTTCTCGATGTGGCGCCGCTTCACTTCCTCGCGCGCATCGCCCATGGCGCGCGCCGTGTTCTCGAACAGCAATTGCTGCTGGGCCGGCGTCATCAAGCGGAAGAGATTACCGGGCTGCTCGTAATGATCCTCGTCCACGCGATGGTCCCAGTGGGCGGCCGCGCCATCCAGCACCAGCGCAGGCTCGTGCAGCGACGGATCGTCGCCGATCCACGCGCCCTTGCTGTTGGGCCAGTAGCTGGGCGTGCCGCCCAGGTTGCCGTCGGTGCGTATCGCGCCGTCGCGATGGTAGCTGTGAAACGGGCAACGCGGCGCGTTGACCGGGATGTGATTGAAGTTCACCCCCAGGCGATAGCGCTGCGCATCGCCGTACGAGAACAGCCGTGCCTGCAACATCTTGTCGGGCGAGAAGCCGATGCCCGGCACTACGTTTGCCGGCGAAAATGCTGCCTGTTCCACTTCGGCGAAGTAATTATCGGGATAGCGATTCAGCTCCATCACGCCGACTTCGATCAGCGGAAACTCCCCCTTGGGCCACACCTTGGTCAGGTCGAACGGGTTGTGCCGGTGGCTGCGGGCCTGCTCCTGCGTCATGACCTGTATGCACAGCTTCCAGCGCGGGAAGTCTCCGCGTTCGATGGCCTGCAACAGGTCGCGCCCGTGGCTTTCTCGATCGCCTGCCACTACCGCTCCGGCATCCTGGTCCGTCAGGTTCTCGATACCCTGCAGGGACTGGAAATGGAACTTGACCCATACGCGCTCGTTGGCGGCGTTGATCATCGAAAACGTATGGCTGCCGAAGCCGTGCATATGCCGGAAAGTCCGGGGTATGCCCCGGTCCGACATTACGATGGTCACCTGATGCAGCGCCTCCGGCAGCAGCGACCAGAAGTCCCAGTTGTTGTCCGCCGAGCGCAGGCCCGTGCGCGGGTCGCGCTTGACCACGTGGTTCAAGTCAGGAAAACGGAAGGGATCGCGGAAGAAGAACACCGGCGTGTTATTGCCGACGATGTCCCAATTGCCTTCCTCGGTATAGAACTTAACGGAAAAGCCGCGGATGTCCCGTTCGGCATCGGCGGCGCCACGTTCGCCGGCAACCGTGGAAAAGCGGGCGAATATCGGTGTTTGCTTTCCAGGCTCGGAGAACAGCCTTGCCTTCGTGTAGGCGGTAATGTCGTGCGTGACCGTGAAGGTACCGTAGGCCCCCCAGCCCTTTGCGTGCATGCGGCGCTCCGGGATGACTTCGCGGTCGAAGTGCGCCAGTTTTTCGATCAACCATATGTCCTGCAACAAAACGGGCCCGCGCGGGCCCGCGGTCATCGTATTCAGGTTGTCGGCCACCGGCGCGCCGGTGGCATGCGTCAGGGATTGTGTCACGGAAGCGTCAGCGGATCGCTTGTCGGTCATCGGGAAAACTCCAGGATCGGATATGCGGTGGTCGGCGCGACGGGCGCGCAGGCTGCAAAGCCCTCGAAAATTTCAGCATTTACCAGTTGGGTGCTCAATGGCTCCATGACCATGTATCTGGACAATCGCACGCGGTATCGCGCCAATCCCGCGGCCGACCCGCACGCGGCCTAGGCCAGGCATTACGATGGACACCGGCCAGGCGCCCACGCCGCCGCACCTTCCACGAACGACACCATGAAGCACTCCCCCGAGGCACTCTCCTGGGATGACCTGCGCATCGTCAAGGCCATCGGCGAACATGGCGGCCTGATGAATGCCGCGTTCGCGCTCGGCGTGAATCACTCCACGCTTTCGCGGCGGCTATCGGCCCTGGAAAATGCACTGGGCTTCATGCTTTTCGAGCGACGCCGCACGGGTTACCTGCCGACCGGCGCGGGCGTGGAACTGCTGGACCTGAGCCGTCGCATGGAATCCGACATTCTGGCCGTGATGCGGCGCATGACCGGACGGACCGAGGAATTGAACGGGGAGCTGCGCATCACGACCAGCGATGCGCTACTGGTGGACTTCCTGACGCCCATCATCGCGGACTTCCGGGCCATGCATCCAGGCGTCCGGATCGAGGTGATCGTCGGCAACCAGTGCTTGAACCTGGCCCGGGGCGATTCGGACATCGCCTTCCGAGCCACGCTATCTCCCCCGGAAAACCTGTTCGGCCGCAAGATGGCGACGGTCGCCTGGGCCATCTATGGCCGGCGCATCGACTATCTGGATCGCGAGGTCCCCGAGCACGCCCTCTACGAGGCGCAGTGGGTTTCGTACGGCAGGGGGCTGTCCGGCCTGAAGGCGCATGGCTACATCGACCGGCGGGTATCCCCGCGCAATATCAGCTACCGCAGCGACTCCGTCTACGGCGTCGCCGCGGCGGTACGCAATGGCATCGGGATCGGGATCCTGCCCTGCATGCACGGCGACCTGGATGCCGGGCTTGTCCGTATCGGCCCGGTGGCGAGCGAGGTCCATGACGAGTTATGGCTGCTGACGCACCCGGACATCCGCCGGTCTCCCCGGATTACCGCCTTCATGACGCATTGCGCAAGGGCAATCGAGACGAAGCGCGACTTCATCGAAGGCAAGCGGCCGCGCGCGGAATCGTCCGCGTAGCGCCATGACGGATCGCCAGCCTGCATTTCTGCAAAGACGGTTACGCGCCACTGCACGCAAGTCCGGCCGGCGCACCCATAGAATTTCCGGACCGCAATCCCGGCGGCCCGCCGGCCACACCAGCCATCCGGGCTGCCCGACTCGACCGAGGAATTCGATGAGCATCAAAGCCACCGCCAAGCCTGCCAGCAGCCTGTTAAGCCCGAACGATCATGTGCTGGTCCTGATCGACCATCAATCCGAGATGGCCTTCAATACCAAATCCATAGATGTCACCAACCTGCGCGCAAACACCGCGATCCTGGCCAACACCGCCAAGGGATTCAAGGTCCCCACCATCATCACGACGATCTCCAAGGACACGTTCGCCGGCCCGCTATTCGACGAGATCGCCGACGCCTTTCCCGACGCGCAAATCACGGATCGCACGACCTCCAACGCCTGGGAAGACGAACACTTCATCGCCCGCATCAATGCCGCCGGCAAGAACCGGCTGGTAATGGCAGGCCTGTGGACGTCCGTCTGCTGCAACGGCCCCGTCATTTCCGCCCTTGAGCAGGGATTCGAAGTCTACGTCGTGACGGACGCATGCGGGGACTGCACCGCCGAGGCGCATGAACGTGCCGTCCAACGCATGCTTCAAGCCGGCGCGCGCCCGATCACCTCGTTGACCTATCTGCTGGAGCTGCAGCGCGATTGGGCACGGCTGGAAACCTACGACCTGACCGTGGGCGTCTCGCGCAGATTCGGCGGCGCCTTCGGCGTCGGCATTCAATACGCTCAGACCATGCTGCCCGGCCACTAGACGTTCAGGGACGCCGGGGCCGCGGGAAAGCGCACCGCCAGGTGAAACCCCTTGGCGGCTTCCAGTTCCACCAGTTGCGCGTCGTGCAAGCGCGCGATGCGGGCCACCAGCGAAAGACCTATGCCGGTGCCGCCCTCGGCCCTGCCCGGCACGCGGAAGAATCGGTCGTAGACGCGGCTGCGGTATGCCACCGGGATGCCGGGACCATCGTCCGCGATCGCCAGCACGGGTATCCCGCAATCCAGGCCGCAGGACACCGCGATATGCCCATGCGGCGGCGTATAACGCACCGCGTTGTCCATCAGGTTTCCCAGCAGAATGCCCAGCGCATCGATATTCCCCCGCACTGGGCAGCTCTCCGCGGCGATGGAAATCTTCTGCGACCTGCGGGCGGCCTTGCCCTCGAAGTCGCGTACCACCAGGTCGACCAGATCCGCCAGGTCCACCGGCTCCATCGGCAGGGCGTCGTCCGAGTCCAGCCGTGCCTGGTCCAGCAGTTGTTCGACGATGCGGGCGGCGCGGGCGGCAACGCCCTGCAGCTTGGCGGCTTCCGCGCGCGCGGTTTCCGCATCCAGGGCCGACGTGGCCCGTTGCGCCTGCGCCTGGATGGCCGCCAGCGGCGTGCGCAGCTCGTGCGCGGCATCGGCGATCAGTTGCCGCTCCCGCACCAGTGCGGCGTTCTGGCGTTCCAGCAGATGATTGATGGCCGACACGAATGGCCGGATCTCGCCGGGCAGGCTGCGCTCGGCCAGGGGCGAGTTATCGAAGGGCGAGCGCCGCGCGATCGTCTCGCGGGCCAGATCCAGCGGCCGCAGGCTCAGGCGGATGGCGCCCCACAGGATCAAGGCGAGCAGGACGAAGATGCCAATGGCCGCTAACGTGCCTTCCCTGACCCATTCGCGATAGGTCTCCTCCAGTTTTTCCTGACTGGTCGCGGTCTGGACCTGAATGGTACCGGTGCGATCCGACGCGGCATAGACGCGCCACGCTTCATCGTGCGTGGAAACGTTGCCATAGCCCGTGGCGAAATCCGGCTTCATCGGGATATCCGGGGCAGTGGGCGACCTCAGGATCAGCTTCCTGGAGGGCATATGCCAAACCTGGAAAATCGTGCTTGGCGTCGACGGGCTCAGGCCTGGGGGGCTGCTGTACGCCGCGACGGAGCCATCCACCGACAGGGTGCGCGGGATAGACTCTATGACAAGGCCGGCGATGTCGCGCAAGCGTTCGTCCGCACGGCCGGTTTCAGGGATATTCATTTCCCAGGTGCGCAGCGAATACCACGCTCCGCCAAAGGCGACGATGCCGATCAGCGTGGCGCATAGCAGCCGGGTACGCAAACTGTTCGCGCTTGCGGCGACGGCGCGCCAGCCTTTCATTGCAGGGCCTCGCCGACCCGATAGCCGAAGCCGTGGACGGTCGCGATCAGGTCGTTGCCCAGTTTGCGGCGCAACTGATGCACGTAGACCGCCACGGTATTGCTTTCTATGGTCCCGTGCCTGCCATACACCGCGTCCTCCAGTTGTTCCCGCGTGACGACGTGGCCCTGGCGTTCCAGCAGCGCGACCAGCGTCCGGTATTCGTGGATGCTCAGTTTCACCGGTTTGCCCGCGTGCGTGACGTGCCGGCGCGCGGGATCGACCTGCACGTCCCCAATCCGCATCAGCGGTACCACGCGATGGCTGGCGCGCCGCGTGACCGCGCGCAGCCGCGCCAGCAGCTCCTCGACGGGAAACGGCTTGACCAGGTAATCGTCCGCGCCTTCGTCCAGGCCCTTGATGCGATCGCTCAGGCGGTCGCGCGCGGACAGAATGACGATGGGCGTGGCGTCGTAGCGCTCGCGCACGCTTTTCAGTATTGCCAGGCCGGATCCACGCGGCAGTTGCAGGTCCAGCAGGATCGCGCCGTAGTCGTGGTCCGTGACGGCGGCCCGCGCCTGGGCGGCGTCCGTTATCCAGTCCACCGTGTAGCCCGCTTCCCGCAATCCTCCGCACAGCGCGTCGCCAAGCATCGGGTCGTCCTCGATCAGCAGTAGGTGCAAGGGGCCTCCGTGGGTAACGATGCGCAGCGTACAGCCAGGGCATTAAAAAACTTTTAAAACGCCTTCCCGACAATGCCGGTCCGGAAGGCTGCCCATCCGGTGGCCGCACGCAAAGGTATATCGATGACCATCAGAACACAGACGCTGCGCTCGCGCGGCGCGCCGATTCCGCGCCGCCGGCGTGTCTATGCATGGACGGCCTTGTGGGGCATCGCCGCCCTGCTGGCGAGCGCGGAAGTCCAGGCCGAAAACAGCGTCGGGCTGGGCGTCGGCATCGTGCCCGAATACGCCGGCGCGAAAGACTACCACGCCGTGCCGGTACTGCAGCTTTCCTACGAGCGCGGCGCGTTCTTCGTCGGCACGCAGGATGGCCTGCCCACGGTGGGACTGCGCACGCAGCTGGCCCCGGATTGGCAGGCAGGCGTTTTCGCCGGGATGCGCCTGGGCCGGGATGCGGACGACCACGACCGCCTGAAGGGCCTGGAAGATATCGACGCGCACGCCACCGTGGGCGCGTTCCTGCGCTGGCAGCCCGGCCGCTGGCGCATCACCACCACGGCGATCCAGGCCTTGCACGCGGGGTATGGCACCCGCATCGAACTCAATGGCTCCTATGCGGTCTGGATGGCGGGCCGCAACGTCGTCCGGCTGGGCGCGCAAACGGCCTGGGGCAGCCATGACGATATGTCGACCTGGTTCGGCGTTACCAGCTCGGAAGCCGCGCGCAGCGAGGCCGGCCTGGGCAGCTATTCGGCCGGCGCCGGATTCCGGTCGGCCGGCCTGTACGCGAACTGGCGCTACGCGATCGACCGGCAATGGAGCTTGTTCACCACGGTGGGAGTACGCACGCTGCTGGGCGATGCCCGTGACAGCCCCATCGTGGAGCGGCGCACGTCCGCTTATGGCGCCGTGGGGGTCAGCTATCGGTTCTGAGCCGGCCGAACGCTATCGCATGTGCCCAGGGCGGGATTATCCGCCCACATAACTGCGCGTGACCCGCTTGACGTTCGACAGGATCTCATAGGGGATGGTCCCGGCTGCCCTGGCAACCTCGGCAACCGGGACCTGGCTGCCCCATAACTCCACCGCGCTGCCGATGCCGGCTTGCGGATGTTCGGTCAAATCGACGGTCAACATATCCATCGACACGCGGCCGATAAGCTGCCCGGGCCGCCCATCGATCGCAACGGGTGTCCCCTCCGGCGCATTGCGCGGATAGCCGTCCGCATATCCCAAGGCGACCAGCCCGACGCGAGTCGGCCGCCGCGCGACGAATCGGGCACCGTAGCCCACGGCGTGCCCGACGTCCACGTCGCGCACCGCGAAAACCCGGCTGTGCAGTGTCATGACAGGCTCCAACGCCAGCGTTGGCGAGTCCATGGGATCGACGCCATACAACATGACGCCCGCGCGCCCCCAATCGCGCCGCGCATCCGGCCAGGCGGCCATCCCCGCGGAATTGCATACGCTGCGCGGCGCCGCCAAGCCCTGGGTGGCGGCGTCGAAGGCCCGGATCTGCGCCGCCGTCATGTCGCTGGCGGACTCATCGGCTCGCGCCAGATGCGTCATCAGCGAAATCCCGGTGACATTGCCGCAGGCGCGCAATGCCTCGTACGCCGCACGCACCTCGTCGCCGATAAAGCCGGCGCGGTGCATGCCGGAATCCACCTTCAACCACGCATGCATGCCGGCCGCCGGGACGGTCGCGCCACCGGCGGTACGCACGCGCGCCGCCGCGGCTATCCATTCGATCTGCTCGCGGCGATGCACCGCCAGCCAAAGAGAGCGGGCCGCCGCCACACGCGTCTCATCGGCATCGAATGCGCCTTCCAGCACAAGGATGGGTTCTTCGATACCAGCCTGGCGCAGGACGAGCGCTTCATCCAGGAAGGCCACCGCATAGCCATCGACGAGTCCGGCCAGCCCCTGGGCGCAGGCCACCGCGCCGTGGCCATAGGCATCGGCCTTGAGCACCGCCAGCACTTGCCCGCCATGGATGCGTCGCGCGGTGTCGTAGTTGCGGCGCAGGGCGCCGAGATCGATACGGGCATGGGCGGGCCTGCTCATGAGCCGTACCGGGAGTATTCCAGGCCCTCGATGGAAATCTCCGGCGCGCGGCCGCAGATCTGGTCGGCGACGATACGGCCTGAACCGCAAGCCATGGTCCATCCCAACGTGCCGTGTCCGGTGTTGAGGTACAGATCCCGATAGCGGCTGCGGCCGACGATGGGGGTGCCGTCCGGCGTCATGGGCCGCAGGCCGGTCCAGAAGTCGGCTCGCTCGACGTCGCCGGCCCCGGGATACAAGTCCTGCAACACCATGGACAGCGTTGCGCGCCGGCGTGGCTTCAGACGCAGGTCATAGCCCGCCAGCTCCGCCATGCCGCCCACGCGTATACGCCGCCCCAGCCGGGTGACGGCTACCTTGTAGGTCTCGTCCAGCAGCGTGGAGACCGGCGCTGCCGATTCGTCGACGATCGGTACGGTCAGCGAGTATCCCTTGACGGGATACACCGGCAGATCCATGCCCAGTGGCGCGGCCATTGCGCGCGACATCGAGCCCAGCGCCAGGACCGTGCGATCGGCGGCCAGCAACTTGCCGCCGGCGCGCACGCCCGCCACGCGGTCGCCCTCCACGACCAGGGCTTCGGCGGAAACGCCGTAGCGGAAGTCGACGCCCAGCCGGGCCGCCAGAATGGCGAGCTCCCGCGTGAACAAGTGGCAGTCGCCGGTTTCGTCGTTCGGTAGCCGCAGGCCGCCGGCAAGGCGGCAACGCGCGCGCGCCAGCGCCGGCTCGGCCTTTGCCAGCTCAGTGGCGCTTAACAGTTCGTACGGTATGCCTTGTTCCTGCAGTACCGAGATATCGCGCTGCGCGGCCTCGAACTGCGCGGCATCGCGAAAGAGTTGCAGCAATCCCAGGCTCCGACCCTCGTACTCGATACCGGTTTCCGCGCGCACTGCCTGCAGGCAATGGCGGCTGAATTCGGCCAGGCGCAGCATGCGCTCCTTGTTGGTCGCGTAGCGCGTGGCATTGCAATTGGCCAGCAACGCCGCCAGCCACCGCAGCTGGAACAAACTGCCGTCGCAGCGCAAGGCCAATGGCGCATGCCGCTGGAACATCCATTTGATGGCCTTGGAAGGAATGCCGGGCGCCGCCCACGGCGTGGAGTACCCGGGCGAGACCTGCCCGGCATTGGCGAAGCTGGTTTCAAGCGCGACACCCGGCTGCCGTTCCAGCACGGTGACTCGCGCCCCTGCGCGTGCCAGGTAATACGCGGTGGTGGTGCCGATAACGCCACCGCCCAGAACGACCACATGCATGGCCGGACCCCCTTGTTTATGGTCAAATCGCTATTTTATTTGGGCATCGCCAGTGTTTTTAACCATAGTTCCGTTCTTCTATAGTTCATTTCACTGTATGCAGTCCTACTTTCCATCCCGCACAGAGAAAACATGCGTCCACTCGATCGCACGGATTACAAGATCCTCGACATCCTGCAGCGTGACGGCCGCATAGCCATCACCGAACTCGCCACGAAGGTGAACCTCTCCGCCACGCCGTGCGCGGAGCGTGTCCGTCGCCTGGAGCGCGATGGCGTCATCACGGGATATCACGCACACTTGAATCCCCGGGCACTCGGGCTGGACCTGCTGGTCTTCCTGGAGATCAAGCTGTCGGCGAAGTCCGGCGATGTGTTCGACAAGGTGCGCGCGGAATTGCTCAAGGTGCCGGAGGTGCTCGAATGCCATCTGGTATCCGGCGAATTCGACTATCTGGTCAAGGCACGGCTGACGGCGATGAGCGCGTATCGCCGCCTGCTGGGCGATCTGCTCAAGCGCCTGCCCGCCTCGGCCTCCTCGCACAGCTATGTCGTCATGGAAGAGGTCAAGGAAACCCTGGCGCTGGTGTTGCCCTGAGGGGCCAGGCGCCGCGCTTACACGGCGGCAGTGACGATAATCTCGACGAGAATATCCTTCGCCGCCAGATCGCATTGCGCCGTCGCGCGGGTCGGTGCCGCATTCGGCGCGGTCCAGGCATCCCAGACCTCGTTCATGCCGGCGAAGTCGCGCTCCAGATCCTTGATCCATATCTGGGCCGTCAGCAGACGGCTCTTGTCCGTACCGGCCTCTGCCAGGAATTTCTCGATCTTGGCCAGCGTCTGGGCGGTCTGGCCGCGGATGTCCTGGCTGCGATCGTCGGCGGTCTGTCCACCCACGAAAACCATGTTGTTGTAGACCACTGCGCGCGATCGGCGCGTGTCGGTCGCGATGCGTTTGATTTCCATGTCTGAGACTCCTTGGGACAGGTTGAAAAAACTATTGGTCGAGATTGGATAGTTCGCCCAGCGTGATGGGCTTGATGGGTGGCCTGATCCGGTAGTACCCGACGTCCCGCGGACTGACATTGCGCTCTTGCGCGATGACTTCGGTCACCGTCAATCCGCAGAGCCGGCCCTGGCACGGCCCCATCCCACACCGGCCGAAAGCCTTGGTCTGGTTGGGCCCAAGACATCCGACCTCCACGTATTTCCTGATTTTCCCGGCGGGGACCTCTTCGCAACGGCAGACGATCACGTTCTCGTCGGCCGGAATGCGATGGTCGTCCCTGGGCCGATACAAGGTATCCAGGAAGGGCCGGATACGCACATGCCTACGAAACTCCGCCTGCACTTCGGCCTCGCGGCGCTGCATGGCTTTCGAATCGATACTCCGCAGGCGACGGGCAATATCCAAGGCGGCCAGGCGCCCTTGCGCAGCGGAGGCCTTGGCGCCGACGATGCCCCGGCTGTCGCCGGCGATATAGATGTGCGTGTCCTCGATCTGGCCATAGGGATCGGTCCGCGGCACCCAGCAAAGTTGGGCGTCATCCCATCGATGTTCGGCTCGCAGCGACCAGCTCAGCTGTGTATTCGGGACGACCCCATGATGAAGCAGGATCAGCGGAGATGCGATGCGCTTGCGCCGGCCTTTATGCGTGAAGGTAATGGCCTCGGCCCTATCGGTGCCTTCAATGGAAAAACCGCTTGCGCCGTTGTACGTGTCGACGCCATGCGCGCGGATCGCCTTGAGCATCTTCGCGCCCTTGGCAAGGTCTTCCCAGGCTCGGATGGCATACGGAAGATGCAAAGCCGCGCGCCAGTAATCCGCGGCGCCGGTGGTCTGCACCAACGCCTTGATCCTGACTCCGGCGCGCAGATACTGCTGCGCCAGAAGCAGCAGCAACGGTCCGCCCCCGGCGATGACAACGGACTCGGCCGGGATTGCGCCGGACGCCTTGTAGAGTATCTGGGCCGCACCCGCGCCCATGACGCCGGGCAAGGTCCATCCGGGAACCGGAAAGGGACGCTCCATCGCGCCGCTGGCCAGCACCACGGCGCGGCCTTGAACGGTTCTTCCGCGACCGTCCTGCAGATAGGAAACCGTTTTATCCCTATCGACGTTCCAGACGGCGGCGCCTGCCCGGTGGACGGCGCCACTGGCCGCGAACGACTCCGCAAGGGACGCACCGGCGGAGTAATCCGCGCCCAGCACGCTGCGCCTGTGCGGCGGCGCCTCCTCGATGGCCCGGTAGATCTGCCCGCCGACGCGCCGCTGCTCGTCCAGCAGGACGACGCTCAATCCGGCACGCCGGGCCTCTATCGCGGTGGAGATGCCGGCCGGGCCCGCACCAACGACCACGAGGTCGAATCGCTCAACATTCGAATCCATATCAGCCCTTATCGCTCGCATCATCCAGTTCTGTAGCGCCTTCCTGGCGCCTGACGTGCATTCCATCGCGGACCTGGACAAGACAGGACTGCCGGCCCGGACGGCCGTCGATCTCCACCAGACATTCGAAGCACACACCCATCATGCAGTACGGCGCCCGCGGCGATCCGGAGACCGGGGTAGACCTGAACGTGCGCAGGCCCGACATCAGCAAGGCCGAGGCGACGCTGATCCCTTCAGGCACCGACAGCGGCTTGCCGTCGAGATGGATACGGACGGTTCTCGCGCCGAGACTCTCTTCCGAGACAAATAGCGAAATGGCGGTGTCCTGGTCGTTAGTGCGCATTGCTGAATTTCCTGTTGGGGTCGAGAAAGCGCTCCCCGGCGAACTGCTCCACGCCACGCGGAGCCGGCTTGACGCCGGCGATCCAGGGGGCGATCTCATAGGCATGCGAACCCGCCAGCGAGACGCCACTATGGCTGGTCGCGACGAATGCGCCCGGATACTTCGCCGACTCCTGGTAGATCGGAGCGCCATCGGGCGTCATCACCCGAAGCGCGCCCCATGCGCGCACCAGTTTCACGGTCGATAGAACGGGAAACGTCGTCACCGCGCGTTTTGCTATCCATTCGATGGCGGACACCGTCGTGCCGTCGTCCAGGCCCACGTCCTCGACGGAGAACCCGAGTTGAACCGTCCCTTCCGCCGTTTGGCGCGCCTTGTTTGTCGGATACGGCAGGAACCTCTTCAGCCGCTCCGTAATCAGCACCTGGCCCCGGTTGGCCACGACGGGCGCGTGCAGTCCCAACTGCGACGCAAGCGTGTCGTTGCTCAATCCCGCGGCCAATACGATCCTGTCGCCGGCCCAGGAACGCCCGTCGACCGACCTGGCCTGAAAGCGCGACGACTTCTCGTCCGCCCTGACCTCACGCACATCGACGCCGTTGCAGATCCGTCCTCCGCGCAACTTCAAACCCGCATGCAAGGCATGCAGCAGTTTCAGGGGATTCACATGCCCGTCGAGGTGGCACCAGCTGCCGCCCACCACCTTCGGGCCGATGGCCGGAAGGCGCGCTTTCAGTTCCATGTGATCCAGCATTTCGAATGGCGTGCGGCCGTCGATATTGATCTGGGCCAGCATGGCCTCGCGTTCGACCATCTCCTTCTCGCTGAAGCCCATCCAGAAGCCGCCGTTCTGCTGCAGATCGACATCGACGCCGGTAAGCTGGAGCAGCTCTGTCGCAAGCGGTCCCCAGTGGTCTACCGCGTCGCGGCTCCACTGGGCATAGCGCGGGAAGCCGGCGCCCTTGCTTTGCAGCCAGACCAGGCCGAAGTTGCCGCGCGAGGCACGATGCGCGATATCTCCCTGGTCCAGCAGGGTCACGGTACCGCCGGTTTTGGCTATTCCGTACGCAATGGCGGCGCCGACCAGGCCGCCGCCTACGACGATGATTTCATTTGAGGACATACGAATGGCCAGGTCTTCCAAGAATGATCTGTCCTCTGCGCGGCGGCGGGGTCCACCCCAGCCGCGGGCGTTCAGAGGATCACTAAGCTTCGCTACTCGAGCGTGATGTTGTTGCGCCGTATCACTTCACCCCAACGGGCGCTGTCGGCATCGAGCATCTGCTTGAACTCCGCAATGGAGGCCGGCGCCACTGTCGCGCCCAGGGCGGCGTGCTTCTTGATTACGGCGGGATCGGCCAGCACCGCATTGATCTCGCGATTCAGCCTGTCCACGATGGCTGGCGGCATATTCGCCGGACCGACGACGCCGCCCCAGGTTTCCATCTCCAGCGCCGGATAACCCGCCTCGCGGATGGTGGGCACATCGGGAAGCATGGGGGAACGAGTCGGGCCGGTGATGGCCAATGCGCGAATGCGGCCCGCGCGCGCCTGCGGCTCCATGGATGTGAAGTTGCTGAACATCATCTGGATCTGCCCGGTCGACAGATCGAGTTCGGCCGCGGGCGCGCTCTTGTAGGGCACATGGATCAGTTGCGCGCCGGACAGATTCGCGAACAACGCACCGAGCACATGCAATGCGGTGCCGGTACCGGTGGAGCCGTAGAACACTTCGTTGGGGTGCGCCTTGGCATAAGCCACCAGCTCGGCGACGGTCTTGACCGGAAGCTTGGGACTGACGCCCAGCAGATTCGGCTGTGTCCATTGCTTCGCAATGGGCGTGAAGTCTTTATCGGGGTTATAGGGAAGCGACTTCGCCGTCAACGCGGTGACGGTGTATGTCGCCAGGTTGGCGTTGCCGATGGTGTAGCCATCGGGGGCCGCCTTGGCGACGGTATCCAGACCGATGGCACCGGAGGCCCCCGGCTTGTTTTCGATGATGACGGGCTGGCCCAACCGCTTTCCCAGCCCCTCGGCCAGCACCCGTGCCGTGCCATCCGCGGCACCGCCCGCGGCGGCATTGACGATGAACCGGATGGGCCTTTCGGGCCACTCGGCCTGCGCCGCCGGCGCGGCGAAGATCACCCCCATTGAAGCCGCGACGATCCACGGCCGACACGCGATGCTCCAGGACATCAGGATTCCCCCTTGAAATTTATAGAGGCTCCATCCTAAAAAGGCATTGCCCTGGCATCCATGGATGCCAGGACATCGACCCATACCTGGATGTTATGTTTTCAGCCGTGCGCCGCGGCGACAAGCCGGATAAGTTCGCGCGCCGGCTCCGACAAACGCGTGTCGCTCATCGCCGTCGCGTAGACGGTGTAGGCCATGGATGGCCGCAGCGGCAGGGTCAGGCCGCCGCGCTCCCGGTGCTTGATACCCGTCAAGCGATCCACGACGGCGACGCCTAGGCCTTCCAGGCACAGATCGCTGATGGACTGGAAGAGCGAGGCTTCGGCCATGGCATCGACCCGCACGTCGTTCGCCCGAAGCCAGGCATCCAGGCGCGGGCGAAACGTGCCGGTCGGGGCTATGAAGGGCAAGCGGCCCAGCTCTTCCACGTCCACGTGCGTCGCCCCCGGCGCCAGCCACGCGGATGTGCCGATGCAAACGCAATCCGCGGAAAACTCCGCGACCGTCTCCACTCCCCCCAGCGAGAACGTATCGCCGGTCAATCCTATGTCGGCCTGCCGCGTCTTGACCTGGCGCGCCACGTCGACGTACGAACTGACCTGCAGGCTGATCAGGACATCGGGGAACTTGCGTCTGAGCTGCGCGACAACCCTGGGCATGATCGAATGCCCGATCGACGGGATGGCACAGATGCTCAGCTGGCCCAGCTTCTGCTTGCGAAGCTGGGCGGAAAAATCGACGATCTGCTCCAGGCCCAGGAAAGACTGCTGCACCTTCGCCATCAGGGCATGCGCTTCATCCGTGGGCTTGACCGTGCGTCCGCTCTTGGCGAACAGCGGGAAGCCTATCGATTTCTGCAGACCGGCAAGCAGCCGGCTCATTGCCGGCTGCGATATCCCGAGCGCGTCGGCGCCGGCACTGACACCGCCGTGCTGCATGGCGGCCTGGAAGGCCTCGATCATCCGGTGGGTGACATTCCGCTGGTTCATTTCGTTCTGGATAAGAGGGTGAATGACGCCGGGCACCGCGATCGCGCCAGAATTCCCGGCATTTTCTCATCCTCGACTAGCCCACGACGGTTATCGCCCCGCGGAGTCTCCGGAAAGCGCTTGCTCGAAGTCTTCAAGCAGGGCTGCCTCTTCTTCGAGCCCGACAGAGACTCGCACCAAGCCATCAGCTATCCCCATGTCCGCGCGAATCTCCGGCCCGGCTTCCCAATAGATCGTTGGTGCCACAGGGATGACAAGGCTGCGGGTGTCACCCAAGCCTGTCGCTTTGACGGGGATGTGCAGGCGGTTCAGGACCTGCAGCATTGTGCTGACCTGCTTAATCTCGAACGACAACAGCCACGATGGCGCAGCGAAGAGCCGGCTGGCGATACGGTACTGAGGGTGAGATGCCAGACCGGGATAATGGACTGCCTGCACGGCGGGATGGTTCTGCAGGAAGGACGCCAGTGACATCGCGGTCTTGCTGCTCTGCTGGTTCCGTAACGTAAGGGTCTCCGCGCCGATCGCGATTTGGTGAGCTTGCTCGGACGACAACGATGCTCCCATATCGCGCAGCGCCTTTTTGCGTACCTGCACAAGCCCCCACCCTGCGGGATCGCCGCGGCGATATGCGGGGAAGATGTTCGGATAGTCGGCCCAGTCGAATAATCCGGTATCTGTAACGGTGCCGCCCAATGCCGCGCCGTG